>NZ_LN812103.1:0-309805 GCF_000942395.1 Risungbinella massiliensis
CACACTGCCAAGAAAAGCCTCTAGGAGAGTCTTGGTGCCCGTACCGCAAACCGACACAGGTAGGCGAGGAGAGAATCCTCAGGTGCTCGGGAGAACTCTCGTTAAGGAACTCGGCAAAATGACCCCGTAACTTCGGGAGAAGGGGTGCCCCCTTTTGGGGGCCGCAGTGAAGAGGTCCAGGCGACTGTTTAGCAAAAACACAGGTCTCTGCGAAGCCGTAAGGCGAAGTATAGGGGCTGACGCCTGCCCGGTGCTGGAAGGTTAAGGGGATGTGTTAGCTTAAAGCGAAGCATTGAACTGAAGCCCCAGTAAACGGCGGCCGTAACTATAACGGTCCTAAGGTAGCGAAATTCCTTGTCGGGTAAGTTCCGACCCGCACGAAAGGCGTAACGATCTGGACGCTGTCTCAACGAGAGACCCGGTGAAATTGTACTGCCAGTGAAGATGCTGGCTACCCGCGACAAGACGGAAAGACCCCGTGGAGCTTTACTGCAGCTTGATATTGATCTCGGGTACGACTTGTACAGGATAGGTGGGAGTCGATGATTTGGGGACGCCAGTCTCCAAGGAGACGTCGGTGGGATACCACTCTGGTCGTATCGGAGTTCTAACTCAGAACCGTCATCCGGTTCGAGGACCGTGTCAGGCAGGCAGTTTGACTGGGGCGGTCGCCTCCTAAAATGTAACGGAGGCGCTCCAAGGTTCCCTCAGCGCGGTCGGAAATCGCGCCTATAGAGTGCAAAGGCATAAGGGAGCTTGACTGCGAGACCTACAAGTCGAGCAGGGACGAAAGTCGGACTTAGTGATCCGGTGGTTCCTTGTGGAAGGGCCATCGCTCAACGGATAAAAGCTACCCCGGGGATAACAGGCTTATCTCCCCCAAGAGTCCACATCGACGGGGAGGTTTGGCACCTCGATGTCGGCTCATCGCATCCTGGGGCTGTATTCGGTCCCAAGGGTTGGGCTGTTCGCCCATTAAAGCGGTACGCGAGCTGGGTTCAGAACGTCGTGAGACAGTTCGGTCCCTATCTGTCGCGGGCGTAGGAAATTTGAGAGGAGCTGTCCCTAGTACGAGAGGACCGGGATGGACATACCCCTGGTGTACCAGTTGTCTCGCCAGAGGCACCGCTGGGTAGCCAAGTATGGACGGGATAAGCGCTGAAAGCATCTAAGCGCGAAGCCCCCCTCAAGATGAGATTTCCCATTCCTTCGTGGAAGTAAGACCCCTTGTAGATGACGAGGTAGATCGGTCTGAGGTGGAAGCATGGTAACATGTGTAGCTGACAGATACGAATCGGTCGAGGGCTTTTCCTCACATGTCTTACTTTTCGATTTGCAACACACTTGGCCTTCTGTTCTAATTTTCAGGGTGTGACATATTTCATATGTCTTGACACTGACTGTCTGGTGATAATGGCGGAGGGGTCCCACTCGTTCCCATCCCGAACACGATCGTTAAGCCCTCCAGCGCCGATGGTACTTGGACCGCAGGGTCCTGGGAGAGTAGGTCATTGCCAGGCAAACCAAAAACCACTTAGTTGCTACTTCGGTAGCCTAAGTGGTTTTTTGATTTAACATATACTATGATTCCAAAAGATGTTGGATAATCAGAAGAGCACTGTCCCTGCATAAATGGACGGTGCTCTTCTGATTCCCATACCATCATCATTTTGTTTCTACTGAGGTAGGAGAATCTAAGGTTAATCATGATCCAAAGAGGGATCGCCATGTAATGGGGCCTACAATTCCATCAACAGCTAATTTCTTTTGTTTTTGGAAAGCCTTTACTCGTGCTTCTGTTTTGGGACCAAATATTCCATCTACTACAAGGCCGCCTAATTGACGCTGAATTAGACGTACAGAGGAACCGATAGACCCTTTTTTAATAAGATATCCTGGATACTTGGGAACCGATGGTTTTGGAGCGTTAGGAGGTACGGGATTAGGAGGAGAAGTTCTGTAAGGAACTCCAAAATACTCGCAAATACCTTGAGCTGTTTCTAACGCACATTCCGTTTGAAATGCTTTATCTAACATGCGTCTGGCTTCAATCAATCCTGGATCATCCATAAACCCAAATTCGATCAGAATGGCAGGCATGCTGGTCTCGCGTAGTACATAAAAATCAGCGGTTTTGATACCACGATTTACTTGAGAGGTCCCTTTGGTGATATGACGATGAACTGTTTCTGCTAGTTTTTTTCCAGAGGAACTACCAGGATAATAGTAAGTTTCGATGCCTCGTCCTCCACCTGCGTTATAGTGGATAGAAACATAGATATTTGCTTTTCGGCTGTTCGCTAAATTTGTTCGATTAGCTAGTGGGGTATCTACATCAGTCGGAGCAACTAAAAGGGTGCGAAAACCTAATCGGCGTAATTCTTGATCCAATAAAGACGCCACCGCTCGATTGAACTCGTTCTCTTTAATGGATCGCCTTAATTCTGGAATGACAGGAGTTCGTTTTCCTGATGTCTCTTGCCCGTGACCATCGTCAATTGCAATTAAAAAGCGATTTGCCTCTGCCATTTGTTCACCTCCTTACATATTGCCGGGTCTTCATAGCATATGCTGAAAAGAGGGAATGGCTTGGTTTTCTATCATTTAGAAGAAAAATATTAGGTTTATTGCTTATCTGTATATTGCGAGAAATAATAAAGTCTCAGGAAAATAAAGATAGGGAGGAAAACTCCAAACAAAAAGGGAATCATCCATTGTTCAGTCGTAGGGATCATTAGAATGTTTTTCCTTTCAAAGTAATGGAACAGACTTCCAGTGTTGGTTATTAAGTTAGATTACAGACCAGATTTGTTTTGGATATATTTACCTATTATTTGGAAGGTTATTCACAAAAATGATGGTGAACTTAGTATAAGTAAATACAAAAATGTAAATAGTGGGACTAATTAATTAGAAGGGTTGTGAGGCGAATGTGTGTACATGTATTAACACCAACCTGTATAATTTGTGGTGGGGTAGAAGAAAAACATTTGCTTATTCGTGAAAAAGCGATTTGCTGTACATGTGAGCAGAGGTTAGTGACTGTAACACTGGACGATCCAGAGTACTTTTTCTTCTTACACCAAATTCCAAAACTATGGATAGATGATATGAGCAGTCCTCCAGATCTGCTTAACCATACAGATTAAGTAATGAACAAGAGGCTAATCATAGTCTCTTTTTTTATCTCGCGTTATGGGCATAACCACAACTAGAAGGGAGAAAGTAAATGCTCAAAGACAATCGTGTTCCAATCATAGAATCTTTGGAACAACATCAGCAAAGGAGCCAGAGTAATTTTCATGTGCCTGGTCACAAACAGGGAAATGCAGTTCCCAGCTTTAGTTGGCTTCAAGAAATTGCGAAGTATGACTTAACAGAAGTAGGGGAGCTTGATGATTTACATCAGCCCGAAGGTGTGATTGCAGAAGCGCAATCATTAGCTTCTAAAGCATTTGGGGCACAAAAAACTTGGTTTTTGGTAGGAGGGACGACAGCGGGCATTTTGGCAGCAGTTTTGTCTGTTTGCAAGCCAGGGGAGAAAATCCTGATTGCTCGGAATTCTCATCAAGCTGTCTATCATGGATGTTACCTTGCTGGGGCAGAGGCGGTCTGTATGGAAACAAGATTCGACCCTATCACACAAAAAGAACTTCCTTATACTGCGGATCTAGTTGACCAATACTTACGTACTTATTCAGATATTCAAGCGGTCTTTCTCACTTCTCCAAATTATTATGGACGAATATTACCGATTTCAGAGATTGCCACAAGGTGTCATCAGGCAAATGTGCCATTGTTAGTTGATGAAGCACATGGTGCTCATTTTGCTTTTCACCCTTTTCTACCTGCAAGTGCGCTTTCTAGTGGAGCAGATCTGGTTGTTCAATCTACACATAAGATGTTACCTTCTTTTACGATGAGTTCGATGTTACATATACAAGGGAGTTTGCTAGATGAAGAAGCGATTTCCGAGGCGTTACGAATGGTGGAGTCTAGTAGTCCATCCTATCCCTTACTCGCTTCACTCGATCTGGCTAGACAGATCATGGAACAACAGGGAGAAAAATTATTGGATAAGAAAATGGGAGAGCTCAACGATTTTCGTGTTTATTTAAGAAACCTGAAGTATATTACAGAATTACATAGTCCCAATCAAGATCCTTTTAAGATATATCTTTCCGCCAATAAATCTGTAACGGGTTTTCATATAGCTGAGTGGCTAGAGAAAAAAGGAATCTATACAGAGTTGGCAGATGCATTTGGAGTATTAGCTGTTGCATCAATTGGAAGTAAAAAAGCAGACTTTCTCCTTTTACAACAAGCATTGGATGAGCTAGATCAGGAGATTTCGACTTGGGCAGCAGAAGAAATACCACGATTCCCAGATAGCAGAATTTCTTCTCACTCCATTTCATATGAATCAATACGAAAAAAAGAAGTTGTTTGGCTTCCTATAACAGACGTAGTAGGCAAATTTGCAGCCAAATCGATCATTCCGTATCCCCCAGGAGTTCCGACAATATTGCCTGGGGAAGTATATACAGAATCCAAATTAGCTTGGCTTCAAAAATTAGTACAGGCAGGAGCCAAAATTCGTGGTATTCGACTTTCTTCCTCCCTTTTCGTTTCCGTGTTACAATGAAATGAACATTTGGAGGGAGAATGAAGTGAACGGCTTATTTATTACGTTAGAAGGTCCTGAAGGGGCTGGAAAAACGACTCAAATCCGATATTTAGAACATTATTTACAAGACAAAAATATTTCTTATATATCACTCAGAGACCCTGGGGGAACGAGAATTGGACAACAAGTCAGAGAGTTATTGCTCCATCCTGATTTAACGGAGATGGGGACGATAACAGAACTTCTGTTGTATTCCGCATCTCGTGCGCAACTGGTAACAGAAAAAATCAGACCTGCTCTAGAAAGCGGGAAAGTAGTGATCTGTGATCGGTATATTGATTCAACGATGGTATATCAAGGCTTTGCAGGCTCCATTCCTGCTAACATTGTTGAGAGTATCAATCAAGTTGCGATTCAATATATTCTTCCAATCCGTACCTATGTACTAGACTTACCATGGGAAATCGGAGAACAACGTATTCAAGAGAGAGGTTCAGCAAAAGATCGAATAGAACAAAAAAGCAGAGAGTACCATCAACGAGTACGTGAGGGATATCAGCAGCTTGCAGAAAGCCAACAAGATCGAATTCGTCTATTGGATGGAACGTTACCTAAAGCAGATCTGTTTTCGGTGATTCGTTCAGATCTAGAGCATTTGATAAGAAAGCACCCATTTAATGGAGAAATGGACGGTTGAAAAAGAAAAGATGATTTTTCTGTTTGGTGGAAAAATCTTACACTGTGGGTCTTGATTCAGAACACTTTCCTTGATTTGAACCAAGACGCTTTTTAAGATCAAATTTTTTTCCGTTCTCTCTATTTTGTGTTAGGGAGTTTTATTAGAAGGGGAACCGTTTCGAATAGGGAACTAGTAATGAATGGAAAAGGGGGAGCATTTTGACTTGGGCTAATACTGATGCACCAGAAAGTGTAAAGAATTTCTTGCGCAATGCGATTCGTGCAGACCGAGTTGCACATGCTTACCTCTTTACTGGTGCGCAGGAAGCAAAACGCAATATTGCGATTCAGTTTTCTAAGGTGCTAAATTGTGATCAGCAGACCGAAGATTCTTGTGATCATTGTACTGCTTGTCGCACAATAGAAACTGGCAATAGTCCAGAGATAATAGAGGTCTATCCAGATGGTGCCTCTATTAAAATTGATCAAGTTCGAGCTGTGCAAAAGCAATTTTCTTTTACTCCTAGACCAGGAACGAGACGTTTTTTGATCCTACATCAAGCAGATTTATTGACACTCTCTGCTGCCAATAGTCTTTTGAAATTCTTGGAAGAGCCAGTCTCGCCTCTAGTTGCAATTCTGTTTACCCAAACGGAGCAGTCGGTTCTCGAGACGATTCGTTCTCGGTGTCAGATTGTTCGATTTCCAGAGGCCAACTTAGAGAGTAAAATCAGCAAGTTTCGTCAGATGGAACTTCCGGACTGGCAAGCTCAGATCTATAGCAATTTGCCATTCGATACCCATATAATGGAATTGGAAGCATTTGCCCAATTAATTGAGCAGATGATAAAATGGAATCAAGAGATACTCGTCGGCAAGACAGAGGCTCTTCTTTTTATATATCAGGAACCCTTTTCGACACTCATTCAAGAAGGACAAGCTGCTGTTCTGCTGGATTTGTTGATGATGTGGCAACGAGAGTTGTTACGAACAGCAAATCAGACAGTTCAAGATAGGGCATTGTTTCTACCTTGGCGAGACAACTTGGAAAGGCAGGCCTACCTAAAAGATCTACCAAGTCTGCTTTCTTTGATGGAAAAGGTGATGAAAGCGCGTCGAGATTTAGGGAAACCCATGCAGGATCAGGCGATCTTGGAAAAGATGGTCTTGGCGATGCAGGAGGGATGAACACATTGCTAAAAGTAATTGGAGTCCGCTTTCGACAAGCGGGTAAAATATATTATTTTGATCCAAGTGATGTCCCGATTCAACAGGGACAAGCTGTGATCGTAGAAACGGTCCGTGGAATAGAGTATGGAGAAGTAGTGTTCGGTATTCGATATGTGGCAGAGGATGAAGTGGTACTACCTTTACGTAAGGTAATTCGCACAGCGACTTTAGAGGATATCCAGCAAATGGACGAGAATCAGGATGCAGCAGAGGAAGCTCTGAACCTTTGCCAGCAAAAGGTGTATCAACACAGTCTAGAAATGAAGTTAGTGGATGCTGAGTATACATTTGATCGCAATAAAATTATTTTTTACTTTACGGCGGAAGGACGAGTAGACTTCCGTGACTTAGTGAGAGATCTAGCAACTGTATTTAGAACCCGTATTGAATTGAGACAGATTGGAGTTCGAGACGAAGCGAAGATGTTAGGAGGAATCGGACCCTGTGGGCGTGTTTTATGCTGTTCCTCTTTTTTAGGTGATTTCGAACCAGTCTCGATCAAAATGGCAAAAGATCAGAATCTCTCGCTAAATCCTGCCAAAATATCTGGGTTGTGTGGACGGTTAATGTGTTGCCTGAAGTTTGAAAATGACCATTATGAGGAATCGAAAATGGCGTTGCCAGACATCGGTGAAAAAATAACAACCCCTTATGGAGAAGGGGAAGTAAAAATGTTAGATCTTTTGGAACGAAAAGTACAAGTTCAGTTAGAAGAAAGCGGAAACGTGGTGGAACATTCGTTAGATGAAGTTGCTTCTGAAGTTTAATGAGAACGACTGTGTATACCAAACAAAAGGCTCTTTTTAAAATGGCGTATCTATTAAGTAATTACATGAAGGAGTTTTCGTTCTCTCTTTTTTAGCAGGTAACTGGATCAAACAAGCGGATCGATTAATGAGGTGGAGGCTTGGACAAACAGGCGGTATTTCAGTTAGTTGCCCAAGTGGAAGAACAAATTGGGGAGCTTTACAAAGAGCTGGGTGGACTAAAAGAGCAGATTGTACAATTGATGGAAGAGAATACAAGACTCGAGATGGAGAACCAGCGTCTTAGAGAATTGCAAACAAATGAGAGAGACCGTAAGGATGTAGGGAAGAAAGAAACCTCTGAAACAGTGGTAGGCGAAGAGGATCAAAATGCACTCAATCATCTAGCCAACCTGTATACAGAAGGTTTCCATATTTGCAATCTACACTATGGTAGACTGAGGACAGATGGGGATTGTTTATTTTGTTTAGCATTTTTGAATAAGAGTGAGGAAGAGGATGCACGTTAATGTGGTATCCTCTTCTTTCCTTCAATAGGAGCTAGAAATTGGAACGACCTTACTATGTTTACATATTAAAGTGTTCAGATGACACCTTTTACATAGGGATCACGAATTGCCTATCTAAAAGGCTGGCAGCTCACAATCGTGGGGTTGCATCCAAATATACGAGAACGCGTCTACCAGTTCGCTACTGTTATTATGAACAAGTTCCAAATCGATCAAGTGCATTGAAGCGAGAGATTCAAATGAAGAAGCTCTCCAGAAAACAAAAAGAGAGTTTGGTAGCTCAAAGAGGGGATCAAATCGATGTGGATCCAAAAAAGCTTTAATCAAGAAAAAGGAATCCTCTATGTAGTGGGAACACCTATTGGCAATTTAGGAGATGTAAGTGAAAGAGTACAAGAAATATTGACAGAAGTGGATGTAATCGCTGCAGAAGATACAAGGCATACTCGAAAACTACTCAATCATCTTGGTATATCGACCCCAACGGTCTCCTATCACGAACACAATGAAAAGCAAAGAGGAACAGCATTGGTAGAGCGATTGCTTGCTGGGGAAAACATAGCTCTAGTAAGTGATGCTGGCTTACCAGCAATCTCTGATCCGGGGCATATCGTCGTTCAGATGGCGACAGATTGTGAAATCCCGGTAGTGCCTATTCCAGGGGCTAATGCAGCGCTATCTGCTTTAACTTGCTCGGGACTGTCTACCCATCCGTTTCTGTTCCTTGGTTTTCTTCCTAGAGAGAGAAAAGAACGACGTAAGGTTTTGGAGAATTGGAAGTATTTTTCAGAGACTGTTATTTTTTACGAGTCTCCCCACCGCTTAGAAAAAGTGTTGGCTGATCTATTGGAGATATGGGGAAATCGCAAAGTGGCAATTGCACGTGAGCTGACCAAGAAACATGAAGAGTGGATTCGAGGAGAGCTTGTGGATGCTTTGGATTATTTGAAAGAACATGGAACGCGGGGAGAGTATACGTTCATTGTCGAGGGATCCAGTATTGGACCAGATACACTTGAGAATAGATGGTGGCAAGAGTTAAGTCCTATTGAGCATGTGGAGGAATACATCCAAAGAGGACTGTCTAAAAAAGAAGCGATTTTGCAGGCCTCCAAAGAACGTGATGTTCCTAAGCGGGAAATTTATCAGATCTATCATGGACAAGAGTAAGCAAAAAACCGAGCTCTCCTCTAGAAAAGGGAGTAGCTCGGTTTTTATTATGTGTATTTAGCAGTACAAACAGCAGGAAAATTTCTTGCTATTTGTTATGATATGGTATAGGAGAGAAACTTTTACTCTACTGTGACTTTATCTTGAAGTAGCTCGTACATTTCTTCAATGCATTTTCTGCTTACTACTTTGTTTTTGTAACGTACGGTTTCGTCGACTTCACCGGTGAAGATGCAAGCTGGCTCATATTTTTTTAATACGATGCGCTCGCCATCGACATAAATCTCCAAAGCGTCTTTTTCGCCAATCCCCAAAGTTCGACGTAATTCGATAGGAATTACTACACGACCCAGCTCGTCCACTTTCCGTACAATACCCGTAGATTTTAGCATTTGTAAAGCCCCTCTCGGTTTTTGGTCTTTGGTATTTGAAGCACTATCTCTTTTTGGTATGTTTCGATTTGCCGTCAAATTTCGACATCTGTAGCGTCAAAAACATCATACCAACGATTCCCAACTGAGTCAATATTACTTTCCTATCTTTATAGAAATTTTCTTGAAGAAGTTAACAATGTAGAAAATTTCCTTTTTAGGATGTAAGAAGAAGAATTAAAAAAAAGCCTAATCCCTTGAAAACACTAGCTTTTTTCATTAGGAGGACATGTTATGATACCAGTATCAGAGGAATTGAAAGGAAAGCTGCGAAAGTTAAATGAAGCTCTCTTAACTAGCTATCCAAAGGATGTTTTAGATTCGACAAGGATTCGACAAAAAATTGCAAACTTAGGAAGCTTCTTTTTTGTGCAAAATCTACCAGATCAGGAGCTCCAAGATTGGATGGAGGATAAGAGTCTTGTTGGAGTAGATGGTTCGGTTAACTCGACGAAGGGACCAGAACTTCGTACACTCTCTATTTTTCAAGCACTTGCGAAAGGAACAAAAGGAGAAGAGGCGTGGAAGGCGGATCTCTATACCCCTTTATTAGAAGAGGAAGAAGAATCTTCTTCTTTAGAAGATGGGCAATTGGCACGGGAAGCCAGTAAACGTGGTGCCAAACTTTCTATTCTGGAGATGGATGTTGCGATGGAAGCGATGAGAAAGTGGAAACCAAAAGTGGTTTTAATGGATGGCTCGCTTTCGTTCTTCGCTATTCGGGATTGGGAAAAATGCAATAAGCTAATGGAAACTGCCCAAGAAGAGAATGTCCTGCTTATTGGAGTTTCGGAAGAGATTGGTGCCAGGCGTTTAGCGAAAGAGATCTATCCTGAATATCCGGCTTTCTCCGATCGTGATCTTCTCTATGGAGTACTAAAAGAAGGGGAGGCTTACGAATGGGAAGATTGGTCTCCATCTGGAAATGGACTTTGGAAAATGGCTGTCCGCACATCCAATCACCCTGTACCGATTAGTATTGATGGATTAATGGCGCAAAAGTGGGATCGCAAGAGATTAGCTGATTTAGTCTATACCCTGACTCCTAAGCAAGGTAGAGGAATCCCTTTTTGGCTGGATATTGTAGATAATCAAGTTCGAGTAACAGACCTTCTTGTTCAAGGGATGATCGATCAATATATTGACCCGGAACTTCGTCACCGATTGCTTGCAACCAAACGGAATGAGCGAGTGATTTAGTAAGCAATGGAAGAGGTTCGATCAAGTTTTTCAGAGTGAGTGTGACGTCATAATGAAAGAAAATGTGTCTCTATATTGCCTTTGATATGGTTTTTAGAAAGGAAGAGAAAATGATGATGCAAGTAGTAGGAGTAACCAATCAACAAGAGGTCTATGTTGTCTCCAAGGAGCGTAAATTTCGTATTAATGAAATATTGATCCTAGAAGACCCAATTTTATCTGATCCAAAAGGAGAGGTAGTAGAGACTGCTTCGTACAATCGATTGCTTCCGATGGGATATGAAAAATCGGTAGTAGATGCTTCCATCCTTCAGACCCTTCGTACGATTGGTTATGACATTGAATCAGATGAAGTAAATATTGCCAAGGTACGTCTTTTTGAGGAAGCAGCCCATCCAGTGATCACAGGTTGCTCTGTCCGTTTACCAGAGTTTGAAGAAGTCCGCCACTTATTGATTAAAGCTGATCCCAACGAATCGATGGTTGTAGGGGAAGTCCGGGGGACTGATTCGATTGCGAAAACGATGAGTGAAGATTTACATCACAAACTAAAAGTGCTCGAACAAGGGGAACTACGTGAACAGAATGGGATTCCTTTTTTATTTGATGTGAGATCCATGCATCAATATCCACATGTGGGTGTGTTTGGTGGATCTGGATCAGGTAAATCATTTGGTCTGCGTGTCATGATGGAAGAACTGATGAATTTACAGATCCCGACGATTGTCTTTGACCCACATTTTGAAATGGAATTTTCTACGGTGACTCCTGGACTAGAAGAGATAGCACCTGATTATTCTGATCGCTTTTTGACCGTCCAAATTGGAAAAGAAGTAGGTATCTCCTTTACCGATCTGAGCACACGTGATATCATCTCCCTCTTACACGCTGCGGGTGGACAATTGACTAGTTCGATGGAAAGTGCAGTAGAAGCATTGCATAAAACTCGTGATACATTTATCTCTTTTAGTGACCGAATTCGCAATCTAATGGAAGCAGCTGAAGCGAAAAATTTGGACAAACAGTTGCAAGAGGCAGATACTCCAACAGAAGTCGAACGAATTTCTGCTCTACAAAAATTGCTCAAAAAGTATCCAAGTGTACATGCTTCCTCTTTGCGTGGGATCGATTGGCGCTTGCGACGATTAGAAAGATCAGGGATTTTCACTAGAGATATTAAAGAGATTGAAAGAGGTATTGAACAGCGAAAGCTAGTATCCGTCCAAGGGTCTTCTTGGCTCCTTCAAGTCTTTGCAACTTATGTAACCGGTGCACTCTATCGTAAACGAAGAGATTATCGGGATGCTCGGATGAATGGCGAAGAAGGTCAATTCTTTCCTCCGTTTGTCATTGTGATGGATGAAGCCCATAACTTTGCACCAAAGGGAGTAGATTCTCCAGCAAAATCTGTTCTTAAGGAAATTGCGCAAGAAGGACGGAAATACGGAGTCTTTCTTTTCTTAGCAACACAGCGTCCTACGTTATTAGATGAGACGATTACTGCGCAACTTAACTCCAAATTCGTCTTTCGGACAGTACGTGGAACAGATATTCAGACGCTTCGTGAAGAGACCGATCTAACAGAAGACGAAGGGAAACGTCTACCATACTTACGATCTGGGGATACGTTTGTCTCTTCCGCTGCTTTTGGACGGACAGTCTTTATCCGGGTTCGAGCAGCTTATACAACGAGCCCTCATACGATGAATCCATTTGATGAATTGATGCAGGCATCTCGTCAGAAAGAAGAGGGATTCTTACAAGCGCTGACTCCGCTATTACCCCTCTTTGATACAGATCTCGTGCAAGCGATCTCCTCGATCAATCGAGAGCTAGGGGTAAGTTGGGAAGTGACTCGCCTTCGCCAAGAGTTAGAACAGGCTGCCAAAGCAGGAAAAATCCGAAAACATGTTACCCCGTTCCAAACAAGATATGATCGGGTATAAAGTAAGAAAGATTTCCCTTATCCCATTCCGATGAGCAGATGACTTCCATAAGTAATAGATTAAGGTCAACGAACATTCCATATGGGAAGAAGGTAAATTCCCTCCGAATGAGGTGCCGCTTTACAAGACTTGTGGATAACTGTGGATAACTAGGTCGTTTTTGTGGATAAGTTGTTCATAAGTTGTGGAAGGTGTGGGATCGAATAGAAAGGTGATACAGAATGAATTACGTTAAATACTGGGATTTATGGAAACCGAAGCTGTGGATAGCTTTGCGGGAAGGAAAGATTTTTACGCCTACTTTCGTTATGGTGGCGTTTCTTTTCTTTCACTTTTTTGCGTGGGACTTTCAGTTTGGGAGTTGGCTATTAGCTACTTTATGGGCATTACCACTGTTTGTTTTATATTACTTCTATGAATTTCCATTAAAACTCCGTCCAGTCTTGTGGCTACCCATCGTTTTTTATCAGGGACTATTTGGTGGGTTCCATGTTGGTTTACTGCTCTTTGCTTTGGTACTTTATTTAGGGTGGAACTTATTTGGTATCGGAACATGGTATTATCATCGGAAACTAGGTACTTCCAAACACAACTACCAAACTTATTGGAAACAATTAGTGGTACATAGTGGACCGACAAGTGAAAATGCCCAGGAGCAACTGCCCAAGATATTTTTACTGTTACTTGTTATGCAGACAGGGTATACCCAGAATTTCTTTGAACTGCCTCACATGTCCTATTTGGTGTTCCTGATCGTCTGGATTGCGATCACCATTTGGCTACATTACAAATTATGGGACTGGAAGCCAGTAGAGATGGACCGTTTTGTCTATCCAGTTTCCCAAAAAGCAAAAGCTAGACGTGTCATTTTAATCGTCTTGGAAGGTTGTCGCAAAGATCGTCTAGAAGATGCCTATACTCCCTTTTTTGATTGGTTGGAGAGTAAAGGAACAACTTATAGCAAGATGGAGACCCTCTATCCGGCAAGAACGTACTCTACCGCTGCCTCTCTCTACACGGGAGCTTATCCAAGGGATCATAAAATCTTGCAAGATCTTTATATTTCACCAACTCAGCAAGTGGAGAATCTCATGCAAAAACTCTCAGAAAAAGGAAAAAAGAGCAAGATTATTGGATCGAAATATTTAGCTGATTTATGGGGATCGGAATATACGGAGATTGTGGAACCGAAGTCTATTCAAGAATCCAATCAACAAGTCCTAGAAAAGGCAAAAGAGATACTCCAACAAGAAAAGCCTGACTTTCTGTCTCTACATTTCAGTTCTATTGATCGGATTGGGAAAGCAAAAGGGCCAGATAGTGAGGAATATCGCGAACAGATTCAAGAATTAGATGTTCAACTTTCCCTCTTTTATAAGTGGGTGGAGAGTCTCGATGAATTAAAAGATACGTTGTATATCGTTACAAGTAATCACGGACTTTCTGCAGGTGGAGCACATGGTCATCTAGCAGAAGGAGAACGAAATGTACCATTTATCTTACATGGCCCTATGTTTGAGGAAGGGAGGAAAGTGCTGATTCCTCATCAGTTGATCTCAGTCGCACCGACAATCGCGCATCTCTTAGAGGTAGATCATCCAAAACAAGCACGTGGAAAGATATTAATGGAAGAGATGAAAGAAAATATTATATAAGAAGAAGCATCCTAGTGAGTGATTCGCTAGGATGCTTTTGTATAAGGTATATTTCATAAATTATCAAATCGGAGATGGGAAAGCATTTACAAAATTTATCGTTTTATTTTTGGAAAAAGAAGCGTTTACAGAATTTTAAAGGTACTTATAAATATACAGAATGGAAAGAAAAGTTGGTAGATGATAGTATTTAATAAGTGATATAAGTAAATTTTTGTAGCAAGTATTAAGGATTATGAAGAGGGGAGACTTAAAAATTGTTTAAAATTTTTAGAACAGTTAACCTGAGTAAGAAAGCACTGGTAGCATTAGCCTGTGCAGCGATCTTCGCTTCTTCTATATTTTCAGGGTTTACAAAGAGTGTGGCAGCAGAAGATGTAACATGGAAAGATTCAGAACATCGTCCAGGCTACCATTTCTCCGTGCCAGATCAATGGATGAATGATCCACAACGGCCTATTTATTTTGATGGAGAGTATCATTATTACTATTTGTACAACAGAGATTACTCGTGGGGTGGTAATGGTACAGAGTGGAGGCATGCAACCTCAAAAGATTTAGTCATCTGGGAAGATAAAGGAGTAGCGATTCCTAAATATACAAATAAGAATGGAGATCCATGGACAGGTTCATTTGTTGTGGATAATGAAAATACAGCAGGATTTGGGTATGGTGCAGTAATTGCAATTGTAACTCAACCATCTGCTGACGGTCAAAAGCAGGAACAATTCTTATGGTATAGTACGGATCGAGGAAAAACATTTAAAAGCTACAGTGACGAACCTATCATGAAAAATCCAGGTGAACCAAACTTCCGGGATCCTAAAGTTATTTGGGATAGTCAAGCTGGGAAATGGGTAATGACCATGGCAGAAGGCGATAAGATTGGCTTCTATGAGTCAAGAGACTTAAAACATTGGGTTTATATAAGTGGGTTTATGGCTCCTAATATTGGGGTGTTAGAATGTCCTGATCTTTTCTTGTTAAGAGCAGATGATGGGAATTACAAATGGGTTTTAGGTGTATCAGCTAATGCTAGATTCAAAGGTGATCCGAATACTTACGCATATTGGACTGGTAATTTCAACGGAAAAGAATTCAAACCTGATAAAGCAGAACCAACATGGTTAGACTATGGTTTTGACTGGTATGGTGGTGTTACATTTGAAGACGGACCTGGTTACGATAAATTAGGTAGAAGATATGCTATAGCATGGATGAATAATTGGGATTATCCTCATAACACTCCAACCAAAGCGGAAGGATTTAATGGAGTAAACTCTATAGTAAGAAAAGTAGAGTTGAAAAATAAAAATGGTAGATATACTTTAGTATCTAATCCAACCGAACGCCTAGATGATACAAATAATGTTTCGAAAAGGATTGATCTTGGAAAAATCGAAATAAACGGAAACAAAACGATATTCGATCAAGCTGACGCTGGAAAAACATACAGCATTGAAGCGGATATATCTTGGGAAAACATAACTAATTTTGGATTTCGTTTAAGGGAATCTGATGATGGATCGAAACATATTGATGCCGGTTTATTTGTAGAAGGAGGTTTCTCCTTCGTCAATAGAAAACATACAGGGACTCCGAGTACTCAATTCGTTGAAAGTAAAGCACCTTTTGACAAAAACAAGAAGAAGGTACACCTGAGAATTTTGGTTGATAATACAAGCGTAGAAATGTTTATTGATGATGGAGAAGTAGTTCATTCAAACCAAGTTTTCTCCAATGCAGGCGATACGAAAATATCTGCTTTTTCTACTGGAGGAACCACTATCTTAGAAAATGTGAAAATTACGGAGTATAAAAATCTCTTTGTTGGTAGATAGGAAGCACGTGAAGAGATCTTGATCGAAGAGATGAAAGACAATTTTTTTATAAAAATCATCTTAGTGAGCGTTCGCTAGGATGATTTTTTCGTGCTATATCATTGTAATCTTATGGTACTGACGAGCTTCTTCGCCTATTGGAACGCCATCTTTTAGGAAAAACGTTGGAATTGTGTAGTATTAGTTAAGGATCGCTAGTGTTTGTATGAAGTAAAGTTTATTAAGTAGAAGATAATTTTATTTTAATTTTTAATCATTGTTATATTATAATTATTCACATACAATAAGCATGTCTTACTATTCACGCCTCGAACCGAGATGTTGGAAAACCGGATCTGGGCTCGGGGCGTGAGAGTTAGACACCAGTTTCTAGTCTAACCTCACTCCTTAGACAACAAGAGGAGTGATCATCATGAGAGAAATGAAAAGGTTCAAAATTGAGGTAAGTTTAAAGAAAATCATCGAGGTAGATTTTATTCTAAAGATTGAATTCGAAACCATAACAGGAGAAAAAGCCAAAGCCATTCCAAGAAACAAAATAGATAAAAAACTAAAAAATCTAGATAAAGAAAGAGAAAAATTGCTAGCACAACTAGACAAAATGGACAAGAAAATTATTTGTTAGATTAGAAACTGTGACACCTAGGGACTCCTTGGTGTCACTCTTTATTTACAAAGGAAGTATTGTTGTATGAATACGATTCTTATATAATGAATACGTCTGATTATTCACGCCTCGAACCGAGATATCGGTAAACCGGATTTTGGTTCGGGGCGTGAGAGTTAGACACAGGTTTCTAGTCTAACCTCACTCCTTAGAAAACATCAGGAGTGATCATCATGAAAGAACAAAAAGAGTTTAAAATGTCGTTGGAGTTAAAACTGAAAACATTACAGCAGCAAGAAATTTCCTTGAAACTAGATATATCTAATATCATAAAAAGAGAAGGTATACTTCATCCAAATACTATAAAGAAAGTAGCCGGAATCCAACAAGAGTTGAAGAAAATCAAAAAAGAAAAAAAAGACGTAAAAAAACAACTAGCAACGTTATGACTAGAAACGAGTGACATCGAGGTTCGCCTTGATGTCATTTTTATGTGCAAACGAAAATGTGTTTGAATAACAATTCTCTAACTTCATTGAATCCCTATAAGGTACTAGATCTAGTGGGGATTTTTAATAATAGCTTGTTAATCTAAGTTAAACGTAGGCGCGCCGCCGGTTTTCCCGCTTTTAATCTGCTCCGGCTCCCTATCGCTCATAGTAGCATCTCAAAAGGAGAAAACCTCTGGCTTTGGGCTAATTATGCAACATGCTCTATAAGAATAACAAACCATCGTAATAGTATGATTACTTGCTAGTCCTAAGCTAAAATGAATATAAGGCATCTCATAATCTTTTGGAAAGGATGAGAAAAATGTCCACAAAGTTACCTCCTAAGCTTCATAATCATATAGAACTACCTGTCATAGCAGCTCCCATGTTTCTTGTTTCTAGCCCTGAGATGGTGATAGAGAGTTGTAAAGCGGGGATTATTGGCTCGTTTCCGTTACTAAATGCTCGTACGGAAGATGCTTTAGATGATTGGATGAAACAGATTACAAATGAATGGAAAGAAGCCAAGTTAAAAGAACCAGAGCGACGCATTGCTCCGTGGGCAGTAAATCTAATTGTACATCGGACGAATAAACGTTACCAAGTTGATTTAGATCTTATCCAGAAATATAAGCCACCGATTGTGATTACCTCCCTTGGGGATCCAAGTTCGGTGGTTAGTATCGTACGTGAATATGATGGACTTGTTTTTTCGGATGTAAGTAACATTACCCATGCCAAAAAAGCTGCACAAAAGGGGGTAGATGGGCTAATTCTGGTATGTAACGGAGCAGGTGGGCATGCAGGAACCATCAATCCAATCGCTTTCATGGGAGCAGTAAAGGAATTTTGGAATGGGATAACGATTATTGCTGGTTCGATCTCCAGTGGTCAGGATATTTTGGCAGTAGAAGCGCTTGGTGCTGACCTTGCCTACATGGGAACACGATTTATTTCGTCGTCAGAGAGCTTTGCTGCTATAGAATATAAAAACATGCTAGTTGACTCTACCCTAGACGACCTTATTTATACGGATGCGTTTAGTGGTGTGAATGCTAATTACTTGATCCCAAGTATCCAAAAGGCTGGTTTGGACCCAAATCAGCTCCAGAAAAAAGAAAATGTAGATTTTTCCCATTTAAATCAGTCTACGGCTAAAGCATGGAAAGACATCTGGTCTGCAGGGCAGGGAGTGGGTGCAATTAAGCGAGTTCAACCTGTTTCTGAAATTGTACAGGAGCTACAGCAGGAGTATAAGCAAGCGCTAACTTCATTGATAATGAAACGTTCAAAATAAAAAGAGGTCACTAAAGACTCCTAACTGATAGAATAAAGCCCAAAAAAACAGTCAACCGTTTTATGTTGCTTTTTATATTGGACAAAAGATCCTCTCCGTGAGTAGGATCTTTTTTTTTGTTTGAGATATGGAGTAAGTTGATTGTTTATGTGAGTAATACCAATAGAGAGGGTTTACTTGAATAAGATAATTTGGAAAGCGCTATCATTTCTTCTTGACCAACATGTATATACAAGTCTAAAATAAAAGCATAGAACTTGTATATACATGTTATTATTTTGAACGTTGGTTGGATGGTTGCATAAAGCTTGAAAATGGAAACGTTAACAAAAAGGAGGATCTTATATATGGCAGAGGATTTTCGTCAAGCGGCGCAAGATATTGTAAAAGCCGTTGGAGGGAAAGAAAACATCGCTTCAGCAACACATTGTGTAACTCGCTTACGATTGGCCCTTCATGATGAGCAAAAAGTAGATCAACAAGCACTAGAACAGATTGATGTAGTAAAAGGTTCCTTTTCGAACAATGGTCAATTTCAGGTAGTGGTTGGACAAGGCCTTGTGGAGAAAGTATATAAAGAAATGGTTGAGATAACCGGAATAAAATCAGCTACGAAGGAGGAAACAAAAGCTGCTTCTCAGAAACATTTAAATCCACTACAGCGAGCCGTAAAAACGTTAGCAGATATTTTTATTCCCATTTTGCCAGCCATCGTGACAGCAGGTTTATTGATGGGAATTAACAATATATTGACTGGGTCTGATATTTTTTATGAAGGAAAATCAATCGTAGATGTTCATGAGCAATGGAAAGATATCGCAGGAATTATTAACTTGATTGCCAACACAGCGTTTGTCTTCTTACCAGGATTGATTGGTTGGTCTGCTGTAAAACGATTTGGAGGTAGTCCTTTACTAGGAATTGTTTTGGGCTTAGTGCTAGTACATCCCGATCTTTTAAATGCATGGGATTATGGGAAAGCAAAAGAAGCAGGCGAAATTCCTACTTGGAACTTGTTTGGAATGGATATAGATAAATTAGGTTATCAAGGACAAGTACTTCCTGTTCTCTTTGCCTCGTATGTATTGGCCAAAATAGAGCTGTTTTTAAATAAACGAGTACCAGATGCGATCAAATTACTCGTGGTTGCTCCTGTTAGTTTATTAGTTACTGGTTTTCTATCCTTTATCGCAATTGGGCCAATTACGTTTGCAATTGGGAACGCTATCACCACTGCTTTTACGGGGATTTTTAGTGCTGTACCGGCAATCGGAGGATTCCTCTACGGAGCGCTTTACGCACCTTTAGTAGTGACCGGGATGCATCACACTTTCCTTGCTGTTGACTTACAATTGATTGGTAGCCTTGGAAGTACATTCTTATGGCCGATTTTGGCACTATCCAATATTGCTCAAGGATCTTCCGCACTAGCGATGATGTTTATGGCAAAAGAAGAAAAGCAAAAAGGACTGGCGCTTTCTTCGTCCATATCTGCGTACCTTGGAATTACAGAACCTGCTATGTTTGGTGTGAACTTACGTTACCGTTATCCATTTATTGCAGCGATGGTGGGGGCTTCCTTGGGAGGAGCTTTTATCATGATGAACAAAGTAGTTGCTCTTTCCGTTGGGGTAGGTGGTCTTCCAGGTTTCTTCTCAATTGCGCCAGATAAATGGGTTCCGTTCTTTATCGGAATGGGGATCGCGATTGTGGTTCCGTTTATCATCACGTTTGTATTAGGCAAAACGAAAAGATAATCATAAGAGATTGATTTCAAACGACTCCTTCGGTTGGAGAGGATGTGACATCATAATCCGCTTACCGAGGGTTTCGTTTTTCTGAATTTGAATTTGGAGGGAATGAACAATGAATGAATGGTGGAGAAAAGCAGTAGTGTATCAAATTTATCCAAAAAGCTTTTATGATACAACAGGGAACGGTGTAGGAGACCTATTAGGCATCATTCATAAACTGGATTATTTAAAAAAGCTAGGAGTCGATGTTATATGGCTTACTCCTATATATTGTTCTCCACAAAAGGACAATGGTTATGATATCAGTGACTATTACAATATCTATGAAGAATATGGCACAATGGAGGATTTTGACCAATTACTTGCTGAGGCTCATCAACGTGGTATCAAAGTGTTGATGGATATTGTCGTGAACCATACATCTACTGAACATGATTGGTTCCAAAAAGCAAGAGAATCAAAGAATAGCCCTTATCGAAACTACTATATATGGAAAGATCAAGTCGATGGAAAAGCACCGAATAACTGGGTGTCCAAATTTGGAGGATCGGCATGGAAATGGGATGAAAAAACAGGTCAGTATTACTTGCACTTATTTGATGAAGAACAGGCAGATTTAAATTGGGAAGAGGAAGGACTAAGAAGAAAGATCTATGACATGATGCACTTTTGGCTGGAGAAGGGGATTGATGGCTTTCGTTTGGATGTTATTAATCTCATTTCAAAAGATCAGGCTTTTCCCAATGATGATGGAACCATACCGCCAGGAGACGGGAGAAAATTTTATACAGATGGACCACGCATACATGAATACCTAAATGAAATGAATCGAGAAGTCTTTTCTCAGTATGACATCATGACCGTAGGAGAGATGTCCTCTACGTCATTGAAAGAGTGTATAAAGTACACCAACCCAGATCGAAACGAACTAAATATGACATTCAATTTCCATCATTTGAAGGTGGACTATCCGAATGGTGAGAAATGGGCACACGCGGACTTTGATTTTCTAAAATTAAAAGAGATCCTGTCTCAGTGGCAAGTACAAATGAATAAAGGTGGCGGTTGGAATGCACTTTTTTGGTGTAATCATGATCAGCCACGTATTGTAAGTCGTTTTGGAGATGAGGGGCGTTACTATCAAGAATCAGCAAAAATGTTGGCGACCACTATTCATATGATGCAGGGGACTCCTTATATTTACCAAGGTGAGGAATTTGGGATGACCAATCCAAAATTCGATTCCATTCAGGATTACCGTGACGTAGAGACGCTCAACTATTATGAGATCATGAAGAAACAGGGTAAATCTGAAGAGGAAATAATGAGGATTATCCAAAACAAATCACGAGATAATTCGCGGACTCCTGTTCAATGGAACGCGAACCTACATGCTGGATTTACGACAGGTACTCCATGGATTCATGTTGCTTCCAATTATCAAGATATTAATGCCGAATCTGCCTTGGATGATCCTGACTCTATTTTCTATCATTATCAAAAGCTCATTGCACTTAGAAAAGAGCTAGATATTATTACATTCGGTGATTATGAGTTATTAGAGCCAAATCATGGTGATGTATTTGCTTATCTGAGGACTTATGGAGAGGAAAAACTACTTGTTGTGAATAATTTTTATGCCCATGAAACGGCATTTACTGTGCCAGAACCATTAGTTGGCTCTTTATTTGAAGCTACCATATTACTATCCAATTATCTTGATTCTGCAAGTCTAGACAGACAGCTTTGTGTACGTCCGTACGAGTCGATTGTTTATCATCTAAAAAAGAAATGATAAACTGGTTTCGGTGAAAAGAATGACAAATAAATTTCTGAAAATATACGATGAATTAACAACCAAAATTCAAGAGGGCAAACTTCCGGTAGGATCTATGTTGCCCTCTGAACATGACTTGACGCAAATGTATCAAGCTTCTAGGGAAACGATTCGCAAAGCATTGACCATGCTATCTGAACATGGCTACATTCATAAAGTAAGAGGTAAAGGTTCGATTGTGCTTGATGCGAACAAGTTTAATTTCCCGATATCTGGGTTGGTCAGCTTTAAAGAGCTTTCACAAAAAATGGGGCAACATACGATCACCCATGTAGAAAAACTAAACAAGATCACACCACTCCCTTATGTAAAGGATTTATTGAAATTATCAAAGAGAGATAAGGTGTGGGAGCTTTATCGAGTCAGAGAAATTAATTCGGAACGAATCATTTTTGATAAAGATTTTTTGGTTTGTGTTCCCAACTTAACAAAAGAGGTTTGTGAGAACTCGATTTATGAATATATAGAAGGGGAACTTGGGCTTGCTATCAGTTTTGCTAGAAAAGAGATCACAATCGAAGAACCGACGGAAGAAGATCGTACCTATTTGGATCTGGATGGACACTATAATGTAGTTGTGGTGAAAAACTATGTGTATCTAGATGATGCCACTTTGTTTCAATATACAGAGTCTCGACATCGTCCAGATAAGTTCCGTTTTGTCGATTTTGCCAGAAGAAATTAGTTAGCACATCGATCCCGCTAGCACGTAAGATGAGTTTAAAAGAGATAAGATTGTATTTTGGACCAAGAAATAGTTATAATAGAAATTAACTTTCCATATCTCGTTGCCAATGAAAGGGAAGAGTACAACGCGGAAGCTATTACAAGAGAGCCGGGTTAGGTGAAAGCCGGTATAGCAGATGTCTTGGAACATGGCCCTGGAGGTTTTTTCTGAACGTGAGTTTTCATCAGTAGGAAAATACGCTCGCACTAGCGTTAACAAGTGTCCGATGAGGGTGTCTCTATTGAGATGCTGAAATTGGGTGGTACCGCGTGAACTCTCGCCCCATGTTTAGGGCGGGTTTTTTTATTGTCAAGAAAATGGAGAATGACTTAGAGGGAGGCAAAAAATGAGTGATCAGAAGACATTTTATGTCACAACGCCCATTTATTATCCAAGTAACAAACTACATATCGGTCACGTCTATACGACGGTAGCAGCCGATGCCATCGCCCGTTACAAACGGTTGCGTGGCTATGACGTAATGTACCTCACTGGTACGGACGAGCACGGTCAAAAAATCCAAAAGCGTGCCGAAGAGGAAGGCAAGACCCCGCAGGCTTTTGTGGACGAGATTGTAGTGGGGATCAAAGATCTATGGAAAAAGCTCGATATTTCCTATGATGACTACATCCGCACAACCGAAGACCGCCACAAAAAAGTGGTACAAAAAATTTTCCAACAGTTTGTCGATCAAGGAGATATTTACCTAGGGGAATACGAAGGTTGGTATTGTCTACCTGATGAAGCCTTTTTCAGTGACCGTCAAGTAAAAGACGGCAAGTGCCCTGACTGTGGACGTCCTGTACAAAAGCTCAAAGAGAAAAGCTACTTTTTCCGGATGAGCAAATATGCGGATCGTCTGATTCAGTATTACGAGGATCATCCAGAGTTTGTGGAACCAGTTTCCCGTAAAAATGAGATGCTGCAAAACTTCCTCAAGACAGAGGGTGGACTCGAAGACCTGTCCATCTCTCGAAACACATTTGATTGGGGAATCCCAGTGCCAAACGATCCAGAACATGTAGTCTATGTCTGGCTTGATGCGTTGACCAACTATCTCTCTGCGATCGGATACGGTTCAGATGATGCCGAACTACAAGCCAAATACGAAAAATATTGGCCAGCAAATGTTCAGATCATCGGGAAAGATATCGTTCGTTTCCATATCATCTATTGGCCAATCTTCTTGATGGCGCTTGGACTTCCTTTGCCGAAAAAAGTGTTTGGTCATGGATTTCTCTTGGTAAATGGGGACAAAATGTCCAAATCACTTGGCAACGTAATTGACCCTGTGCCACTTGTTGACCACTTTGGACTCGATACTGTTCGTTACTTTATGCTACGAGAAGTTCCATTTGGAGAAGATGGCACGTTTACGCCAAGCTCTTTCCTCGAACGGAGCAATGCAGACCTAGCCAATGATCTAGGCAACCTATTGCATCGTACCTTGACCATGGTGGAGAAATATTTCGATGGCAAAGTACCTGCCATAGTACCGAATGCTACTCCTCACGACGAAGCATTAAAGGCATTAGTAGCTGAAAAAGTGGCTCGTGTCGAGGCGACGATGGAGAGATTGCAATTTTCTCATGCACTAACTGCAATCTGGGAGATCATCCGTGCTGGTAACCGTTACATTGAGCAGACCACACCATGGAACCTCGCCAAAAATGAAGCGGATCGTGATACCTTAGGCTCCGTGATGGCGAACTTATTGGAGAACCTGCGGATTGTGAGCATTCTTATTCAGCCATTCTTGACCCGTACTCCACAAAAAATGTGGGCACAGCTCGGGATCAGTGAGGGAGAAGCAACTGCTTGGGATTCCATCCATCAGTATGGAGCTTATTTAGAAGGGATTCAGACTAAAAAAGGAACCCCGATCTTCCCTCGTCTGGATTTAGAAAAAGAACGAGAAGTGATCGATCAAATTATGATCAACACTTCGAAAAAACATGCTGCTCCAGAAGCGCCTAAAAAGGAGCAAAAACCGCAAGAGGAGAAAGCAAAAGTGGAAGAAAATAACTACATTGATATTGAGCAGTTCAGCAAAGTAGATTTGCGAGTTGCTGAGATTCTAGAAGTAGATAAAGTCAAAGGGGCAGATCGTCTCTTGAAGCTTCAGCTAGATCTAGGAGACGAAAGACGCCAAGTAGTCTCTGGCATCACGGAGTATTATCAGCCAGATGAGCTCGTAGGGCAAAAAGTGATCATGGTAGCCAACCTCAAACCTGTCACCTTGCGCAAAGAACGCTCAGAGGGAATGATCCTCGCTGCGAAAGAAGGAGATCGTCTAGTTTTGTCTACGGTATCTGCGGATATTCCGAATGGAACTCGTGTGAAGTAAGCCGAAAGCTCATCCAACACTTTTCGTTGGATGAGCTTTGTTTGTAGGGAAGTTTAGAAATCCTTGTTTTCATATATTCGAATCGAAATAAACCATGAAATAGCATATATAACAAAGATGAACATGGTAGCCATTAGAAACAGTTGCCAATTAGAAACAGAAGCAAAAACGGAGCCTATATTAGGTATCTTGTCAGCAAAGAAAGAGTACAGATTTTTTGCTAGTGCCATCATTAAAATATATAGCAGTGAAAAAATAGAGATTAGGTACCTTTGGGTAAATTTATAGAAAATTGGTAAGTAGAATGCCGTAAAGAGCATAACAAGTAAATAGATTAGCAAAACATTTTCTAAGGATGGTATGGCGACAGGGTAACCTAATAATTGTGCTACAGAATAAATACCTATTGTTGCAAGCGTTGTGATTGTTGTAAAAATAAGCCCACCTATATATTTTGAACCAATAATTTGCTTTCTGGAGTAAGGAAGACTGTTTAATAGGAGATTGGTCTGTCCGCGCTCGTCGTAATAATGAGAGTTAATGACAAACATGGAACTAACAATAACGACTGATAATGTAGCATGTAAGTCAGTAAACAGATATAGGCAGATCATGCTGATGTAAAAAATCATCAATAACCTTTGGAGGTGATAATCTTTTAAAATCAGATTAAACATGGAAACTACCTCCTTTTTTGGTAAAGTACATAATATCTTCTAATGAAGGTTTTTCTATGAGAACAGTCTTACCAAATAGTTGTTTCACTCTTGTTATATTTTTGCTTAGTGCTTCAAAACCGGAATCTGTTTTGCGAATGGAAATAAACTCTTTTTCAGTATCTTGGTCCAGTAATTCATTCGAGCCTTTCACAATCGCGTATTCTTCTGATATAGTGTGAAACTCTTTGCTGAAAACTAGATGACCATTATGAATAAACGTGATGTAGTCTGCGATCCGATCTAAGTCGGTTGTGATATGGGACGAGAAAAAGATAGTTTTCTTTTCATCTTGCATGATGTCATAGAGAATCTCGAGAATCTCTCTTCTAAAAACGGGGTCTAACCCTGATGTCGGTTCATCCATAATAATAAGCTCGGCATGATGAGATAAAGCAAAGGCCAATGATGTCTTCATTTTCATTCCTTTGGACATCTTTTTTATTTTTAGATTTTGAGGGAGTTCAAACTGTTCTACATAGTTTCGAAAGATAGTCTCGTCCCATTGCTTATATGCCGGAGCGATGATTCGTTTCAGTTGTTTTAGAGTGAGATCCTCATAAAACACATTCTCATCAAAAACAAAGCCAATTTTTTCTTTGATCTTCTGCTCGTCTTGCCCATAATCCATACCGAGAATGGATATTGAACCACTATCTTTTTTAACTAGATTTAATATCATTTTGATAGTGGTAGACTTCCCCGCCCCGTTTGCACCGATAAATCCTGTTACAAATCCCCTTTTTACTTCAAACGATAGATCTTTCACCTGGAATCCCTTATAGTTTTTCGAGACATTGTGCAATTCAATTGCATTACTCATTCGTTATAATCCTCCTTATATAGCAGTACTAGCATTTCGATCAATTCAGGGAGAGTAATGTCCAGCGCTTTACTATTTTCGATCGCTTCTGTAAGTTTTTCTTCAATTGTCTTTAGTCGTTTTTCCTTTAGTAACTCTTGGTTGTGTTCTGAAACAAATGAGCCTTTACCAACAATAGAATAAATAAAACCTTCTTTCTCGAGCTCAGCATATGCACGTTTTGTCGTAATTACACTGACTTGAATATCCTTGGCAAGTTGACGAATCGATGGAAGGGCATCCCCTTCTGAGAGCTGACCAGTCAAAATAAGCTCTTTCACCTGCTTGATGATCTGCTCATAAATAGGTTCTTTTGAACCGTTTGATATCAATATTTGCATGAATGCAAACTCCTTAGTTAGAAATAGAATATATTGTATATATCCTATATATACAATATATACAACCCTGCGTTATGGTGTCAAGGTTATTTTTAAAATGTATATCCTTCTTCGTGGTGTCGGTTTGGAGAAGCCTTCTCCATTCGATATAATAAAAAGGAGCAAATATGTAGGAGAGGTTGAACCCTCATGTTATTTGATAGTCATGCACATTTAAATGATGAAAAGTTTCAAGAAGATCGGGAAGAGACGATTGCACGTGCTGGGGAAGCAGGAGTGTCGCGGATTCTCAATGTAGGTTTTAATCGGCAGACAATCCAAGAGACATTAGCATTAGTCGAAAAATATGATTTTATTTACGGAGCAGTCGGTTGGCATCCGCACGATGCAAAGGACTGTACCCCAGAAGATTTAGAGTGGATTCGGTCTCTTGCCGCAGAACATACTAAAATAGTAGCGCTTGGAGAGATGGGGCTTGATTACTATTGGGACAACTCTCCACATGAGGTACAAAAAGAAGTTTTCCGTAAGCAAATTCATATGGCCAAAGAGCTTGGGCTTCCTATTGTAATTCATGATCGGGATGCGCATGAAGATGTTCTCCAGATCTTGCAAGAGGAGAATGCAGCAGAAGTAGGAGGCGTCATGCACTGCTTTGCTGGAGACGAGAAGATGATGGAAGCGTGTCTTGCGATCAATTTTTACATCGGTCTAGGTGGACCAGTTACGTTTAAAAACGGCCATCTAGCCAAACAGATTGCCAAAACTGTTCCAGCAGATCGGCTATTAATCGAGACGGACTGCCCTTACTTGGCTCCCCATCCGAACCGTGGTAAGCGCAATGAATCAGGTTATGTACGATTGGTAGCTGAGGAGATTGCTAGATTGCGTGAGTGTACCGTTGAAGAGATCGCCCAACTTACGATGGAAAATGCCAATCGTTTATTCCGGTTAAGTTAAAGCGGCATACACTATTATGATACGTTTTTATTAAATGTCTGTTATTTTTTTAATAGAAAGTGAGATTTTCGTTGCGATTTCAGAAAATGAGAGAAATAATTGTAGTAGAGGGAAAAAATGATACCAACGCCGTGAAACAAGCGGTAGATGCCGATACGATCGAAACCAATGGATCGGAAATTTCGGAGCGTACAATAGAAGAGATTCGGCGAGCTCATCAAAGTAGGGGTGTTATCGTCTTTACCGATCCTGATACTCCTGGTGAGCGAATCCGTCGTATTATTACGCGAGCTGTTCCGGAAGTAAAACACGCTTTTTTGCCAAAACATCAAGCGCGGGGAAATCGGAAAATTGGAATTGAGCATGCCAGTTCTGAAGCAATCTTGGAAGCACTCGAACAAGTGAGAACGGACTTTTCTAGTACTACTGATCCGCTTGAGATCCTCTCCTGGGATGAATATCTCGAAGTAGGTTTTAGTGGACAGGAGGATTCCCGAGAATTACGAGAGCGAGTAGCCGAGGAGCTTCGGATTGGGTATGCCAATGGGAAGCAATTCTACAAGCGTCTGCATGCACTACAGGTAACAAGAGATGAGCTAAAAGCAGCGATTGAGAAGGTAAAGGGGCAAATGAGTTGAAAAAACCAATCTCGCTAAGAACGAAGCAAGTATTAAAGGAACATGGCCTTGCGCTGAAAAAGAGCCTGGGACAGAACTTCCTGACGGATCTAAATGTCCTAGAAAACATTGTCGATGCTGCTCAGCTTACCGATCAATCTGGAGTAATTGAGATTGGACCTGGAATAGGAGCATTGACAGAACGCTTGGCACAACAAGCCAAAAAAGTAGTGGCCGTCGAGATCGACCAGCGATTGTTACCTGTGTTAAAAAGGCACTTTGAGGAAGATGCCAATGTGACGATTCTCCATGGAGATGCGATGCAGGTCGATTTTCACCAATTGATCACAGACCAATTTGCAGATTGTGATAAGGTTCACGTGGTAGCGAACTTACCTTATTACATTACTACTCCTATCTTAGCGAGACTCCTAGAGGAGAAGTATCCACTTCATAATATCGTCATCATGATACAAAAAGAAGTAGCAGAGCGAATTGTAGCAAATCCTGGGAAGAAAGACTTTGGAGCGCTCTCTGTGTTAGCCCAATATTATGCAGACGTTTCATGGGTGACAAAAGTACCAAGTCATGTTTTTGTCCCACAACCCAAAGTAGATTCAGCGGTGATACGACTAGACATTCGTCAAGAGCCCGCCGTAATGGTAGAAAGTGAAAAACGTTTCTTTCAAATTGTACGAGCATCCTTTGCGCAACGTCGCAAAACGTTATCGAACGCATTAGGCTCTCAAGTACTGCAAGATCGGTCCAAAGCAGAAGTTAATGAGTTGTTACTCGAAGCAGGTGTTGAACCATCACGTAGAGGAGAGACCCTAACGCTCGAGGAGTTTGCCAAGATTGCAGATCTGTCTCTTCGTTCTAAAACGTAAAGCATCAAACGCCATCTGCTAAAGCAGCAGAAGCATTTGAAAAAACGAACAATAGAATCAGGTGTGTTGATAAGATTAGGTGCTGATTTTTAGTCTGAAATGCTTTTTTACCGTTGATGGAGCGGCCTTTCCGCTTCTTCATAAAGTTCCATCTACATGGAAGCAAAAATCATGCCCCAAGCTAAAAATCAATATTCCTGAGAACTGAATATTGTAGCGCCCCTATCTGATACTAGAAATGGTGTTGCAGCACAAAAAAGAAGGGTGGAATACCTGTGAGATTTTATCATCCTCGCAAGGGAAGTTGTAGTCTCGAAGATGTGCTGACTCAAATTCGTGATTATGTGCAGGAAGTATCGAGTGCTGAGTATAAGGTGATGATTGGAACCGATTCCCAGACTAGGACGAGAGAAACCACGTTTGTGACCGCGATTATCATTCAACGTATCGGAAAAGGAGCGCTCTTTTTTTATCGAAAAAAGCGTCATAAGGCAATGAAAGACTTACGCTACCGTATTTATCGGGAAACGGAATATAGCTTAGAAGTGGTAGAAAAACTGAAGCAACAAGGTTTCTTTCGATTTATACAGGATCTTCCGATGGAGATTCACTTAGATGTTGGCCAACAAGGAGAAACACGTAAGTTGATCCAAGAAGTGGTAGGATGGGTAACCGCTGTCGGGTACGAGGCAAAGATCAAGCCAGATTCTTATGCAGCAAGTGCAGTTGCTGATCGATTTACAAGATAAAAACCCATTGACAATCAACTTAGACCACTGCTATAATACTTGTCTTTGACTTCTAAGCCTGTCTATGTTAGAATGTGTTACAGGTGAGGTGGTCGTATTATGGGCAAAAATGCGCTATCTGAAATTAAGCTAACATTAGATGGCTACATTGGACAAAAAATTCGCTTGAAAGCGAACAGTGGGCGCCGAAAGACCATTGAACGAACGGGGGTACTCGAAGAGACATATCCCTCTGTTTTTATTGTGAAATTGGATGAGGAACAACACGCTTTTAAACGCGTTTCATACAGTTATGCGGATATCTTGACCGAATCAGTAGAACTGAACGTTTTTGATAACAACGATCAGTTAGTACCGGTTCGTTATGTGAGAGAGTCCGAACAAATTTAAAAAATAGAGCACACTTTAGAGTGTGTTCTATTTTTTTATGGGATCAGATGTAGTTAATTGTACATACTATGGTTACCCTGAACCCTTATCCTTGAATGGAGGGCGATGAAATGACCCGTCGTAAAGGTGTCATGTCAGAATCCTTTAAGGTCGAGTTGGCCAAGGAACTCGGGTTTTATGATGTTGTCCAGCAGGAAGGCTGGGGAGGAATTAAAGCACGAGATGCAGGAAATATGGTCAAACGAGCGATCCAGATTGCACAGGAGCAACTGGTACAGCAACGAAAATAAAGTTCAAGAGCAAGTCAGGGTAAAAGCTGAGAGGTTCTCCTCTCGGCTTTTTTATGTGTATCTCTTTTGTGACGGTCGTAATCCAAAGCCCATATGTCATAAGTCGCATGCAAACGCAAAACCTCTGAATGGGGTACATTTATGCAACATACGCTATATGCTTTTGCCTATTTCCTGTTGGTGATACAATAGAAACAAACTTTTGCACGATAACGGAAAAGCTTGTAGTTTGTTGCGAGAAACCGGTCCGTCTATTTCCCTGTTACCAAAAAACAGAGGTGGTGTGAGCTAGAGTGATTGCAGCAATCTGGATAAGAGAGTCCGGAGGAGGGGATAAATGTGTACACGTCTGAGAAGGCGCCTGCTAAGATTAATTTAACTTTGGATGCATTGAGAAAAAGACCAGATGGGTATCATGATCTAGAAATGGTGATGACGACGGTCGATCTTTATGATCGTATTGATCTTACGAGTATAGATGGGACAAGCATTCAGTTAGATAGTAGTTCTGGCCTAGTTCCACAAGATGAGCGGAACTTAGCTTACTTAGCTGCAAGGATCCTACGCGAAAAGACAGGGGTCCGAAAAGGAGTACATATACGGATTGAAAAGAATATACCCGTAGCAGCGGGGCTAGCTGGAGGAAGTAGTGATGCGGCGGCTACTTTACGCGGGTTGAATCGCTTGTGGAAATTAGGACTCTCCTTAGAAGAGTTGGCCCAGATCGGAGCTGAAATTGGGTCAGATGTCCCATTTTGTGTATATAGTAACACTGCAATCGCTAGAGGGCGTGGGGAAGTTTTAGAGCCAATACCTGCACCACCAAAATGTTGGGTCGTTTTGGCAAAGCCATCACAAGGTATCTCCACTGCTGATGTATTTGGCCGTCTGCGAGTGGATCAGATCGAACAACATCCATCTACGTCTCATATGGTGGATGCATTAAAAAAACAAGATCTAAAAGCAGTGATTGGATCTATGGGCAATGTATTGGAACCAGTTACAATGGCTATGCATAAAGAAGTTTCTCGTCTCAAAGAGAAGATGCATTTATTTGGTGCAAGTGGTGTATTAATGTCGGGTAGCGGTCCAACAGTATTTGGAATTGTCCCCAAAGAATCGAGAGCCAAACGAATAGTAAATAGTTTAAAAGGATTTTGTGAGCAAGTATATGCTGTCCGAATGTTGGGGGTACACCGATCTAGTTTGCTTGATTAAATACGTACAATTTGATATATTTTAGTTATAATATTCGGTTTTATGGAGGAAGATGATGGAAAAATGGAAGCGGAGTGCACGGATGGTAGATATGACACAGCGACTATTGGATCATCCATATACCTTACTTCCACTTACTACATTTGCTAAGCGCTATCAGGCTGCTAAGTCTTCTATTAGCGAAGATCTTGCCATTATTAACGAAGTGTTAGCAAATGATGGAAGCGGTATGATTGAAACGGTTGCTGGAGCTGCTGGGGGAGTACGTTACATCCCGTTTTATAAAGAAGAACGTGTGGAGACGGTGTTGGATGAGATCTGTGAAGAGCTTTCCAACCCTGTAAGAATTCTTCCTGGTGGTTTTCTGTATATGTCTGATTTGCTAGGAAAACCTCAACTGATGCGTCGTATTGGAAAAGTGTGGGCAACGGTCTTTCAAGGTCAAAAAATCGATGCGATTGTAACCGTAGAGACAAAAGGAATTCCGCTGGCACATGCAGCTGCTAGCTTTTTACAAGTACCCGTTGTCATTGTTCGCTATGATACTCGGGTGACAGAAGGTTCCGTTGTGACGGTTAATACGGTTTCGGGTTCTAGCCGACGAATGAAACAGCTCTCTTTGGCAAAACGCAGTCTACCTGAAGGATCACGAGTAGTGATTATTGATGATTTTATGCGTGCTGGTGGAACGGTGAAAGGAATGCAAGAGCTTTTAAAAGAGTTTGATGCTGAAGTGGTAGGAGTAGGAGTATTAGCAGATGCGAAGTCAGAAGTTCGTCTTGTAAGGGATTATGTCTCATTAGTCTCGGTACTCGAAATTAACGAAGAAGCTAAAACGATTGTTGTAGATCGTGGAAATGCACTTCTAAAAGAAGAGGTGGAAATGCCCAAATGAAAAAGGTTGATACACAAAAAGCGCCAGCTGCAATTGGAGCTTATTCACAAGCAATAGAAATAGATGGATGGATCTTCACCTCTGGACAAATCCCACTACTAGCAGATGGAACATTATCAGGGGAGAGTATTGAGATTCAAACTCATCAGGTACTCCGCAATGTCCACGAAGTCCTGAGAGAAGCAGGTGCAGATTTATGCGATGTAATCAAAACGACTCTCTTTATTCAAGATATGAGCCAGTTTGCTACGATTAATCAGATCTATAGCGAGTATTTTGGGCATCATGCTCCGGCACGTTCTTGTGTAGAGGTCTCCCGACTACCGAAAGATGTGCTGATTGAGATGGAAGTTATAGCAAAAGTAAAAAAATAAGAAAAACTTTTTATCCTTCCCATTTTTTAGCAGGAAAAACCTCCCAATTACCGAATATATCTTACATGTCATCTTTGGAAATAGGTGGTGTATTGGGATGGAAATTACAGATGTAAGATTACGGAAAGTAAATCGTGAAGGAAGAATGAGAGCAATTTGCTCCATCACATTAGACGGAGAATTTGTTATTCACGACATTCGCGTAATCGATGGAAATAATGGAATGTTTGTCGCAATGCCAAGTAAGCGAACTCCTGATGGAGAGTTTCGAGATATTGCCCATCCGATCTCCCCGTCCAGCCGTGAGAAAATTGAGACTGCTGTCCTTGAAAAATATTATCTAATGGATGACGAAGAAGAATTTGTAGCAGTTACGGAGCAAACTGCTTCCGTATAACCAAAACCAACTTAACTCCTCCAGTAATAACACAAACACCATGATGCACCTCTTCTTTTGCTACCGCAGCTAGAGCAAAAGGTAGAACCCGCAGATGGTGTTTTTGTTTTGATATAGAAAAAAGGGCGTTCTACTATTAGAACGCCCTTTTTATTTAAACCCATTTTTAAATCAAAACTACTTTTTCTGATTATGGTATGACAACATCTTAAATTGGATGATAAGGAAAAGAAGAAAGCCGATTAATGTAAATAACGAGGATAATAATAACTTTGTTTCATATTGGACTGGTAATAAGTCTGTGATGATAGTGGGTGAATATACAATAATGGGAAGGATTATAGAAACCCAAGTTTTACTCCAAATGGAGATAGTTATAAGAATAACTGCGGCGATAACTGCTACGATCATTCTCCCTGCAAATGTATCTAGTTGAAATAAAGATGTACCGTAATTGCGATCTAATAAGATTACTCCGATAAACATAGACAAAGATAGAAAGGCTATCCCAAAATAAATGCTGTACTGTGTTATTTTAGATAGGTTTGTCTTTGCTAGATGCTGGAATGATACTTTGATGACCCCTAACATAAACAAGCAGATGAATGGATATCCTATGATGTCATACAAAGAATAACCGATGGTATTGTTGATTGCATCACCCAAGAGTACATAAGCAAAAACTCCGATTATGAATACAGGCAGTAATTTTAACCAGCCTTTATAATCGGTTCTCAACTCTTTTGATATATGTTCCATATAATGTTGTGGTGATTCGCCAATGATATGACTCACACTCTTTCCATTCTTTTCAGCTTCCCATAAATGGTCTTTTAATTCTTCGACGATTCCTTCGATCTCATCGGTTTTTTTACCGCTTGAAAATAGATATAATCTCAGATTTTCCAAAAACTCTTCACTTTCAGTGGATAGTTTCATTTATTTTTCCTCCAGAAGCTTGGATACACTGTCAGATAGTGTGTTCCAACGTTTTTTAAAATTTGTAAGTTCCTCGAATCCTTTAGCTGTTAAAGTATAATACTTGCGTTTTGGACCAGATGGAGATGCAATCAAAGTTGTTGTAACAAGATTTTCTTTCTTCATACGAAGAAGTAATGGATAAATACTTCCTTCACTTACCATCGTAAATCCATTGGACTCTAATTTTTGAATCATTTCGTATCCGTAGGTTTCCCCTTTTGAAATAACCGCTAGTAAGCAACCTTCTAATACTCCTTTTATCATCTGGCTTGAAGACATTGAGAACCTCCATTTTGGAAACGTAACAAACTATATTGTAAAGCAAGATAGTTGATGAAAAATATTGCATTACAAAAGGGTAACTTGCAATGCAATATAGTATCATGGTAACAAAAGTGAAAATAAATTACAACATATGATGATCTAGCAAAAAGAATTGCGAAGAACGAAAAGATGTCACATAAAAATATTCAAATAAAATGTATCCATCGTATAATGTAGCTACCCTACAGCATGGTAGAGAAGGCCTTACTTAAAGTGTTTTCTACCATGCTGTAGGGGTACGTCTAGCCTCTCAGCATGAAATTTCATTAGAAGGGTTGTGCTGAGAAATGAATTCTTTCATCTATGTATGTACAGTCATTGGATTATTTGCTTTTGGAGTAGCCTTTGCTTATGGATTTGTGACAGGATTATTTGGATTAGATCTTGACCACGAACAAATATATACGGGTAGAGTAACATTTATCTTTATTGGACTACTGTACTTCTGGGCTGCTGTTACAGATATATACCAAAATATTCAGGACAAGAAAAAATCTTAGTGCTAGACAGACAAACCATTATTTATGGTTTGTCTTTTTCATTTAAAGCGAGCGAGAAGACTGTCATAGGATGGCAACAAATCAATGCTACTAATAATTCAAATTATTATACAATGTATTTACTCCTACAGCATGGTAGAGGACGCCTTACTCAAAGTGTTTTTTACCATGCTGTAGGGGTACGTCTAGCCTCTCAGCATGAAATTTCATTAGAAGGGTTGTGCTGAGAAATGAGAGTAACATACTTCTTGGTGTGTGTAACATTTGCAGTCTTCTTTTTTGTAGGAGCTGTTGCTTACGAATTTGTGGTGAGTTTGGTAGGGTCTGATCTTGTTCTCGAAAAACCCATTGCGGGCAGAGTAATTTTCGCTCTTATTGGCTTACTTTACAGTTGGGCAGCTGCAGATGTGTACAAAGATATTAAGAAGAAAAAATCGTAAGTGCTAGACTAGACAAACCAACAAATTTGGTTTGTCTTTTTCCATATCTAGAAGCCAACTCTATGTGGATTTGTTCTATGATATAGCTTGTTGCATTAATCAAAGTTAAGCGTACGCGCGCTTCAGCTTGTCCTGCCTGTCCTGAGGGATCTGCTCAGACTCCCTACCGCTCATAGTCGCATCTCAAAAGGGGAAAACCTCTGGCTTTGGGTTCATTATGCAACATGCTCTATGATAGAAAAAAGATTAATTATATATGAAATAGGTTTTATGTATCGTTATAATGTAATTAGTCCTACAGCATGATAGAAATCATTTTATCTAAGTGTTTTCTACCATGCTGTAGGGGTACGTCTAGCCTCTCAGCATGAAATTTCATGAAAAAGGACGTGCTGAGATGAAGAGATTCCGAGATTGGTTGAGGAATGCTTTTTTGGTTATCTACTTTTTGACTATTGCAGCGATTATCATCTCATTGGAAGTTATTTTTCGAATTCATATATGGAACAGTATAGCTCGACATTATGATGTAGTAGTTCAAGTGCTGTATATTAATATAATTGTATTTATCTTAATAGCAATCTCACTTTTTATTTTTAGAAAATAACTAAAATAGATAGCTTGGCTAGACAAGACAAACCTATTTTACTGGTTTGTCTTATTTCTTTTTCGAAACATTTTTCTAAAACGCTAAACCTTACGGAATAGAAATGCTTCTGGTTGCAAAGAGCATGCATTTTAAGATATATTCAGGAAGGAAGTTCGCAAGGAAACGGGGGCATTTTTGCATGCAAAATTTGTTTGCCGTGGTGCTGGCAGCAGGAAAAGGCACACGGATGCGGTCAAAGAAACATAAGGTATTGCACGAGATTTGTGGCAAGCCCATGATAGACCATATCCTGACGTCTATCACTGCGCTTTCTCCGACGGAGACAATCCTGGTGGTAGGACACCAAGGGGAAACAGTACGACAGTATATGGGAGATCGGGTTCAAATTGTGGAACAACATGAACAGCTTGGAACTGCTCATGCAGTGCAACAGACTCGTCCACTTCTAGAAAATCAAGCTGGGATTACGCTTGTTCTAAATGGAGACCATCCTCTCTTTACGGCTGAAACATTCCAAAAGCTGATTGAGCATCACCAATCGACTCATGCATCAGCAACCGTCTTGACTGCTACGGTAGAAGATTCGACGGGGTATGGACGGATTGTACGAGGAGAAAGTGGTTCAGTCGCCAGAATCGTCGAGCATAAAGATGCGACAGAAGAAGAACGTCAGATCCAAGAGATCAACACTGGTACATTCTGTTTTGACAATGAAAAGCTTTTTGCAGCTCTTCGAAAAGTGGACAATGATAACGCTCAAGGAGAATACTACTTGCCAGATGTACTCTCCATTCTACAAGAAGAGAACCAAGTGATCTCTGCTTATGAAATGGAAGATGTAGTAGAGGCAATGGGCGTAAATGACCGAATCCAATTAGCAGAAGCGGCAAAATGCATGCGAAAGCGTATTATACAACAACATATGCAAAATGGAGTCACGATCGTAGACCCAGAAGCAACCTATATAGATATCGAGGTAGTCATCGGCGAAGATACCGTGATCGAGCCGGGGACCTTTTTGCGTGGGAAAACGGTAATCGGAGCAGATTGCCATATTGGACCGCAAGCGGATTTGACGAATGTAACTGTTTTGGATTCGACGAAGGTTCAGTATACAGTAGCGCAAGACAGTCATTTGGGTCAACAAAGTACAGTGGGACCATATGCTTATCTCCGACCTGGCACTGAACTTGGACAAGAAGTGAAAATTGGTTGTTTCGTAGACCTAAAGAAGGCAAAACTAGCTAAAGGAGCTAAAGTGTCCCATCTCGCTTATGTAGGAGATGCAGAAGTTGGCGAAAATGTGAATGTCGGTTGTGGTGTTGTAACGGTTAATTATGATGGTTTCCGGAAACATAAGACCATTATCGAAGATGGGGCTTTTATTGGTTGCAATACCAATTTAGTAGCGCCAGTAACAGTAGCTGAGGGTGCTTATGTAGCTGCTGGCTCCACGATCACGAAAGATGTCCCAGCCGATGCTTTAGCAGTAGCTCGTGAGAGACAAGTAAACAAAGAGGGTTATGTAACAAAGCTAAAGGCTAGATTGAAAAAATAGACTCAAACTTCCATCGTGGGGTTTTCTTCATCCCTACGGATGGTTCCAACCGTTAATATGGGATAGTCAGATAGAAGTTAGAAGATAGATTGTAAAGTGCTAAATAGACAGATATAAAAACTGGGGGCATTTGGAATCATGTCAATTGGAGTAGAAAAGCCAATACCACGCTTACAAGTCTTTAGCTGTAATTCCAATCCGGAGCTGGCGCAAAAAATTTGTGATCATATTGGAATCCCGCTTGGGAACGCAGAAGTAAACAAATTTAGTGATGGCGAAATTCATATTAAATTGAACGAGAGTGTTCGTGGATCCGATGTATATGTGGTGCAGTCTACCTGTGATCCAGTTAACCAACATTTGATGGAATGCTTAGTAATGGTAGATGCTTTAAAACGTGCTTCTGCAAAAACGATCAATGTTGTAATGCCATACTATGGTTATGCTCGTCAAGATCGTAAAGCACGTGCTCGTGATCCAATTACTGCAAAATTGGTTGCAAACTTGATCCAAACAGCTGGTGCGGATCGTGTTATCTCGATGGATCTTCATGCGACCCAGATTCAAGGATTTTTTGATATTCCAGTCGATCATTTAGTAGGCGTGCCGATTTTGGCTCAATACTTCCGTAGCAAGAACCTAGAAGATTTGGTTGTCGTTTCTCCAGATCATGGTGGTGTCGTTCGTGCTCGTCGTCTGGCAGAACGTCTCGAAGCGCCAATTGCGATTATTGATAAACGTCGCCCAGAGCCAAACGTAGCAGAAGTGATGAACATTGTTGGGAAAGTAGCTGGTAAAACAGCGATTATCATTGACGATTTAATCGACACAGCAGGAACGATTACACTGGCTGCGAATGCCCTGTTAGAAAAAGGTGCAAAAGAAGTATTTGCTTGTTGTACTCATCCGGTTTTCTCTGGTCCTGCGATGAAGCGGATTGAGGAAGCCAATATTACGGAGATGGTAGTAACAGACACAATTCCATTGCCAGACTCCAAACAATTGGACAAGATTAAAGTGCTTTCTGTCTCCGGTTTGATTGGAGAAGCCATCGTCCGTGTTCATAATGAGAAATCTGTTAGCCGTCTTTTTGACTAAGATTTACTGTTTGTTCTTTTTTTGTTAAAATTTTGCAGTTTTATTTCCTCTTTTTTGGGCAATATAAATAGTTATAAGAAAGGGGAATTGATGACAATGACCATTTCTGCAGAATTACGACATGAGAAGAACAGCAAGCAGCTTCGTTCAAGAGGACGTGTGCCGGGTGTGCTCTATGGAAAAAATATTTCAGCCATCCCTATTGATCTAGATGCTAGTGCTTTGAAAAAAGAGATGGAACGCTCTTCTGGTTTGCTCGATGTTCAAGTAGCGGGTAAACCTTATCGTGTGCTAGTACGTCAACTACAAAAAAATGCGGTTAAAGGAGATTTGCTTCATGTGGATCTCTTTGCGGTATCGTTAAATGAAGATTTAGATGTAGATGTTCCAGTCGTTTTGGTAGGAGAAGCAGTTGGTGCAACAGAGGGTGGGGTCTTGCAACACGTGACACATAGCGTGACCGTACGTTGTAAGCCAGATCAAATCCCATCAGAGTTACCAGTCGATATCTCCAAACTTGGCATAGGAGATTCTCTCACTTTGACGGATGTCTTGTCAGGTCTCCCTTTTGAAGTGATTTCTGATCCTGCGACGGTACTTGTTACAGTGAGTGCACCTGTAGCAGAAGAAGAATCACCAGCCGAGGAAGAATCGCCAGAAACTTCAACTGAGGACTAAATATGATATGATCAGAGGGATCGGGACTTTCTCGATTCCTCTTTTTCAAGTAGAAGTAAAGGAAGAGAATAATGAAGCTTATCGTAGGGCTTGGGAATCCGGGCAGAAAATATGCACAAACCAGACATAACATCGGATTTTGGGTTTTGGCAGAATTGAGCCGTCGATTAAATATACCCCTAAATAAAGAAAAGTTTCATGGGGTAGTGGGGGAAGGAATGGTTGGATCAGAAAAAGTAGTCTTGCTGATGCCAACAACCTATATGAATCTCTCTGGGGAATCCGTCCGTCCTGCTATGGATTGGTACAAAGCCGATTTGGATGAACTGTTAGTAGTCTATGACGATATGGATTTGCCGCTGGGTAAGATACGTCTGCGACTAAAAGGAAGTTCTGGTGGTCATAATGGGATGAAATCCATCATTCAACACTTAGGGACGGATGAATTTAAGCGATTAAAATTAGGAGTAGATCGCCCTCCTGCTGGTATCTCAGTACCGAACTATGTTTTGGCACCATTTTTACCAGAGGAGCAATCGGAAGCACAATCCGCAGCTCAAATGGCAGCTGAAGCAGTTGAAGCATGGCTAAGTGAAGATTTCCTCCAAGTTATGAACCGCTTTAACGTTAATAAATAAGGTATAACTTTCATCAGAAATTTTTTATTCTGCTGATGGATAATGGAACCAAAGTCTTTTATAGGAAAGAAACCCCATCTTATCCGCTCAAAGACTGGTGGGGTTTTCCTGTTGTTAACGAGAAAAATGGTATGTCTACAAGTAAACTAGGTGATACTAGGGACAAATCTTCCCAACACTAGGAGAATGCTTGTGGCCATCTATTATCAGTGTAAACATTGTCAGAGTAGACTTGGAATGTTGGAAAAAAAAGACGTAACCGAACAAGAGCTAGGTTTTGATCGGTTGACCCAAGAAGAACGGCAAGATATAATTTTTAATGACCTATACGGGGATACATATGTACATATCACTTGTGAAAGCTGTCAAGAGACGCTGGATCGTTATCCCGAACGAAATGCTTGGAGTTATTTAATCCAATAACCATGTTGCATATTTTATGGAAGTTAGAGAGATTAATGTAGCAGACTCCAATCACAGAATATGTTATTAGTTTTTTCTGACTAGTGAGGAAATGAGTCTTGGCTTGTCAAGAGCTGAGGCTTGTTTTCTATTGTCATAGAGGAGAAAAAAACATAAAAGAGGAGTGTCCGTTTTTGGAACCGTTACGAAAGTTGATACAACAAGATGCGGACTTTCAGTCGACGGTAGAGGGTTTCAAGCACCATTTGCGTGAACAACTCGTAACCGGACTGACCGGAACCGCTCGCATGCTTTATGTTGCAGCTCTCTATCAACAATTGGAGAGGCCAGTCGTCATCATGACGCACAATCTAAACCAAGCGCAAAAAGCGTATGAAGACCTATTGGAGTTAATAGATCGGGAAAATTTGTTGCTTTACCCAGCGAATGAACTTGTGACAACAGAAATTGCCTTATCTGGATCAGAGACCCTCGGAGAGCGAATTCAAGTTTTGTCTCGACTTTCCCGGGGTTTTCGTGGTGTCTTAGTCGTCCCTTTCTCTGGAGCACGAAAGCTTTTTCCGCCAAAAGCTACTTTTCAAAATGCTCACGTTCAATTGAATGTAGGGCAAGAGTATCCAATGGAGAAGCTAAGTGATAAGTTGGTTCACATGGGGTACGAACGAGTTGATATGGTCGAAAAAAGCGGCGAATTTAGCGTACGTGGAGGGATATTGGACCTATATCCAGTTACCTTTGAGAATCCGATTCGTATGGAATGGTTTGATGATGAAATTGACTCGATCCGTCCTTTTTCGACTGCTAGCCAACGTTCTTTGGAGAAGTGGGACAATGTATTAATTCCCCCAGCAAGTGAGTTGTTCGGTTCATCAGAACTTTATATGAAAGCAGCCGACCGTATTGAAAAACTATTAGAAGAGCGGATTCAAATAGTACGAGATGAAACAGTTGCGCAAAAAATTCGCGAGCATGCTATGTGGGAGATAGAGCAGTTACGCGAAGGGAGTTCTTTTAATGGGATCTATAAATATATATCCGAAATCTATCCTAACTCCCAAAGTTTGCTGGACTATCTTCCAAAAGAGACTCTGTTCATTCTAGATGAACCTACAAGAATTTGGGAAAGTGCCAAACAAATGGAGAAGGAAGAAGGAGAATGGCAGACTGCTCTATTGCAACAAGGGGAAATTTTACCTAAGCTAAAGCTCTCCTTTACTTATGAGGAAGTGATTCAAAATCACGCAAATCAGCGCCTCTCGTTGTCTTTATTTTTGCGACAAGCACCTGGAACCCAACCACAGAATATTATCCAAGTTCTCTGTAAAGCGATGCAACAGTTTCACGGGCAGATGCATGTTTTAAAAGCTGAATGGGAGAGACTCGTCAAAGCCAATTATAGACTGGTGTTTACAGCGAGTAGTGAAGATCGCTTAGATCGACTAGAACGAGTACTTCAAGACTATGGCATGGAAGCGACTCGTTCCACTACTGGTGAGATCCATCCTGGAAAACCTGTACTCATTCCAGCTAGTTTACAAAATGGCTTTGAGTTGAGTGGAATTAAATTGGCAGTTATTACGGAGAGCGAAGTCTTCACTCAGCGTACCAGAAGAGTTCGTCGCTCTTCTAAGATGGATAATGCAGAAAAGATTAAAGATTATCAAGAGTTAAAACCAGGGGACTATGTTGTACATGTCAATCATGGTATTGGAAAATACATCGGGATCGAGACGTTGCAGGTAGGAGGATTACACAAAGATTATCTCCATGTTCAGTATGCAGGAAATGATAAACTCTACGTTCCGGTCGAACAGATTGATCAGGTACAGAAGTATGTAGGAAGCGAAGAGAAGTCACCTAAGGTATATAGCTTAGGTGGGAATGAATGGAACAAAGTAAAAAATAAAGTAAGAAGCTCTGTTGAGGATATTGCCAAAGACCTCATAGCGCTTTATTCTCAGCGCAATCAAGCAAAAGGTTACAGCTTTTCTCCTGATACACCTTTTCAGCGGGATTTTGAAGCAATGTTTCCCTATGATGAAACACCAGACCAAATTCGGTCGATTGAGGAGATCAAAAAAGATATGGAACAGACCCAGCCGATGGATCGACTTCTTTGTGGTGATGTTGGTTATGGGAAAACAGAAGTGGCTGTGCGAGCCGCATTTAAAGCTGCAATGGATGGAAAACAGGTAGCGGTATTGGTTCCTACCACTATTCTAGCTCAGCAGCATTATGAGACGTTTAAAGAGAGGTTTGCAGATTTTCCCGTTGAGATTCGTGTATTAAGCCGGTTCCGTTCTCGCAAAGAACAGAAAGAAACAATGGATAGCCTTGCGACAGGAAAAGTGGATATTGTAATCGGGACTCATCGATTGTTATCCAAGGATGTTCAGTATAAGGATCTAGGTCTACTCATTATTGATGAAGAGCAACGATTTGGAGTAAAGCATAAGGAAAAGATCAAGCAATTAAAACACAATATAGATGTGCTGACACTAACAGCTACTCCTATTCCACGTACATTGCATATGGCGATGATGGGGGTACGCGATCTCTCTGTTATTGAAACACCTCCTGAAAACCGTTTTCCTGTTCAGACTTATGTATTGGAGTATTCAGGAGCGCTTGTCCGAGAAGCGATTGAGCGAGAGATGGGACGAGGGGGACAAGTCTTTTTCCTCTATAATCAAGTCCAAAATATTGACCAGATGGCAGATCAAATACGTTTGCTCGTTCCAGATGCCAAAGTGTCTGTTGCACATGGACAGATGGCGGAGACAGAGCTAGAGCGTGTAATGCTAGACTTTTTAGATGGGGAATCCGATGTGTTGGTAAGTACTACCATCATTGAGACAGGTGTAGATATTCCAAATGTGAATACACTAATTATTTATGATGCAGATCGGATGGGATTATCACAACTCTACCAGTTGCGTGGTCGAGTAGGACGTTCGAATCGAATCGCTTACGCTTACTTTACTTATCAGCGCGACAAGGTTCTTTCCGAAACAGCCGAAAAACGTCTTCAAGCTATTAAAGAGTTTACCGAACTTGGTTCTGGTTTTAAAATCGCGATGCGAGATCTCAGTATTCGAGGTGCTGGAAATTTATTAGGAGCTGAGCAACATGGGCATATTGCAAGTGTAGGGTTTGAATTATATAGTCAAATGCTCAAAGATGCGGTACAAGAGAAACAAGGCAAAAAAGAAGATGTGGTGCAAGTTGATCCAGAGTTGGATATCAAGGTGGATGCTTATCTACCATCTGAATATATCCAAGACGAGAAACAAAAAATCGAGCTGTATAAAAAGATTCGATCAGTTCGTACAATTAAGGAAGTACAAGAATTAGAGGAAGAAATGGAAGATCGTTTTGGTGACCTTCCTGATCCTGTTGTACAATTGATGAAAGTAGCCAAAATAAGATCCTATGCGATCCAATATGGATTTGAGATAATCCAGCAAAAAGGGCAAGAAGTGACAATGAAGCTTCGGCCTGAAGAGAGCAAAGAGATCGATGGCCAGATGTTATTCCAAGTAGCCAATCAATTCCCTGGCCGGGTTCGCCTCTCGTCTGGGAAGCAAATCGGGGTTATTTTAAAAGTGCAAGGGCTTTCTACTCGCATGTTGCTAGAATTGATGGAGCAGTTTTTGATAAAATATGAGGCGGTTCCCACAAGGAAAGGGGCAATGGAAAATGTCAACATCGACTAAACGCATCGTAGCAATTGCTACCATCGCGGTATTAATTTTCACAACAATTTTCGCCACGTATACTTTTATGTCTAGTCCAACAGATCAAACCGCAACAGAGACTCAACCTCCTATTACTCCGCTAGATACAAAAAGCACGAAGGTATATGCTACTTATGAAGGTGGAGCTATCACAGAGGGAGAAGTGAACTTGTATGCGAATATCAATTTCTTCTTCCAACCGATGTTAGCATTACAGTTACAACAATCTCCTGACCTAAAACAAGAGATTGCGAAACAATTAGCGACAAAGAAATTTATGGCAAGTAAGATTCAAGCACCTGCTAATTTCAAAGATGAGACGAATAAACAATTTGAATCGCTTAAACAAGCAATTGAACAGCCACAGCAAGAAGGACAGGATCCAGTTAAAATGGAAGATCAGTTTAAACAATATGGTTTTACTCCTGACGATCTCCGAAAAGTGATTGAGCAAGACTTCCTAGTCGATCTCGCATTGTCTGATCGGATCAAAAACCTAGAGTATGATTATGTTAACGTGAATCATGTGCTGGTTGGTACAGAGATTGCACAGGCACCTGATGCAAACGGAAATCAAGTCGATCCAATTAAACGATCGGATGCTGATGCCTTAAAACGTGCACTGGAAGCGAAACAAAAGCTCGATCAGTCCAAAGGTGACTTCAAGACCATTGCCAAAGAATATTCCGATGATGCAGGCTCAAAAGAGATCGAAGGGAAAATCGAAGGTCCTGCTGATCAATTTGTACAAGCATTTAAAGATGCTTCTCTCACTCTCCCGATAGGTAAAATTAGTGATCCGATCAAATCAGACTATGGATACCATGTAATGAGGGTAAACGAGCGTAAGAAGATGAAAGTCGGAGATTCTAGCGAAGAAACGAAAGAAATGTATAAACAACAAGTGTTTGCAGAAATTGCGGAGAAAGAAGTGAAATATCAAGCCAAAGATGCTCCTGCTCCAACCCCACAACCTTAAATACTGATATACACAATCCAAGCCTATGAGTTCAGATTAGAACCCATAGGCTTTTTTCCATTCGCATAATCAATTGGAAAGAGATTCATACTATGGGCGTAAGTACTAATTGCATAATTACCACTAAGCCAGAGGTTTCCTCTTTTGATTTGACTTGGACTCGATGGGAGCTGGAGTAGATCTCACATGATAGACCCTCAGGGTATGCCCTCAGGATAATCAAAAGCGCGGAAGACGGCGATGGGACTACGAATTAGTGAATTAATGCAGTTTACCAAGATAAAAGATGATAGAAGCGAAGAAATGTACAGAAAGAGAGGAAGTAATACATGAAAGCTACCGGCATCGTCCGTCGTATTGATGATTTGGGGCGTGTCGTCATCCCAAAAGAAATACGTAGAACACTTCGTATCCGTGAAGGGGATCCACTTGAAATATTTGTGGATCGAGATGGGGAAGTGATTCTGAAAAAGTATTCACCCATTGGGGAGCTAAGTGACTTTGCACAAGAGTATGCAGAATCACTCTATGAAAATATTCATATGACGACATTAATAACGGACCGAGACAGTATTATTGCAGTTGCAGGAGCATCAAAAAAGGATTATCTCGAAAAACCGATAAGTGATTTGATTGAGACTTGTATGGAACAACGAAGAACTCATAGCGAAACAAATCTTACTAGTACAGAGATTGTCAGAGGAATGACGGAAGAATATCAATCACATGTTATCGTGCCAATTATTGCGGGTGGAGACCCAATCGGATCTGTTGTACTACTTTCCAAAAAAGATGGGGCAAAGATGGGCGAATTGGAGAGCAAATTAGCTGGTACGGCAGCTGCTTTTTTAGGAAAACAGATGGAGAATTAGATGAAAGTGCAGGCAGCCAGTTTGCCTGCTTTTTTGTTCCGCTCACCTTCTGTATAATGAGGGACAGATTGGTGAAAGGGGAAACTGTTTCGTGAAGGCACAGACCTTTTTAAAAGGGGCGGCTATTCTTAGTTTTGCTGCTCTCATCAGCAAGATCCTCGGGGCAGTCTATCGGATTCCCTATCAGAATATTACCGGCAATGAAGGAATGTATGTTTATCAACAAGTATATCCCTTATATAGTGTCTTGCTGATCATTGCGACAGCAGGAGTTCCAATTGCCATCTCCGGTATGGTATCGGAACGACTTGCAGACCAAGATCGTGCTGGTGCATTTCTAGTTTTTCGCACCTCTGTGGTTACTTTATCTGGGATTGGGATCTTCTTTTTTGTATTCCTTTTTTTAGGAGCAGGTCAGATAGCGGAATGGATGGGGGATCGTGTACTCCTAACTATTCCGATTCAAGCAGTCTCATTTGCACTACTCATTGTGCCTTTTACAGCTGCTTTACGCGGTTATTTCCAAGGGTTTCAAAATATGCTTCCTACAGCACTTTCTCAAATCTTGGAACAATTAATTCGTGTAGTGACGATCTTAGGGCTTGCTTGGTTCTTTATGAGTACAGGAGCTGGTGTAGCATATGCAGGTGCAGGAGCTATGCTAGGTGCTTTTACAGGTGGAATTGGAGCGTTGATCCTCCTTTTCTTTTTGGCACGTAAGCATCGATTATGGTCCAACACTCTGTTACCCAAAGTTCAACAGAACCAGTTATCATCGCAGTCAAAGAGAACTGTAATCAAAAAATTGTTATTAGTTTCCTTTCCGATTTGTTTAGGATCGCTAGTGATTCCGCTTTATAGTTTGGTGGATTCCTTTACAGTTGGCAATCTCTTGGAAATGTCCGGAACTCCCCATTCAGTAGCGATCGAGTTAAAAGGAATCTATGATCGTGGACAACCTCTTATCCAGTTTGCTGGATTTTTCGCTACCTCTGTTGCACTTTCGATTGTTCCGGCTATGGTAGAGGCGATCTCTCGAAAAGATGAGGCAATCGCAATGGATCATGCAGCTGTGGCACTCCGTTGGACACTGTTGTTGGGTTTACCAGCATCAGTAGGTCTGGTAGTAGTCGTCTATCCAACGAATGTGATGTTATTTGAGGATGGTGCAGGGTCGATTTCACTAGCCATTTTGGCGATTACCACTGTTTTTTCTACATTGGGAGTGACGAGCTCTGGTATTTTGCAGGGGTATGGAAGAGTTTATTTGCCAGCTATTCATATGCTATTGGGTGTGCTCTTGAAAATAGTTGCCAATTTTCTTCTGATTCCGCTGTGGGATATACGAGGAGCAGCTGTTGCAACAGTGGTCGCTTATGGAGTAGCAACGCTTCTTAATTTACGTATCTTGAGCAAACAGTATCAGATACAAGTATTGCCTGGGAAATGGAGCCGATTGTTGGGGAGTTTGTTGGTGATGGGAATCTTGACTGGATTAATGGAATTAGTACTGCTCCAAGTAGTTGATTTGTTACCTAATGATCGCTTGGCGATGACGATTACTTCTATTGTATCGGTTTTAACTGGTGTAGTGGTCTACATATGGTCTGCCTTACGATTTGGGCTTTTAACGAGAGAGGATCTAGGAAAAGTTCCAAAGTTAGAGCGGAAATTAGCACCTTACTTACAGAAGTGGGGGAATTGATATATGAACAAGATCGATGTGATCGGTCTAGGATTTGGTGATTTGTCTAGTATTACGTTGGGGGCATATCGAAAGATCACTTCTGCCAAAAAAATCTTTTTGCGTACAGCAGATCACCCGATTGTGGAAGAGTTTTTAGCAGAGGGGGTCCTATTTCAGTCATTTGATGAGGTATATGAAGCCAAAGATCAATTTTCCGAAGTATACGAGACAATTGCAGAAAGACTGATCCAAGAGGCACTAAGTGGGGAATTAATTGTATATGCTGTTCCCGGTCATCCAATGGTAGCAGAAAAGACTGTTCAACTATTATTAGAACATGGACCAAAGCGGGGAATCGAAATTCGAATAGAGGGAAGCCCCAGTTTTTTGGATGTAGCTTTCTCTAAGTTGGGTATTGATCCAATTGATGGATTTGCTTTATTGGATGGTGCAGATTTATCTGTAGATCAGCTCCACCCTAACCAGCATCTCTTAATTGGACAAGTATATGATCGTTTTATCGCTTCTGATATCAAGTTATCCCTCATGGAAGTTTATCCAGATGATTATGAGATTTATCTTCTAGATGCTTTAGGGGTAGAAGGAAAAGAACAGATTGTTCGGATTCCGCTGTGGGAGTTAGACCGCCAGACGATTTTCTCCAATTTAACGGCACTTTACATTCCGCCGACACAAGCGGAGCGAATTTTGTATCGCCGTTTTGACTTCTTAGCAGATATTATTGCTACCTTACGAAGTCCTGGTGGTTGTCCTTGGGATCAAAAACAGACACATCATAGCTTGCGTCCTTATCTAATAGAAGAAACATATGAGTTCCTAGAAGCGTTGGATGAGGAAGATCCCGATGCGATGGCAGAAGAATTGGGAGATATTTTGTTGCAAATTCTTCTCCATTCCCAGATTGCATCCGAGCAAGGACATTTCTCGATTCAAGATGTAGTGGAACATCTCACCTCTAAGATGATAAGAAGACATCCACATGTATTTGGAGAAAAAGAAGCTTCTAATGCGGAACAGGTGGTACAAAATTGGGAAGAGATTAAGAAGGAAGAGAAAGTGTCTGCTGGAAAACCAGTATCTTCCTCTATCTTAGATCGAATCCCTAAAACAATGCCGTCGCTACTCCAAGCATATGAACAAAATAAAAGAGCAGCCAGAGTTGGTTTTGATTGGGAACGGTTAGAAGAAATAGTAGAAAAGCTTCAGGAAGAGTTACAGGAGTTTCTACAGGCTCCGACGGACTTAGATCGAGAAAAAGAAATGGGCGATCTATTTTTTACTTTGATCTCGATTAGTCGTTTTGCTAAGATTCATCCAGAACTTGCACTACAAAAGGCAATTTCTAAATTTGATCAACGCTTTCGGTATGTTGAAGAACAAGCAAATCAAAGAAGCATCAAATTAAATGAAGCGACTGTTGAAGAGATGAATCAATGGTGGGATGAGGCAAAATCAAAAGAAATGTGACGAAAATAGCAGGATTTTTTTTCCTTTTAGCGTATTGTAAATTAGGGAGTCCTTGTCCAATAAAGTGAAACTTCATTTCATGGGGCTGTTTATCCCATGCTAATACTAGCGGATCTTATTGGGTTCTAATGGGCAATTTTTCCTCGCCTAGCTTTTTGCTTTCTTGCGAAACTGGGATTGTGGTCTTACTGCCTGTTAGAACGGGGATCAGAAGGAGTGGACCCATTTTGCGGTTAGACAAATTTTTAAAAGTCTCTAGATTGATTAAGAGAAGAACCTTAGCTAAAGAGGTTTGCGATCAAGGGCGAATATCCATCAAAGATAAACCGCTTAAAGCGAGCAGTACACTATCGGTCGGAGATGAGTTGGTGATCCGATTCGGGCAAAAAAAAGTGACGGTTCGAGTGGATCGTCTTACGGAGCATGCCAAAAAAGAAGACGCTGCAGAAATGTACACCATTGTACATGAAGAAAAACTCTCTCCTTCTAGTGAGGTGTAGTTTCTGGAGCCATAGTAGTTCTAGATAGGTTTTCCTCTCATAACATGTACCAAAGGAGGGACTAGTTATGAGAGGACGGACAGAACTATCTCATCGTGTCCAGTTGCAGAATCGGAATGTACTAGAAATGACTGGTATATTGAGCGTAGAGTGTTTTGATAGCAATGAATTTATCGTAGAAACTCCCCAGGGATTCCTTCATATCCGCGGGCGGGACTTACATATTAAGAGCTTAGATCTAAACGATCAACAACTCTCTATTCAAGGAGAAGTAAATGATCTCAGTTACTTGCAGAGTGTGGAAGTAGGCAAAACCAAGCGAAAACAGAGTATGTTAGGGCGGATTTTCAAATGAATCTTGCCACTCAATGGTTGACAATGGGAACGATGTTTGGCTCTGGGATTTGCCTAGGAATTATCCTCGACTTTTATCAAGTACTAAAGGCTCGTTTTCGTCTGCGTGGTTGGATTGTTTCCCTGATCGACTTACTTTATTGGTTTGTCTCTGGTGGTCTCGTCTTCAGCTTGTTGATGTGGAGCAATTGGGGGGAGCTGCGATTTTATATATTCCTAGCTATTGCGCTTGGAATATTCCTTTATTACAAGTGGTTCCATCAATCGGTTTTTCGCTTTTTGCGTGTATTGGTGCAGTTTATCGAACAAATGGTTTACCAACTATATCGGCTCTGGGTTTTTTTGATCGTAAGCCCTGTGTTATGGCTTTGGAGTTTAGTTCGACGTCTTGTGTTTTTGATTTACCGAATGATCTTGTCGATTGGCAAGGGATTCCTTTGGCCGTTTGAATGGATGACAAGACCACTTCGAAGATGGTTGCAGCCTAGCGTTATGAAGTTTGTTCGAAAATGCAAAGATTATCGAGACCGATTGCGGAATGCATGGAGAAATCTTATAAAAAAAGGTGATTCCGAGTGATACCACATCATCCGAGAGATAATGTTTTGGTGTTTCAGAATCAAAAGAAATCAACTGTCAGTCAGGTAGAAGAAGAACATTTATCGGATTCTCCACGTCCGGTTAAACCAAAGATTCAACCGAAAGTTCGACGCTTTCGTCTAGCATGGTTGATCTTTATGTGTTGTTTTATTGTCTGGGCCTCTATACAGCTAGTAGTTCAGCAGTTCCGTATATGGGAGAAAGAGGATCAGCTAGTGGTGAAGAAGGAGACGTTGCAGCAAGTACAACAAGAAAAAACATCTCTCGAGAAAGGGATTTCTCTACTACAAGAACACCAATATTTAATGGAGCTGGCACACAAATATGGTTACGGAAAAAAGGGAGAAAAGAATTACCAGCCAAAGGAAACAACAGAATAATGATTAGAACCAGAGTAGATCTATCAGATTTCTCTGGTTTTTATTTATCTTTACAAATTTTCCATTTTTTCTTATAATAAATATGTTATGCATGAACTTGTAGTTTGAAAAATCCTCGGATGAGGAGGTTAGCGATGAGTGATCCAAAGAAAGAGCCAAACCAAGATCAAGAAGAATTGGACAAGAAGTTAGAAGAGACAGAGGCTGGCTCCTCTCGACTTCCGCTAGTTAAAGGAGATGAAGACCTTTTCTTCGGTAGAATTTGGTGAATCCCTCATACGCCTTTAACAGGCGTTTTTTCTCATCCTTGAGGAATCCAAACTTTTTTTTGAGGAAGCCTTGACTTCCGGATCTATTGTACGTATAATAAGTTTTGTTGCTGACGCGGGGTGGAGCAGTTGGTAGCTCGTCGGGCTCATAACCCGAAGGTCACAGGTTCGAGTCCTGTCCCCGCAACCAAATAAGGCGGCGTAGCTCAGCTGGCTAGAGCGTACGGTTCATACCCGTGAGGTCGGGGGTTCGAGCCCCTCCGCCGCTACCAGACAGATTCAATTCGTAGAGAGGAGAAGGCGAGTAACTCCCCCTAAATTCGCTGTGGGGGAGTAACGCCTTCTCTTTTCGTTTTCCGCTTTTGGCTATTCTAACAGGAAGTGTGTGAGTAGGTGTGGATGTATCGATTAAAAAAATCAAATTTACTACGATCAACAAGACCTATGTAGAAAAAGTGAGAGATTGGCGCGGACGTTATTGCTTCGCGACACAATATCCCAATCCTGATGGCAAACGCATTTTCCTCACCTACTACTTTGTTCGAAAAGGTTATACGATCTCCAAGGTGTTTCAGAAAAATGGGGAATTCCTATACTACTACTGCGATATGATGGAAATGCACCAGACAGGGAGAATGCGTTATGTGATGGTTGATCTCTTACTAGATCTTATCATTTATCCAGATGGACGCTATCATCTGATTGATATAGACGAATTTGCAGACTCGATTGAACGGGGCAGAATTAAACGAAGACAGCAAGTTCATGCTTTAAGAACTTTAGATCGTATGATTGGATTACAGACCGAAAAACGACTGATCCCTAGTTTTATAGCCGAGGCAAAAATGTATCCGCTTAGTGGAAATCCTGTACGAAGAAATTCTACAAGCACGTAATACATGTTGAAAGAACATACTAGTCTACTAGTGTGTTCTTTTTTTTGGAGTTTTTGTCGGAAAAAAGAAATATTCTTTCATCCTCGACAACCTCAGACGGAAAATCAGAAGATATTCTCCATGAAACAGAGATTCATCGTACCACCTAAGTTTAGAAAGAGGGAAAAAAGTATTCGAAACCTGCAAGATACTTGGTGTCGAAGAAAACTTTGGAGATAGCAGGTGTTTTGACAAACTTTTCTATTTCGTCATGTCTATAATGGGTGGCACGTGAATGAAAAGAGGAGAGTGGTTAGGATGCAAGTAGAAGTATTGGGTAGCTGGAAAGCACGAGTACAGAGTTCGGTCAAAAAATGGGTTGCTTGGGATCAAAGTAGACAAAAGAGAGTTTTTCACCGCTTGGTCCATTTTTGGAACGTGCCTCTACTTGCGATGGGATTTTTGTTGGGTAGAGCAACAATCCTAGAGAGTGTGTCCCCTTTCTCCGTCGCCTATTTAGCAGTCCTGTTCTTGTTTTCGAGGAAAGCATGGCCTGGGGTAATGGCTATGACGATTTTAGGTGCCGCCACACTTGATACAGTCCACGCAGCCAAGGTAACAGGTTTTTTGCTCTTATTATTTATATCTTATCGTATCGCTGCAGCTATGGGAAAGGGGAATCTGGGGCAAATTCCATTTCTTGTACTTTTCACCAACATCGTGGGCCACCTAGCTATGATCCTTTGGCAACCACATACTCATTACCAGATGTTACTTGCGGGAATCGATACATTGTTGAGCTTTATTTTAACGTATATCTTTGTGCAATCTGTTCCGATTTTTACCAAAAAGAAGAGGCGTATTCATCTTCGGCATGAAGAAATCGTATGTCTCGTCATCTTGATCGGATCTGTTCTTACCGGAACCTTAGGTTTTACAGTTGGAGATCTTTCTATTTTGCATATTCTCTCGCGTTATCTTATCTTGGTGCTTGCCTTTGTAGGTGGTGGGATGATTGGCTCCGCGATGGGGGTTGTTACTGGTATTATTATGAATTTATCTCATAGCAAAGCGATATTAGAGATTAGCCTGCTTGCGTTTGCTGGATTGTTGGCTGGTCTATTCCAAGAAGGAAAACGGATAGGGGTAGCGATTGGATTTTTGTTAGGATCTTCGGTCCTTGCCCTGTACGATCCAACAGGTTCGGATTTTTGGCTTTCCCTGCAAGAGTCAGTCCTTGCGATCGTCTTGTTTTTTCTTACACCAAGTGTTCTTTTTCAGAGTGTGGGACGTTTTATCCCTGGTACAGTGGACAACCAGACAGCGCATCAAGAGTATGTGAGAAGATTGCGCGATGTAACTGCACAGCGAGTAGAAAAGTTTCAAGATTTATTCCAAGAGTTAGCCACTAGTTTCCGTGATGATACAACAAAACGAAGACAGGAAGAAGAAGATCAAGTACATCAATTTGTGAATGAAGTGATGGAAAAGTCATGTATGGGATGTAGGCGATTTGGCCAGTGTTGGGAACAAAATGTGATGCGCACCTATTCGGGAGTTACCAATTTGATGGCATTAATCGAAACAGAAGGAGCAAGTCGTCCGATTTCCATACCAGAGTCATGGACAGATCACTGTATTCGTCCAGAAAAAGTAATGGAAAATTTGCAAGGTCAATATTTGTACCATGAACAAAGTAATTATTGGCGAGAGAAAATGCTAGATTCTCGGCAACTTGTTTATGATCAGCTCAAAGGAATGGCGGATGTAATGGATAAGTTATCTCACGAGATTCGCCATGAGACATCAGTAATGTCTGCACAAGAAGAGCAAATAGAAGAAGCTTTATCTCAGCTGGGGGTTTCCATTCGAAGAGTAGATATTTTATCGTTAGAGGAAGGGAAAGTAGAGATAGAGATACTCATGCCACATGGTGATCAACTAGAGGAGAGTAAAAAATTGATCGCGCCATTGTTATCTGAAGTAGTGGGAGAGCCTATTTCGGTGTTTCGGAAAGTATTGCAAGAAGGCAGTGGTCATGCCCTAGTAACATTAGGTTCGGCTCAAAAGTATCTCATTAAAACGGGTGTTGCTAGTGCAGCGAAAGGTGGAGGCATTGTCTCAGGAGATAGTTACTGTCACATGAGCTTAGGTACGGGGAAGTATGCACTAGCGCTTAGTGATGGAATGGGCAATGGACAGCGAGCACAGGAAGAGAGCAATGCAGCGTTAAAGTTGTTAAGGAGATTGTTACTTGCAGGAATGCAAGAAGAACGGGCGGTTGAAACGGTTAACTCCATACTCAGTATGCGAACGGTGGATGAAGTGTTTGCGACCATTGATTTAGCTATGGTGGATTGTAACTCAGCAAATGGGAGATTTCTAAAGATTGGATCATCGCCTGGATTTATCAAAAGAGGGAAAAAGGTGATACGATTAGCTGCATCTAATCCACCGATTGGAATCCTAAAGGATATTCAAGTTGATCCGTTACAGATGCAATTGCAACCAGGAGATTTGTTGCTCTTGATGACAGATGGAATCTATGATGCTGCACCAGCTGCGATGAACAAAGATACTTTTATCACTCAGATGATTCAAGAGATCGAGAGCAAAGACCCCCAAGATTTTGCCGATTGTTTATTGGAGAAAGTAATTCGCTTCCAAAAAGGAAAGATCTTAGATGATATGACCATTCTGGTTTCCAAAGTAGAGCGGTTTAGCTCGGAGTGGTCTACTATTCGGCTACCAGGAGTGGAGAGGTTGGAACGTACAGCGGAAGCCTAAATTTGCCACTTTGTTAGAAAAGGCGTAAGATAAGAAAATCATTTACTCCGCCTCGTATTCGGCATAAGAGGTGGATTTCTCGTTTCTAGGGGGGAGGTTTTTAATTGTTTCTCACCAAACTAGAAAAAACCGTATGTGCGGCTCCTTTTCATTTTGGGGTTGGGGAGAAAATGTTGGTTGCTGTTTCAGGTGGGCCAGATTCGATGGCACTATTACATGGATTAAATCAATTAGCACCAAAGTATCAGTGGGATATAACAGTGGTTCATATAAATCATCAGTTGCGTGATATGGAAAGCGAAGCAGAACAGGACTATGTGTGCCGATATTGTGAACGAAACAATATTCCTGTTGTCGTAGAGAGAGTGGAAGTAAAGCTCGCAAAACAAGAAATGCATGCAGGGACTCAGGAAGTAGCCAGACATTTACGTTATGAAGCTTTTCAAAAGGTAGCAATACATATGGGGATTGATCGAATTCTACTTGCCCACCATGCGGATGATCAGATGGAGACGATTTTATGGAATATGATTCGGGGAACAGGAATAACAGGACTAAAGGGAATGCAACAGGTGCGCCTTGAGGGGAGAATATCTTACCTACGTCCTTTGCTTTATTTTGATCGTAATGAGATTGAACAATATTGTGAAATGGAAAAAATAGAGCCTCGTACCGATTCTAGCAATCGAAGTCGCGATTATACGAGAAATCGTATTCGTCTAGATCTAATCCCTTATTTAAAAGAGTTTAATCCTAGGATAAAAGAGGGAATGCTAGAACTTAGTGAAATTGTTTTAGAGGAAGACCGTTTTTTGCGTCAGTTAGAGAAAGATGCGTTTGGCAAAGTGGTCCAAACTACACCTGATGGAGAGTATGAAGTCGAGATTCCAAGATTTCTAGAACTCCCCATTGCTTTACAACGTAGAGTAGTTAAACTAATATTAAGTTGTCTTTCTCAGCAACTACCAAGTTTGACTGTCACATTTCAAGTGATCGAACGCATTAGGAACCTGGCGCAGGGGAACCATCCATCTGGTAAGCTAGATCTTGGTGCGGGTGCTGTCGTACAGCGTTTCTACCACAAGTTAGTATACAAGCACGAACTTGTAGAAGATCTAACAATTCAGGCGAAGCGAGTCCCGATTCCGGGAACCTTTTGGACACCATTGGGTGTTTTACATACCTACACTAGTGAACAACTACACAAATTACCAGAGCAAAATATTGCTGTGTTTGATCAAGAGTTGTTGGCTAGATCTGAGTTGATTGTTCGCTCTAGGCGGGATGGAGATCGAATTTCTTCTAAAGGAATGAACGGGAGAAAGAAAGTAAAAGATGTGCTAATGGAAGCTAAGATTCCAAGAGTATATCGAGATTCATATCCTATCATTACATTATCCAACGATGAAATCCTTTGGTTGCCTGGGTTACGAAGATCAGTGGTAGCGCCTGTCACGAATCAGACCAAGCAATTTCTCTATTTGGTCTGGGAACCAAATCACTTGTGGAATAGACTTCAGACACTTACATAAGGTTGATAGGAGGAGCCTCATGCATCAAGACATGAAGGAGATCCTGATTACAAAAAATGAAATTCAAGGGAAAATCCAAGAACTTGGACATGTCCTTAAACAGGATCTAGGTGATTTAAATCCACTTTGCATCTGCGTTCTAAAAGGCGCCGTTCCATTTATGGCTGATTTAGTTAAAGCGATGGACTTTCCGCTAGAAATGGATTTTATGGCGGTATCCAGCTACGGTGCTTCGACCAAATCTTCTGGTGTGGTTCGAATTCTCAAAGACTTAGACGCATCTGTAGAGAACCGTCATATCTTAATTGTTGAAGACATCATTGATAGTGGGCTTACGCTCAGTTATCTAGTCGATCTATTAAAAGGGCGTCAAGCTGCGAGTGTACGCACTGTTACTTTGCTTGATAAACCTGCACGTCGAACAGTCAATTTAGTCCCGGATTATACCTGTTTTGAAGTCCCGGATTATTTTGTAGTTGGCTATGGACTGGATTACAATGAAAAGTATCGTAATTTGCCGTACATAGGTGTTTTGAAGCCAGAAGTGTATCAAGACTAAGTTTGATCTTATCTGATCTTCTATTGAGTAGCACAGATTCCCTGTGATAAAATGGAACAAGTGGAATGAGAGGAGGCCAGGGATGAAGAACTTCTTCCTCAGGAACGGATTACTATATGTAATTCTCATCCTTGTAACGATCGGCGTAGTTAACCTGATCAATAGCGCCGAAACATCGAATGACCCTATAAAATATAGCCAGTTTCGCGATGCGTTAGCGAAGAAAACCATTACCAATGTAAAGGTTCGTCCCGAAAGTGGTACATATTATATCGAAGGGGAGTACAAAGGTCTAAAAGGAAAAACATTTACGACCACTGCTCCAATTCATGAGACAAATCTGACTAAAGAATTAGAGGCGTCAGGTGTTCCAGTCGAATTTCAAAAGCAAAAAAGTGATTCGGTATGGATCTCCTTCTTTACATCGATTATTCCGTTAGTTATTATCTTACTCCTTTTCTTCTTCTTGTTTAACCAAGCCCAAGGTGGCGGAAGCCGAGTAATGAACTTTGGTAAAAGTCGGGCCAAGCTGTATAACGAAGAGAAGAAACGCATTACTTTTGATGATGTGGCCGGGGCTGATGAGGAAAAAGCGGAGTTAGTAGAAATTGTTGACTTCCTTAAAGATAACCGCCGTTTTGCTGCGATTGGTGCACGGATTCCCAAAGGAGTTCTTTTGGTAGGACCTCCAGGTACAGGGAAAACCTTGCTAGCTCGTGCAGTTGCGGGAGAAGCAAAGGTTCCATTTTTCTCCATTAGTGGTTCGGATTTCGTAGAAATGTTTGTTGGGGTAGGGGCTTCCCGTGTGCGGGACCTATTCGAACAGGCAAAGAAAAACGCTCCTTGTATTATCTTTATTGATGAGATCGATGCTGTAGGTCGTCAGCGTGGCGCCGGGCTTGGTGGCGGACATGATGAGCGGGAACAAACATTGAATCAGTTACTGGTCGAGATGGATGGCTTTGATGCCAATGCGGGTATTATCATGATTGCTGCAACCAACCGTCCAGATATTCTCGATCCAGCCTTACTGCGTCCTGGTCGTTTTGACCGTCAGATTCTGGTTAACCGCCCAGATGTCAAAGGTCGTGAAGCGGTACTCAAGGTACATGCTCGTAACAAACCACTAGCTCCGTCTGTTAAACTCGATGTAGTGGCAAAACGTACGACAGGTTTCTCTGGTGCAGACTTAGAGAACTTACTGAATGAAGCTGCTCTGATGGCTGCTCGTTCTAATAAAAAAGAGATTACGATGGATGAAATTGATGAAGCTGTTGACCGTGTAATTGCAGGTCCACAGAAGAAAAGCCGGGTAGTAAGTGAAAAAGAACGAAACATTGTAGCTTATCACGAAGCAGGTCATGTAATTGTAGGGTACTATTGTGAAAATGCGGATACTGTACATAAAGTGACGATTGTCCCACGTGGGCAGGCTGGTGGATATGCGATGATGTTGCCAAAAGAAGATCGTTATCTTGCAACCAAACCAGAGCTTCTTGATCGTGTAACGGGACTCTTAGGCGGTCGCGTAGCAGAGGAGATTGTCTTTGGAGAGGTCAGCACCGGTGCTAGTAACGACTTTGAAAAAGCAACTGCTATTGTTCGCTCTATGATTACAGAGTACGGAATGAGTGACCGACTAGCTCCTATGCAGTATGGACGTTCTCAAGGTCAAGTCTTCCTAGGACGTGACATTGGTCATGAGCAAAACTACAGTGACAAGGTTGCTTATGATATTGATAACGAAATGCAAGATATGATTAACCGCTGTTATACCAGAGCCAAAGATATGTTGCTTGAGCATCGAGATAAATTGGAGCTCTTGGCGCAGACTCTCTTGACTCGAGAAACATTAGATGAAGAATCGATTCGTCAGTTGCTTGATCATGGTAAGATTGAAGATGAGGTCAAAGTGAACATCCATAGCAAAGAGGAAGAAACCTCTGAGCAGGCATCTGTAGAAAAAAAGGATGACCCAACTGATTTGGATGAGAACAAATAAACGTTTTTCTAGCGATTGAGTAAAAGAGGCGGAAGAATCGCCTCTTTTTTTTCTGTTTAGAAAGGGGAATAGTCTATGTTGTTTGTGATCGATATAGGGAATACCAATATTGTAATGGGAGTGTATCAAGGAGATCGCCTTGCCTATCAATGGAGAGTACAAACCAATCGAAATGCAACAGAAGATGAGTATGCTATGGTTTTTCAAAATCTGCTAACACATGCTGAGATCTCTGTCGAAGAAATCACAGGTATTGCAGTCTCTTCTGTGGTACCACCTGTTACGTATGTGATGCGGAAGCTGTCAGAAAAATATTTTGGACAGACGCCTATCATTTTAGGTCCAGGAGTCAAAACAGGCCTTAATCTATATTGTGACAATCCCCGTGAAGTGGGCGCAGATCGGATTGCCAATGCGGTAGCAGGAGTAGAGATCTATGGAGCGCCTCTCATTATTGTGGATTTTGGGACAGCTACTACCTTTTGTTGTATTGATGAACAAGAACGATATCTGGGAGGAGCTATTTGTCCAGGAGTCAATATCTCAGCAGAAGCCCTTTACCAACGTGCTGCGAAGTTAACAAGGGTGGAGATGGTAAACCCAGGTCAAGTAATTGGGCGCAATACTACCCATTCCGTACAATCTGGCATTTACTATGGCTATGTGAGTATGGTGGATGGGATTGTAAAGCGAATGAAAAAAGAATTTCAGCAAAGTCCGAAGGTTATTGCCACAGGAGGACTAGCGAACCTTTTCTTTGATGATACGGAGACTATTGATGAGGTGAACCCGTATCTGACACTCATTGGGCTTAAAAAGATTTTTGAACGCAATCAAAAATAGGGAGGATATCAGATGGTTGATTATGCAGTTAGAGCCATTTCAAAAAGTGGACATATACGAGGATTGGCAGCTATTACAACCGATTTAGTGCAAGATTTACAAAAAGCACATACTACACTACCAGTAGTCAGTGCGGCTTTAGGGAGAACAGCTACAATGGGAGCTCTTATCGGTCTTACACTAAAAGATCCTCGCTATCGCGTCACCATTCGGGTAGACGGCGATGGACCAATCGGGAAGATCGTTGTAGATGCCAATGGGACAGGTCAAGTAAGAGGGTATGTTGATAACCCAGCAGTGCTTATTCCCTTAAAAGAGAATGGGAAATTGGACGTCTCTGGTGCTGTCGGAGAAGGAATGATCTATATTAATCGTGATCTAGGTTTGCGGGAACCATATGGAGGTGCTTCTCCTATTATCTCAGGTGAGCTCGCTGAAGATTTTACCTATTACTTTACAACAAGTGAACAAACTCCAAGCTCAGTGGGATTAGGTGTGTTAGTAAACCGTGACAAAATCATGGTCGCTGGTGGATATATGATTCAACTCATGCCACAAGTTGAAGAAGAAGAAATCGCCCAGTTAGAAGAACGGATTGCCAAGATGAATGGCGGAGTAACGGAGCACTTTCATAAGGGAGTAACACCAGAAGGCTTATTACGATTGCTTATGGGAGATGACGCATCTATTCTAGATAAGCAAGATCTCCAATTCCATTGTACTTGCTCCAAAGAACAAATTGGAGGAGTTCTAAAAAGCCTTGGCTCCAAAGAAGTAGAAGCAATCCTTACCGAAGATGGAAAAGCAGAGGTAGTCTGTCATTTTTGTAATACCAAGTACCATTACTCGGGAGAGGATCTAAAGCAATTACTTAGCGAGCTGAATTGACAAAAGTATGAAAATATCTATACAATATAAGAGATATTAATTCCGTAAAAACTCATCGGAAATGGGTGGTATATTCATGCGAGTAGCAAATAGTATTTTAGACCTGATTGGACAAACACCAATCGTAAAACTAAATCATATCGTCGGCAAAGCAGATGCAGACGTTTATCTCAAGTTAGAATACTTTAATCCAGGTGGTAGCGTGAAAGATCGTATCGCCCTAAGCATGATCGAAGAAGCAGAAAAGCGTGGAGAGCTAAAACCGGGGTCTACGATCATCGAGCCGACTAGTGGTAATACTGGTATTGGTTTGGCGATGGTGGCAGCGGCCAAAGGATATAAAGCGATTCTCGTGATGCCAGACACGATGAGTTTGGAACGACGTAATCTCCTAAAAGCGTATGGAGCAGAATTGGTTTTGACACCAGGAGCAGATGGGATGCGTGGAGCGATTGAAAAGGCAGAACAGCTAGCAAAAGAAAACCCTAGCTATTTCATGCCACAACAATTCCAAAATCCTGATAATGTCAAAGCACATTTGGAACACACTTCCAAAGAAATATTAGATCAGTTAGATGGACAACTAGATGCATTTGTCTCTGGCGTAGGAACAGGCGGAACCATCACTGGTGTCGGTCAAGTGTTAAAGGAACAAGTACAAGGTGTACAATTGGTTGCAGTAGAACCAACTGCTTCTCCGGTACTCTCTGGAGGAAAACCAGGTCCTCATAAAATTCAAGGAATTGGTGCTGGATTTGTTCCTTCCATCCTTCAAACTGATTTATATGATGAAGTAATTCAGATTGAGAATGAAGAAGCCTTTGAGTGGTCGAGAAAAGTTGCCAAAGAAGAAGGGATTTTGGTAGGAATTTCTTCTGGTGCTGCAATTGCTGCTGCACTTCGGTTGGCAAGAAGACTAGGAGCAGGAAAAAAAGTATTGGCGATTATTCCAAGTAGTGGAGAGCGCTATCTAACTACTCCCCTGTTTCAATTTGATAGTTAAATGTGGAAGTAAAGAATAGAAAAGAAAAGCTTTTGCTAATAGCAGAAGCTTTTCTTTTTGCTTTGTCAAGAACCTGTGCTAAAATATAATGGTTTATCCTGTTCATTATTTTACCTTTACCTAATGTTTCAAAACAGAGATTCGCCTACTATCTTTTAGATTGGTAGTATTTATATACACTTAGATTGATTGGAAAGGAAGTCTACATGAATAGGATCCTTCAATTAGGCTCATATCGATTTCCATCTCATAAAACGCTAGTGATGGGGATTGTAAATGTAACTCCTGACTCATTTTCCGATGGTGGTCGTTATAATACGATCGAACAGGCTGTTCTGCATGCACAAAAGCTAGTTGCTGAGGGAGCAGATATTTTGGATATAGGTGGAGAATCTACTCGACCTGGTGCAACTATGGTCTCGCTTGAAAAAGAATTAGACAGAGTGGTCCCAGTGATTGAAGCGATTTCCCGTGAAGTGGATGCCCCTATCTCCATTGATACCTATAAAGCAAAAGTGGGAGAAGAGGCAATAAAAGCCGGAGCACACCTTCTAAATGATATATGGGGTGGTAAAAAGGATCCTGACATGGTACGAGTGGCTGCCAAAACGGGAGTGCCGATCGTTTTGATGCAGAACCGTGAAAAAGCTGAGTATCGAAATTTAATAGCAGATATGCAAACAGATTTGCTAGAATCGATAAGTATTGCCAAGTCGGCTGGTGTCACGGATGAACAGATCATTTTGGATCCTGGGATTGGTTTTGCCAAAAGTTACGAAGATAACTTGTTGGTGATGAGAAAATTAGAGGCATTTACAACGATGGGGTATCCAGTGCTGTTAGGTACCTCTCGAAAGTCACTGATTGCCCGAACTCTAGAACTGCCGACTGACGAACGAGTCGAAGGAACAGCTGCCACAGTAGCACTAGGAATCACAAAAGGATGTCAGATTGTTCGAGTACATGATGTCAAAGAGATTGCTCGAGTCTGCAAAATGATGGATGCGATGTTATATAGAAAGCATCCTTCGGGGGAGTAGCATGGACAAGATATTTTTGCAAAAAATGCATTTCTACGCATATCATGGTGTGTTACCAGAAGAGAATCGCCTTGGTCAACGTTTTCAAGTAGATCTAGAACTTTTTCTAGACTTAGCTTCTGCTGGTGCGACGGATGACCTGCAAAAGACTATTAATTACGCAGAAGTTTACGAGGCGGTTCGGCAAGAAGTAGAGGGACATAAGTACATGCTACTAGAAAAGTTGGCAGATCAGATAGCCCATAAACTTCTTAAGGAATTTGCGATTGAAGAAGTGTTAGTTCGAGTCACCAAACCAGACCCACCGATTCCTGGGCATTATCAAGCAGTGGGAGTCGAGATCAAGAGGCACAAAGCATGAGTACGATCACGGCATATTTAGGACTAGGAACCAATTTAGGTGATCGTCCTAAACAGTTGCAACAAGCAGTACAATTGCTCGCTGAGTCAGATGGAATCACTATCTCAAAAGTTTCTGCGATCTATCAGACAGAGCCAGTTGGCTATGTAGATCAGCCAGACTTTCTCAATATAGCGGTTCGGTTAGAGACCAACTTAACAGCTACAGAGCTTTTAACTACTGCTTTAGAGATCGAACAGAAATTGCAACGAGTAAGGACTATTCGCTGGGGCCCTCGAACGATGGATATTGATATTTTGCTGTATGGAAAAGAGTACTATCAATCTTCTCACCTTGAAATTCCACATCCACGTATGTGGGAAAGAGCGTTTGTCTTAGTGCCGTTGTTAGATGTTATGGAACCTTTCGAACGAGAATTTTGGAGAGTGTCAGAGTATCTGGCGAAACTTCCAGATAGGAAAGAAGTACACAAAACTCCATTATCCCTTGCTCTTCAAGTGGCAGGGAGAAAAACATTACAAATGGAAGTTTTACTTAATGGAGAGGAGGAAATATAATGTTTCAGATCGGAAATGTAAAGCCAAAAAATAAGGTTGTTCTTGCTCCGATGGCAGGTGTATGTAATCCCGCTTTCCGTTTGATTGCCAAGGAATTTGGTACGGGACTCGTTTGTGCGGAGATGGTAAGTGATAAAGCTATTTTACATGGTAATCAACGAACGAGAGAGATGTTATTTGTAGATGAGCGAGAAAAACCGTTGAGCTTGCAAATTTTTGGTGGAGATCGCGAATCCCTCGTAGAAGCTGCAAAAGTAGTAGACAAGCAAACCAATGCAGACATTATTGATATCAATATGGGGTGCCCAGTACCAAAAGTGACTAAGTGTGATGCGGGGGCTAGATGGCTTCTCGACCCAAATAAAATTTATGAGATGGTTTCAGCAGTAGTGGATGCAGTAGATAAACCAGTAACAGTAAAGATGAGAATAGGCTGGGACGAGGAACACATCTATGCTATTCAAAATGCTCAAGCTGTAGAGAGAGCAGGAGGAAAAGCAGTTGCTGTTCATGGACGTACACGTGTTCAGATGTACACTGGAAAGGCGGATTGGGATATTATCCGTCAAGTAAAAGAAAATGTCTCGATTCCCGTAATAGGAAATGGGGACGTTGCTTCTCCTGAGGATGCTAAGCGTATGCTCGAGACAACGGGTTGTGATGCGGTAATGATTGGTCGAGCTGCTTTAGGGAATCCTTGGATGCTATATCGTACAGTAGAGTATCTAACAAACGGTAAACTACCTGCGGAACCGTCTGCTACAGAGAAAATGCGCATTGCGGTTCTTCACATGGATCGTTTGGTTGCCTTGCGCGGAGAACGTGTGGCTGTACGTGAGATGAGAAAGCATGCTGCTTGGTATTTAAAAGGACTACGTGGTGCGACTCGTATCAAGGATCAAGTAAACGAGCAAGAGACACGCGATGGTATGGCTGATTTGTTAGTAGCATTTGGGAGACAATCAGATCAAGCAAAAGCAGAAGCAACGGCTTCTTAAATAGAGCCTAATCCAGATTTCGCTACATTGCATCCATTATGTTAAGTGAGACTCTGTCAAGATGAGAGCTTGCTTAAGGTATAATGGATGCAATGAATTTACATAGGTTAAGAAAATGAGGTGCGAGCATGTCCATAGAAGAAACAAATGAGCAGATTCAAGTTCGCCGTGACAAACTGGATCAGCTACGTGATCGTGGAGTGAATCCGTTTGGTGGAAAATTTGAACGGAGTCATCTTGCCAAAGATGTAGAAGCAAATTATGAAGGATTTACGAAAGAAGAGTTGGAACAAAAAGAGGCTCATGTGACAATCGCCGGCCGTCTCATGACAAAACGTGTTCAGGGAAAAGCATCTTTTGCACACATACAAGACCTAAGTGGTCGTATTCAGATCTATGTTCGTCTAGATCGTGTAGGCGAAGAACAATATGAAACTTTCCAAACAGCTGACCTTGGAGATTATTTGGGGATTCAAGGAGTAGTATTCAAAACCAATCGTGGAGAATTGAGTGTGAAAGCCGACGAAGTGACATTCCTCAGCAAATCACTGCGTCCTCTTCCTGAAAAATATCATGGACTCAAAGACGTTGAACAACGTTACCGCAAGCGCTATTTGGATTTAGTAATGAATCCAGATGTAAAACAAACCTTTATAACCCGCTCTCGTATCATCGCGTCGATGCGTAGCTATCTGAATAGCATCGGCTATTTAGAAGTAGAAACACCTTCCTTGCATGTAATTCCAAGTGGAGCATCTGCTCGTCCTTTTGCTACTTATCACAATGCATTGGATATGAAGATTTATATGCGAATTGCTTTAGAACTTCATCTAAAACGTTTGATCGTCGGTGGTATGGAAAAAATATACGAGATTGGTCGTTGTTATCGCAATGAGGGAGTCTCTACTCGTCACAATCCAGAGTTTACGATGATGGAACTGTATGAAGCTTATGCAGATTATCAGGATATCATGGATTTGACTGAAAACTTGATTGCCCATATTGCCCAAGAGGTTCGTGGGACGACGAAAATTCAGTATCAAGGTCAGGAGATCGACTTGACACCAAGATGGGCTCGTCGTTCGATGACCGATCTGGTTCAAGAGTATTGTGGAGTAGACTTTACAAAAGAGTTGACAGATGAAGAAGCTCGTCAAATTGCCAAGGACCATGGGGTAGGGATTGCGGAAAATCTAACTTATGGACAAGTAATCAACGAGTTCTTTGAACAAAAAGTGGAGGAGCATTTGATCCAACCGACTTTTGTTTATGGACATCCAGTAGACATCTCTCCTCTTGCGAAACGAAATGAAGCAGATCCAAGATTTACTGATCGATTTGAGTTGTTTATTTATGGAAGAGAATTAGCTAACGCTTTCTCTGAGTTAAATGATCCGATTGATCAACGGCATCGTTTTGAAGCCCAAGTTGCGCAGAAAGATGCGGGTAATGAAGAGGCTCATCCAATGGATGAGGACTACTTGGAAGCGATGGAGTATGGAATGCCTCCAACCGGTGGACTAGGTATTGGTATTGACCGTCTTGTTATGCTACTCTCCGATAGTCCTTCTATACGAGATGTGCTTCTGTTCCCCCACATGCGAGACCAAGGTTAATTTTGTTCAAAGCTCTTTGCTGATTTACCATTATCAGCAAAGAGCTTTTTTTCGTAAAACTTTCTCTTCTTCTGTAGATAGATATTCTATACTTATAACAGGAGTGAAGGAGAAATAAACCGTATATCACCATAAAGGATGTGTGGAATGAAGCAAAGTTTGACTAAAAAAGAGATTGGACGAAGGATCGAGAAGATACAAACGCAAGTGAGAATGTTTCGAGTAGTATCCAAAGAAGAGGTGATAAAAGAACTACAAGAATGTACCTCCCTTCTCCTGTTGAACGGATATGCTCACAAGGAAGTTCTTGCTTTACAAATGGAGATTTGGATGAAGTTAGGGGAAATGGAGAGGGCTCGTGAGCTCCAGTCCCGTTTTAAACGAACACCTATGATACAAGGTGAAAAATCATTTCTTACGATATATGGATTTGATGCATCACAGTGGGAGATATATTGGCATTTATGGAGCCGAGAAGGAATGTTACCAGATAGGATCGCGGAGAATGTAAACTTAGAAGAACTAGATCCTAAAATTTTTTCTCTAGGACTATCTCGATTTCGGGATTATTGTGATTTGATCCAATTCCAAACGTTACAGAAAAAAGCACAGGCAGTAGTAGCTAGAAGAAGAGATTTTTTCTCGTTGGCCTTTCATTTAGAAGAGATGAGAAGAATGGGAGAGTATCAGCGAGCAGATCGACTATTGGCTAGATATTTACTAGAAGGAATTCAATCATTCCAGAAGGGAAACCTAGATAGTTGGTGGTTTCTTGTAGCAGTTCGTTCCTACTTTCTAGAAGTTCGAGATGGTAAGAAAGCGCGTTGGAGCTCTATACTCACCTATTTGTCCAAAAGAGATTTTTCTGAAACTCTATTTACTCGAATTCTAGAAGAAGCGAGCTATCATATAGATGCAAGAAACCAGAATTCATGGTATAGTAAAAAATTGAAAGACACAATAAGTAATAGCCAAACTAGTAAAAATTAATGTAAATTATAAAAAAACCCCATTTTTCCTAACACAACAAGGAATGTTTTTGTATAAGGGGTTATGATGGACAAGTTCCAGTTCCATCTAATTTAAGCATAGCATGACTACTTTTATATGGCGAATTGGTCCAATAAAAGATTACGTATCTGTTTGTTGGAAAGCCAACTTACCATCGTTGTGAAAAATGGTTAGTAAAAGGCCCGCAACCGAATGGGGAATCAGGAAATTGTCGCTTGTCTAGGGAAGAGAACTCGCATATAATGACCGTGTAGTAGAAGGGCCGGATGTAGAAATATTTGAAAATGGGAGATTTTTTATACGCCATGAAGTGACCAATGCCTTTGTCTCATGTAAATAAGTTTCATTCTTTGTAAAATGGTGTTTAGTGGGACTTGCTGTGCTTGATGGTGATATAAAGGCATTGGCTAGAAAGCTTTCTCTTTTAGCGTAGATTTACCTATAGGGAAAAATCTCTCCTACGAATCTTGCCAAATTTCCTGTTAATTTTGAAGGTATTTTAAAAGGGCATAGTGAATATCATACTACGTTTCCTTTTACCCCGTTTCGGTCGTGGGACTAGTTTTCACATACCTTTTTAGATTACTAGGAACGAACTAATGCAACTTCATTGTTGTATAGGGAGGAACATCTTATGGGTCCCAGGAAAGAAAACCATCGATTTTATGAGCAAGGTTCTCAACTTCCTCAGGCTCCGCCTACACAACAGGCAAGCCGGTTTATGACCAGCAGAGAACGCTCCATACAAAAAGCGCGAGAAGGGAAACCAGTTGAACAGAGGCAACAACAACAGGTGCTCTCTTTTTTAGGCAACCTACAATCAAATTTCACATCATTAGTTCGACTGGTGGAAAAACGCTTAACGTATGATCGTACAAAAGAAGTAGCATTTGAACGTCTGTATCAAGAAATGGATGTACTAAAACAGGATCAAGAATTAAATCAGTTGCGCCCGCTATATATTGATCTAATTCTTTTCCATGATCGTATGGAAAATATCTACAAAGATGCAATTGACTCTGGAAAGGTCTCTCCAGAGTTAACAGAATTACTCAAGTCTCTTAATGGAGAATTAATGGAAATTCTATATCGTCGTGGAGTAGAACCTATTATTTTGACTTCCTACAACTTTGATCCAAAGTATCAAGAAGTAGTGAAGACAGAACCTACCTATGATCGAGAAGAGGATAACTTAATTGTAGATATTGTTCGAAATGGCTTCAAATATAAGGATGTTATATTACGCCCAACCAAAGTTATTATTAAGAAGTACCAAGGTTAAGCGTAGTATGACTTATGCATTAGGAATGAGTCGAAGGGAAGTTATGCAGTACCTCCTCTCTTGATAGGAGAGAGAATACCTTTTCGGCTTTTTCCTTTCTCTATATATGAACCTTGTAGTGTCTTAAGTTATAGATTACGAAACAGCTGATTTCGAAGGAGTGATATTGTCATGGGTCGAGTGGTAGGGATTGACTTAGGAACCACCTATTCTGCAATCTCCGTTGTCAACCAATACGGAAAAGCAGAAGTGCTTACGAACCGCGAAGGAGAGCGTATAACTCCCTCTGTTGTTCTCTTTGATACAGATGATCCAATCGTTGGTAGCATCGCAAAGCGTTCTGCGGTGGCAAACCCATTCAACGTTATCCAATTTGTAAAACGTCAAGTCGGAGATAAAACGTGGAAATTTCGCACAGAAAGCGGCAACGTGTATACCCCCGAAGAGATCTCTGCCATGATTTTGAAGCGATTAAAGCAAGACGCAGAAACACTCCTTGGGGAACCTGTAAATGAGGCAGTCATTACAGTTCCTGCATATTTTGATGATGCCCAACGGAAAGCGACTCAGGATGCTGGTCGAATTGCAGGATTAAATGTTCTTCGTATTATTAACGAACCGACAGCTGCCGCTCTCGCTTACGGCATAGATAAGATGCATGAAAAACAGACGATTTTGGTCTATGACCTCGGGGGTGGTACCTTCGATGTTACGATTATGCGTCTGAGCCCAGATGGACTAAGAGTTTTAGCTACCGGTGGTGCAAAGAACCTTGGTGGTTTTGATTGGGATAATGAAATCATGAACTACTTAAATGAAGAGTTCAAAGCGCAAGGTGGTCCAGATTTGTTGGATGACCCAATGCTAGAACAAGATCTGCGAGACAAAGCGGAAATTGCGAAGAAAACTCTTTCCTCACGGGAGCGGACAAGTGTCTTCTTGTCAGCAAACGGAGTCAACACCTCCATTACCCTTACACGCCAAAAATTCGATGAGGTTACTCGTCCGCTATTAGATCAAACCCAAAAGATTATGGAGATGGTCTTGCAGGATGCTGGTCTAAATTGGAATGAAATAAATCGAGTTCTGTTAGTTGGGGGCTCAACTAGAATGCGGATGGTTCCGGCTCTTATTGAACGTGTAACAGGACGGAAACCTTCTATGGATGTCAATCCAGATGAAGTAGTAGCGCAAGGTGCTGCCATTCAAGGAGTTATCTTAGCTATGAAACAAGGGATCTACCCAATGGATGCTGTTGCTAACTTCCCGCTAATTGAAGTGCAAGATGTCAACTCACATAGTATGGGAGTAGTTGCATTAGATGAAATGGGTAAAGAAGTTAATTCGATCGTACTGAAAAAAGATACGGTAATTCCGAGTCGTGTAAGTGGGCACTATACCACCACAGTGGACAACCAGTCTCAACTACATATTCAAGTGACAGAAGGCGAAAGCAATCAGTTGGATTTTGTAAAAGTAGTTGGAGAAGGAATGATTGATCTTCCTGAATATCCAAAAGGTGCACCTCTTGAGGTAATCTTTAGCTATGATAGCGATGGGATTATTCATGTTACCGTTATCGATTCGACAGCGGGTACATTGCTAGGTGAATTAGATATTGAGCGTACTTCCAACCTAACAGAACAGGAAGTCTTGGAGAAAGCAGATCGGGTAGCAAAACTTGCAATTAGCTAAACCGAATTAGACAAAGGAACGAACGCGGGATGCAGAACTACTATCAGATGTTTAAGCTGTCTCCTTCTATCACCCAAGCTGATTTACGTAAGTGGATTTTAGGACAAATCCGCTTCTGGAATGTCAAGACTAACTCTCCTTCGGCAGAACGACGGAAAGAAGCGGAGCAGGTTCTGCAACTGCTAACCCAAATGGAAGGTCAACTGTTAGACCCAATTCTCCGATTGGAGTATGATCAGCAGTTACTAGAAGAGGAAGCAAAGAATCCAAGTAATGAAACTTTTGTAGAAGGTAAAGAAGAAGTAGATGAACTTGCCGATGCCTTACAAATTGCACAACAGCATCTAGAAAATCGGAAATACTTACTCGCTTTAGAAGAACTAATTCCTTATACTCATACTTATTCTGGATCAGCTGCCATGTGGTTTTTATATGGCAAGGCACTCTTCCATTTAGAACAGTACTCGAAGGCAGTTTCAGCTCTCGTAAAGGCTAGTGATCTTGATCCTAGTGATGCAACCGTAGTTTGGTGGCTTGGCCAAACTCTGCGCGAATCTGGGAAAATATTTGAATCAGAAGAAAAGTGTCACCACGCTCTTGATTTAGCACCGCAAAATCTCATTTGGCGATATGACTTGGCCGAGTATTATCTCTCGAAACAAAAGTATCGACAAGCAATCGAACTATTAGAAGAGTGTTGGGAGCAAAAACCTGAAGAATCTCTGTATCAAGAAAAGTTAGTATCAACCTATATAACGTTTGCTCGTTACTCATGGAAAAGAGTGCCAGAAGATCATGAATATCTCCCGGAAGGTGTCTATCCTCTTGCGCATGCAGATCTTAGGATAGCGGAACTCTATCTTAAACGAGCTAAACGAATAAAGATACAGAATGAGAGTCTTCAAAAAGAGATTGAAATGCTCCAAAAGGAGATAAAAGGCTACTACGGTAGGGAATTTACAGGTAGTTGGACCTTCCTTGTCTTTAGTTTATTAGATCTTATTTTTATTACGTATCAAGTTCCTAGTTACTTAAATGTTGGATTTTTAGTGTTTCTTCCAATGTTGTATTTCTTTAGTGCAAGATCAATTAAATTTCGAGTAACAAGCCGTCTTTACTTTGGAAACTCTGGAAAGACTGATGTCTCTTATGTATGGGAGACATTACATGAGCGTTCAATTTGGCTTTCTTATATACTCACTCTGGTTTTTCTGGTGCTTTATCACTTTATTCTTCCTTTGTTTCTCTCTTTTGTCATCTTATACAACTTTTACAAACGCTATTGGCATCCTACCAAAGCAAGAGCATAGACCGGAGTTTTCCGGTCTATGCTCTTTTTTGATTCTAGTTATTGTATATGTCTAATTTTTTTCAATAATTTAGAAGGAATTTCCAAATAAAAAAAGAACTGCTAAAGAGGATAAGCTCCAAGTAGTAAAAGACATTGATTGGAGTCTGAAAGGACGGCAAAAGAAAGACAAACGAAGCCTAGTAACTTGTGAGCTAATCTTATATCAGCCTATGAGTACCCTAAATGGATGAGCTGATAGTAAGGAAGATCCATACTGTTGGAACGATTTTTTTCGATCCTCTAAGTGAAGTCGTGTCTAGTGCCAGTCTCGGCAGACTGGTAGGTTCAAAGTTTGAAAGAGGAAATTTTGGATGTAAAGGAAGGATAAACCTTGGGTTCAGTTTTACTTACACCTCCGGAAGAAGCAGAGAGTAAGGAGTTTGCGAACATAACCGCAGGAAAAGAAGTTATTTCTTTGACTCAAGTAGACTATTCCAATCATCGTTATATCTTTCAGCGTCGGACAGGTGAGACAGAACAACTAATTGTATTACGAGAAGATGGTAGTACTCCCTCTTTTGAGGAGATCCAACCAGTAGTGGATCTAGTGCTTCAGTTTGAAAGGTTACAAGAACGATATCGGGAGCTATTCTTGCATCCATTTGGTGATTATATAAGCTTTCGAGAGTTATCGGAGATATTAACACAAATCGAAATATATTTTGCGGAATACTCTGATGTTTTCCCGAGGACAGCATTTCAAAAAGTTGCGGAAATGACGGTCACATTATTACAAAATTTTGATCTAATCGCGAAAACTATGCAACAGTTGGAATTGTCTCTTGAGATGGAAGTACTATCAGAGATGAGAGTTACTCAAATCCAAAGAGAACTGGCTCTCGTTTTAGAGACATATCAACATCAAGTGATGATTACGCTTCAAAATATTGGATCGTGTCAACAACTTGAGCAATATCTACAACGCCATATTGCGATTTGGCAAGTAAAGTGGCGGCGTCTACAAAATCGATTCAAGGCTATTTTGGAGGAATTTCAACATGATATAGAGGAGCACCAAAAATGGCTAGGAGAGTTAGATGTTGATCTATATCTGCCAGATGAAGAGAAGGAAAAGGCATACGAGATTCTAGGAAATCAGAAGTTGCTTTTAAAAGAGGCTTAGATCCAAAAGGACAGAACACCTTCTTGGGATGAACGAACCCATGGAAGGTGTTCTTTCATAAAAAACTCGGCAAGAAAAGTTATGACATTTCCTTAGATAATGGAGTAAGTGCTTCTTGTTTTCCTTTGTCAAAGTTGACGAAGTAGAGTAGTAGAATCCCTCCGATGAAAAAGATGGCAAGGGAAGCGATCCCAAAGCGACTAGATCCTGTTAGCTGTCCTACTAGACCAAATACAAAGGGACCAAAGATAGATGCAAACTTTCCAGTAAGACCAAAAAATCCGAAAAACTCTGCATTGCGTTCGGTTGGCACTAAGTTACTAAAAATGGAACGGGAAAGTGCTTGGCTACCTCCTTGAACCAATCCAACCATGATAGCAAGTAAGTAGAAGTGAGTTGCAGATTGCATAAAATAGCCCAGGGTAACGATAATCAAATAAATGACCAACGTGATCTGGAGAGTTGCTTTGGCACCCAATGGTTTGGCAACTTTACCAAACAATAAAGTAGCTGGGAATCCTACAAATTGAGTAATGAGAAGTGCTAGGATCAAATCGGATGCTTCAATGCCAATCTCGGTTCCATAGATGGTAGCCATTTTGATAATGGTGTTAATCCCATCGCTAAAAAACCAAAAGGCGAGGAGGAATTTTAGTAACTCTGGATATTGTTTCATTTGGCGGATGGTAGAAAAGACACTTTTAAATCCTCGTTGGATTTGATGGGGTATACTTATGTGCTTATTATTTTTGGTGGATTCTGGAACGTTTCGAAACATAGGAATGGAGAAAGCGATCCACCAGATCCCAACAGATAAGAACGAGATTTGGGTAGCAAGTAAAGAATTAATCCCAAACAAATCGGGCATTTGAATGAGAAGAAGATTAATTGCAAGTAAGATCCCTCCTCCTATATATCCAGATGCATATCCACGACTAGAAACCATATCACGCTCTTGTTCTGGAACTAACTCTGGGAGAAACGCGTCATAAAAAACAGTGGCTCCTTGAAAAGCGAGGGTTCCTAGAATCACTAGTAAAGAGGCAAATGCCCAATCTCCTTCTCCTACGAAGAATAAGAGGGAAGAAGCGATTGCTCCCATATAGGTGAAAAAACGTAAGAAAGCTTTTTTGTTACCAGCATAATCTGCGATAGCTCCTAGTACAGGAGAGAGAAGAAAAACAAACACCAGTGCAATCGATTGTGTATAACCCCAGTAGGCTGTAGCAGTTGCTTTAGGGAGGTTACTAGCAGCTACATCAGAGAAGAAGATTGGCATGACAGCTGCCATAATGGTAGTTGTAAATGCTGAATTGGCCCAGTCGTAAAGTACCCAACTTTTAACGGCTTTTTGGTTCAAGGGAGGGCCTCCTTTTGATCGAATTTGTCAAGTAATTAACACAACATTTCGTTCATTTTGAGTTTATCATAGAGGTGGAGTATTCTATAGTGTGATAGTGCGGAAACATGCTAAAATAATGACTATATGGAAAAACAGAGGGTACAACATCATAAAACCCACTGTGAAAAGGGGGTGCACCAGAGGATGCTGGGAATAAGTAGGGAAATGGATTCTAATGTTTTTTTTATTGGATGTTGTTGGATTAATCCTCTGGAACACGCTAATCGGTTAGCAAGGTGTGAGGGAGAGACATGATGGAGTTTAAGCAACCACAAGATGTTATTGCTGGTCGATATCAAGTTCTACATGTTTTTGCATTACAAGATCGCGCTCTCTATTTAACCAATTTAGGAGAGCAAGACCCAGAAAAAATGTTTCTTGTTCACGCAGTCGAACTGAATAAGCCATTAAGTGAACAGGAAAAGGCGCGACTTTCATTGCGTGAGGAAGATATTTTTGTCCCTACAGAAGATTTGATTCAAGAAAGTGGAATCTTATATCAGATCTTTCCGATTCAAGGAAATATTTTAGGGGTTCATCTATTTCAATATGCTCCGGTTCCGTTAGAAGAGATGAAAGAGATCGCTAAGCAGATTGCTAGGCATCTGATGAGTCTTTATGAGGAGGGGCAGTTTGGTATCGTAGACCCTCTGAATATGATGATTGAAGAGGGAGATCGGATTCGCTTTATTTACGGCGGTTCCTCTTCCGTGTTGCCGAATCCGGGGGCTCCACAGGATTTGGAAACACGCGAGGCAGAAGATGTCTTACAGTTAGCAAAACTAATGTATCATATGTTGACCCAAGAGAGTGTGGATGAACCCGCGAGTATCAATGTTCAGTTACTAAGGGAAAAAATCAAACCTTTACCTATTGAACTAGAATCGATCATGATGAGAGCCTTTTCTCCGGATCCTTATCGCCGACCTAGGATGAAAGAGATCTGGAAATGGATCGATGATACTGGATCAGGTAAGCAAGCAGCTCTAATGGATGATACATTAACAGGAAGAACGACCCTTATGTCTTTTGGTTTAGAAGAGAAAAAGCCAGCAGAAGAGGTCGAGATAAAACAACACCCAGATTTGAAGAAAGAGACAAGGAAAGTGGCGGCGAAAAAACCACTTTTCACGAAACAAAATATTCTTATTTTAGTTGCAGTCGTAGCAGTAGTGCTTGCGGTGCAAAACTTTTTGGGATCAGGTCCTCGTAGTATAGCAGAAAGTATTATTGATCCTAATATCGAAGAAGATCCAGTTGCTGCAGAGAAATTTATAGATGAGTCTATTCAGGCAGATAAAAACGGAGATCTGAATAAGGCGATTCAAAGTGCATTGAAAGCGATTAGTGCCAATCCAGAAAAACCGGACTATTATTTGAAACTAACTAACTATTATGGTGCACAAAAGAATTATGTTAAGGGAATTGAAGTACTAACGATTGCTACTGAGATATTCTCAGATGATGAGGATATTTATGATCAGTTGGCTACGTACTACTATTATCAAAAGGACTACCCTAAAGCGTTAGAAGCAGTCAATAAAGCTATTGAATTGAACTCTCGTAAGGCGAACTTCTATTATCATCAAGGAAAGATTTACAAAGCACAAAATAAAAAGAATGAAGCGATAGAGGCATTTAAAAAGGTTGCCAATACAGATTCTAGAAATGGGGATGGATTACACGAATTAGCAATCTATTCCTATGAACAAGGTGACCTGAAATCAGCGATATCCTATGAAGATCAAGCAACCAAAATAGATGAAAACGAAAAAATGTCTCAAGTAACGAAGGGTCTCCTCTATTTAGAGCTTTATAAGCAAAAGAAAACAGAGTTTGGTGAGAAACCGAATGAGGACCAAACGAAGGAACTGGAATCCATTAAAAACAAGTCTTTATATGCGTTACAAACAGGATCTAATCTTGATAAAGATAATGCAGAACATCAATATTTAAAAGCTCATGCTTATTATTATTTTGGATCTTACATGGAAGCCTATTTTGCAGCAGAAAAGGCAGTCTTCCGAGATCAGAAGAATGCTAAGTATTTTTATCTGTTGGCATTGAGTGCTAGTCAGTGTCATAAGGACGCGAATGCAGCTTCGATGTGTAATACCGCAAAGGATAATCCTACCTTGCCAACGAAAGATCGACCTACTAATGACCCTAATGCATATAGAACTTTAGCGATCGATTCTGCAAAAGCTGCTCTAGTTTTAGAGCCGAATAATAGTGCTTACCTAGAGTTGCAAAAGTTTGTAGAAGCATTGGGACCAAGACCAGGTACACAGATCACACCTGCACCTAAGAAATAGGAGGGGAAAATGTGAGCAAACAGAAAGTACTCCTTCTTGTATTAGTTGGAACTGTTATCGCTTTTGCTGGAGAATTTCTATATTCACAAGTTAGTGAAGCAGTCAATGGGGTTGTAACCCCCCCATTAGAAATACCGCTGAGTAAAGTAGAACTAAATGAATTAACTCCTATTCCTCGTTAAGGAAAAAATCCTCTCTTTCAAAAATAAGAAAGAGAGGATTTTTTTTCTTGCATAATATTAATTAAATCTGTTATAATAAGATTCGTTGTTACGGAATATGGGGCTATAGCTCAGCTGGGAGAGCGCCTGCCTTGCAAGCAGGAGGTCAGCGGTTCGATCCCGCTTAGCTCCACCATACAAAGAATAAAAAAAGCAAGCATCTACATAAGATGCTTGCTTTTTTTTATCCAAAAAGTTAAGAAAGATCCTTATCATTTTTTTGTAAAGTTAGAGCTTGAAATGGAGAAAAATAATACTTGAACTATCCTGTGAATTTTAGCTGATGCACAACCCTTTAGTGTTTAAATTTATCATAAACATTTAGTGTATGATTCACATAATTGGGAGGTAAAGCCATATGAATAGTATTTGGGTTTTATCCTATTGGGAATTAATGGGGCGTCTTTTTATTGCTGCTTTACTAGGTGGATTAATTGGCTGGGAGCGGGAAAAAAACTTGCACCCAGCAGGACTAAGGACTCATATTTTAGTAAGTGTTGGATCTGCATTAGTTATGTTGATTTCTATTTATGGATTTGCACCGTTTATGTCAGAACCGAAAGTAACATTTGATCCTTCTCGAATTAGTGCACAAGTAATTAGTGGAATTGGTTTTTTAGGTGCCGGTACGATTATTCGGCAGGGACTTACGATCAGCGGTCTCACGACAGCAGCATCCCTTTGGGTAGTAGCAGGGATTGGTCTGTCTGTTGGAGCAGGTTTTCTATTTGCAGCAACTTTTACTACTTTTTTGGTTTTCCTAAGTTTGAACCTACTAAATCATTGGGAAGAGAAGTTGATCAAAAAGAAACGCCAGACGATTCGGCTAATGTTTCGGGAAATGCCAGAAGATTTAGCTACGATCTCGGCTCTTTTGGATCGTTATCAGGTGAAACTTAAGAGCTTTAAGTTAGAAGAGGAAAAAGATACACATATCGTTACGATCACAATCAAAGAAGAAATGGTACCTTTGGCACTTTATGAGGAACTGTATCAATTAGCAGGTGTAGAAAAAATAACAAATCACTAAATGGATGAAAAAACGGGTATATAGTAACCATCCAGAAGAAACACTGTCTAAGGAAAAAGGTTGGCAAACGATCCAAGAAGTCATATAATAGTTCTATAAGGTCAAAGATAGTCAAAGTCAGCAGGGGGTTGTCCGATGAGTGAAAGTATTTCGGACATCATAGAGCACTATTTGAAGAAGATCTTACAGGAAAGTTCCTCTGGGATTGTAGAAATCAAACGGAGCGAACTAGCGGATATTTTCCAATGCGTTCCTTCGCAGATCAACTACGTAATCGGTACACGCTTTACGATAGAAAAAGGTTATGTAGTAGAGAGTAAGCGAGGTGGTGGCGGATTTATCCGGATCCAAAAAGTAGTTTGTAAGTCCCACCAAGACTACCTAGGAATTATATTGCATCAGATCGGGGACTCTATTCCTCAACTAACCGCCGAGCATGTGATCAGCAGACTTTTAGATGATGGGTTAATGGACCCACGAGAAGCGCTCTTAATGAAGAGGATGATTTCGCGGGAAGTACTGCAAATGCCCCTTCCTCTACGAGACCAGCTGCGGGCGAGAATGATGAGGACAATGGTCTCGACTCTATTTACAAGCAAGGGAGAGTGATGATCGTGCTTTGTCCAGAATGTAGCAAACGTCCGGCTACTATTCACTACACAAAGATTGTAAATGGGCATAAGACGGAATATCATCTCTGCGAAGTCTGTGCTCAGGAGAAAGGTGACTATATGTCGCCTTTGGATGATGGTTTCTCTTTTCATCAGTTACTATCGGGCCTGATGAATTTGGAGACAATGAATGGCTCACAACCAGCCGCTAGACAACGTGAAGGAATGCAGTGTCCGAATTGCGGTTTAACATATCAACAGTTTAGTAAAATTGGGCGTTTTGGGTGTAGTCAATGTTTTCATACATTCCGCGAGCGATTAACACCGCTCCTTAGAAGAATTCATGGACAAACCAAACACCATGGAAAGATCCCCAATCGTACCAAAGGAAAGTTAAAGCTGAAACGAGATTTATCTCGACTCAAAGAGGAACTGAATCAATGCATCCAACAAGAGGAATTTGAAAAAGCGGCCAAGATCCGCGATGAAATTCGTTCCATGCAGGATCGCTTAGATTCATAGGAGGGAATGGAGATGTCGCTACATCGCTTCTTGCAAAACGCGATCAGCGAATGGATGAGAGTAAAAGGACCAGAATCCGATATTATCTTTAGCAGTCGTATCCGTTTAGCGAGAAATCTCACCGACCTCCCCTTTCCTATGTTGAGTAATTCCTCACAGGCGGAGCAAGTGGTAGAGATGGTGGAGGCTGCTTGGAAAGAAGATCCTCCTGAAGTGCTAAAAGATGCCGAATTAGTGCGTATGAAAGATCTATCGGATCTTGAAAAACGAGTTTTAGTAGAAAAACATCTTATCAGTCCACATCTGGCAGAGGATTCTGAGTATGGTGCAGTGCTACTTAATCAAGATGAGTCTGTCAGTATCATGTTAAATGAAGAAGATCATATACGAATCCAGTGTCTTTTCCCAGGATTACAGTTAAAACTGGCCGGGAAGCTAGCCAGTGAGCTTGATGATTGGTTAGAAAGACATCTCAATATTGCTTTTGAAGAAAATTATGGGTATGTAACCAGCTGTCCAACCAACTTTGGTACAGGGATTCGTGCTTCTGTTATGATTCATCTACCAGCCCTTGCGATGACCCAACAGTTAAATCGTATTTTACCTGCTATCACACAAGTGGGATTAGCTGTACGTGGTATTTATGGAGAAGGTAGTGAAGCCCTTGGGCAACTTTATCAAGTGTCCAATCAAGTTACGCTAGGCCCTTCAGAAGAGGAAATCCTCGAGAAGTTGGAGGGTGTTGTAGCACAGATGATCAATCAAGAAGAAAATGCGCGTGAAAGATTGCGCCAACTCTCTTCTGTGCAGTTAGAAGATCGTTTTTTTCGTGCATTTGGTATTTTACAACATGCACGTGTAATGGATTCCAAAGAAGCGATGAGACGTCTATCTGATGTTCGTTTGGGGATCGATATGGGATTTATTAAAGATCTTCCATCTTCTGTGATGAATGAGCTTATGGTAGTGATTCAACCTGGTTTTCTTCAATTGTATGCAGGGGAAAAGTTAGGAGCAGAAGAAAGAGACATGAGACGAGCTGAATTGATTCGAGAACGAATGCGGATTAACGATTTTCCAGAAGAGTTCGATTCAACAAAGTAAGTAAATGTAAGTTCTTAAGAGTTTTTGTAAGAAATGTAGAGTAAGTTGTATCCTTTGCTCCCAACCATATGCTCTTTTGACATAGAGAACCGAAACCGGAGGCTGGCTTAGGGTTTGGTAGGATGAAGACAACAACTCTAACAGATAAAACTAGTGAGGTGGCTACCTATGATGTTTGGTCGTTTTACCGAGCGTGCGCAAAAAGTACTCGCATTGGCGCAAGAAGAGGCAGTTCGGTTGGGTCATAGCAACATTGGGACAGAACACATCTTGCTTGGACTTGTACGTGAGGGAGAAGGAATAGCTGCAAAGGCATTGATTGCTTTGGGGCTAGGACTAGAAAAAATTCAAAATGAAGTGGAGACATTAATTGGACTGGGTGGCACGCAACCAACCAATATTGCTTACACTCCACGTGCAAAAAAAGTGATTGAACTCTCCATGGACGAAGCAAGAAAGCTAGGTCATACCTATGTAGGAACAGAACACATCTTGCTTGGGCTGATTCGCGAAGGCGAAGGTGTAGCAGCGAGAGTTTTAAATAACTTAGGAGTAAGCTTAAACAAAGCGCGCCAACAAGTGTTACAACTTCTTGGTAGCAGTGAGTCAGTCTCCAATCAAACAGGCTCTCACGCGAACGCAAATACCCCTACGTTGGATAGTTTAGCACGCGACCTAACCCAACAAGCCAAAGATGGAAATGTAGATCCTGTCATTGGACGTAGCAAAGAGATTGAACGGGTGATTCAAGTTCTCTCCCGTCGTACCAAGAATAACCCAGTTCTCATTGGGGAACCAGGTGTTGGGAAGACGGCTGTGGCGGAGGGCCTAGCACAACGTATTGTGGAAGGGGAGATCCCAGAGACACTACGTGCGAAGCGGGTTATGACGCTGGATATGGGGACAGTAGTTGCTGGAACTAAATATCGTGGAGAATTCGAAGATCGTCTGAAAAAAATTATGGATGAGATTCGTCAAGCAGGGAATATTATTCTCTTTATTGATGAACTTCATACTTTGATTGGTGCTGGGGGAGCTGAAGGGGCGATTGATGCTTCTAATATCCTGAAACCTGCACTTGCAAGGGGAGAGCTTCAATGCATCGGGGCTACTACCTTAGACGAGTACCGCAAGTATATTGAAAAAGATGCTGCGCTTGAGCGTCGTTTCCAACCGATTACTGTGAACGAGCCGAGTGCAGAGGAAGCGATTTTGATTCTGCAAGGTTTACGAGATCGTTATGAAGCGCATCACCGTGTGAAAATTACCGATGAGGCAATTGAGCAGGCGGTGAAACTATCAGATCGTTATATCACGGATCGATATCTTCCTGATAAAGCGATTGATCTCATTGATGAAGCAGCTTCCAAAGTTCGTCTTTCTTCCTACACTGTTCCATCTGATGTAAAAGATTTGGAACAAAAGTTGGAAGAGGTTAAGAAAGAAAAGGATGCTGCGGTACAAAGCCAAGAATTCGAAAAAGCTGCTTCCTTACGTGATCGAGAACAAAAGTTGCGAGAAGAGCTAGAGATTACACGCAACCAATGGAAACAAGATCAAGGAAAAAGCGACTACGAAGTAACGACGGAAGATATTGCGGATGTGGTTTCCAACTGGACTGGTGTTCCTGTTGTAAAACTAGCAGAGGAAGAATCTGCCCGACTCTTGAATATGGAGAATATCTTGCATAATCGAGTGATTGGACAGGATGAAGCCGTTGTATCTGTTGCACGTGCAATTCGTCGTGCACGTGCAGGTCTCAAAGATCCGAAGCGCCCAATTGGTTCCTTTATCTTCCTAGGGCCTACGGGTGTCGGAAAAACAGAGCTCGCACGCGCCTTGGCGGAATCGATGTTTGGTGATGAAGATGCGATGATCCGTATCGACATGTCCGAATACATGGAGAAACATACGACCAGTCGTCTGGTTGGATCTCCGCCAGGATATGTAGGCTATGATGAAGGTGGTCAACTGACCGAAAAGGTTCGTCGCAAACCTTACTCTGTTGTTCTGTTTGACGAGATCGAAAAAGCACACCCAGAAGTCTTTAACGTACTTTTGCAGGTGTTAGAAGATGGTCGACTAACAGATGGAAAAGGTCGTACAGTGGACTTCCGTAATACCATCATCATCATGACATCCAATGTGGGAGCTTCTACAATCAAACGTGGTGCTCGTCTAGGATTTACTGTGGGTGATACCAGTAAAGACGAGTATGAACAAATGAAAGAAAACGTGATGGGTGAACTGAAAAAAGCATTCCGTCCAGAGTTCTTGAACCGGATTGATGATGTAATTGTTTTCCATTCCTTGAAAGAAGAGCATTTGCAAGAGATCGTGACGTTGATGTCCGATGAACTTCGCAAGCGTCTTTCGGAGCAAGGGATTGAGCTTCATTTAACCGACGAAGCCAAAAAACATTTAGCGAAAGCCGGTTTTGATCCACAATTTGGTGCGCGTCCTCTACGTAGAGCGATTCAGAAGAATGTAGAAGATCGTCTTTCTGAAGAGCTTCTCCGAGGGAATATCGCACATGGTGATGCGGTAGTGATTGATAAAAAGAATGACGAACTAGTTGTGGAAAAGGTAACAGAACGAACTACTACCTAATCCATTTTCAAAGAAGACTCTCCTATATGGAGGGTCTTTTTCTTTATCTCATATCTTATTGGGAGTAATAGGAAAAATTAATTTGCTATAATAGAACATATCATTTTCTATAGATTGGGAGACGTACATTGGCAAAAACGAAAACGAAGTTTGTGTGTCAAGAGTGTGGTTATGAGACGGTCAAATGGATGGGCAAGTGTCCAGGATGTCATACTTGGAACACTTTAGTCGAAGAACGAGAGTTTACAAAAGGGGCAGGTTCATCTTCTTTGCGCGGGAAAAGCTCTGGACGTCGAGAGAAAGCATCTCCGATTACACAGGTAGTAAAAAGAGATGAGACAAGAGCTGATACCGGTATAGAAGAACTAAATCGTGTATTAGGAGGAGGATTAGTCCCAGGTTCCCTTATTTTAGTAGGAGGGGATCCAGGGATCGGAAAGTCAACACTCCTTTTACAAGCAACGCATCGATTGGCTAGTAAAGGTTATGAGATTCTCTATGTTTCAGGTGAAGAATCGGCAGAACAGATTCGATTACGTGCTGAGAGATTAGAGGCACTTCATGAGAATCTATTGGTCGCATCCGAAACCGATTTGACTGCTATTGAAGAATTGATGAACGATACGAAGCCATACCTGATGGTAATTGACTCGATCCAGACGATGTTTCACCCAGAAGTGACAGCGGCTCCCGGAAGTGTTTCCCAAGTTCGGGAATGCACGGGCCAGTTAATGCGTTGGGCCAAAGAACAAGGGATTGCTATTATGATTGTAGGGCATGTAACCAAGCAAGGGGCGATAGCAGGGCCTCGAATGTTGGAACATATGGTGGACTCCGTTCTCTATTTTGAAGGGGAACGTCATAATAGTTATCGAGTTTTACGTGCAGTCAAAAATCGTTTTGGTTCAACCAATGAAATTGGTGTGTTTGAGATGAAGGAGGAAGGATTAGCAGAGGTAGCGAACCCTTCGGAACTATTTTTAAGTGGCAGGCCAATTGGAGTACCAGGGACATCGGTTGCAGCTAGTATCGAAGGATCTCGGCCTGTTTTGGTCGAATTACAAGCATTGGTTGCTCCCACTAGTTTTGCAACTCCAAAGCGAATGGCTACAGGAGTAGATCATCAACGGTTGAGCATGATATTAGCAGTACTAGAAAAACGTCTCGGCTTTTTCTTGCAAAATCAAGACGCTTATCTCAATGTAGTGGGCGGAATGAGGATAGACGAACCAGCAGTCGACCTTGCGATGGCGATCAGTCTTGCCTCCAGTTTTCGGGAAGTGGCGACAGGGAATAAAGATCTATTTATCGGAGAAGTAGGTCTAACCGGTGAGGTACGTGGTGTTTCCCGAATTGAACAAAGGGTGGCAGAAGCTGCTCAACTCGGTTTTACTAGGGTGATTTTTCCTGAGAAGAATCAGAAAGGATGGAAAGCTCCTAAAGGAATTGAATGTATTGGGGTTCAGTCCTTACAAGAGGCATTAGAGATTGGCTTAGGAGGATAGAAGTGATGGCTTTGAAAGAAACGGAAAAGGATGAACTTGCGATCAATGAGATGTTACGGTGGGTTGCACCAGGAACTGCCTTTCGTGAGGGATTGGATAATGTGTTGAGTGCCAATACGGGAGCGCTTATTGTAATGGGGTATGATGAAAAAGTGGAGGAGATCGTAGACGGAGGCTTTCATATTAATTGTCCTTATTCCCCCACTTTTCTATATGAATTGGCCAAAATGGATGGTGCGATCATCTTAAGTAATGATGGAAAGCGAATTCTCTTTGCCAATGCTCAGTTGGTCCCTCATTCTTCTATTCCAACTAAGGAAACAGGAACAAGGCACCGCAATGCTCAACGCTGTGCAAAGCAGACTGGGAAACTTGTCGTTTCTATTTCACAACGAAGAAATACCATCACGCTCTATCGTGGTGGTATTCGGTATGTATTAAAAGATCAACAAATAATATTGTCCAAAGCAAATCAAGCGCTTCAAACCTTGGAAAAGTATCGTACTGTTTTATCTAGAAGCCTGATGAAACTAAGTGCATTTGAATTTGAAGAGTTAGTAACCTTGCAAGAGGTTGCTTTTATCCTACAACGAATTGAAATGAATTTACGAGTGATTCGAGAGATCAATCGTTATGTTCATGAATTGGGTACAGAGGGTCGTTTGGTCAGTATGCAAATGGAAGAACTGATATCCAATTTGGATGAGGAAGCCAGTTTATTTATTCGTGATTATAGTAAAGAACCTGGAAATCCAACAGTATCAGATGTTTTTCTACAACTGAAAAAGCTGGACCGAGATGAGTTATTGATCCATCAACAAATTCTACGAATTTTAGGGTATCATGGTATTAATGATCCAAGTGAGCATTATGTTTCTTCTAGAGGAAATCGAATCCTCCAAAAAATCCCGAGACTTCCGTATAACATTGTGCAAAATATGACCAATCATTTTCGTAGTCTTTCGAGGATGGTGGTTGCTACGATTGAAGAATTGGATGAGGTAGAGGGGATCGGAGAAGTACGCGCACGCAATATCCATGAAGGGTTAAAGCGCATACAAGAACAAGTCTTTATTGACAGACATATGTAAATCACCTAGAATGAAACCACTAAATGAATAGTAAAAAAAATTCGGACGAAGGAGGCGGGACGAACCGCCTAACGAATCAAATCAGGGGGTTCCCTTACTTATGCTTGCAAGAGCGCTACCTAGTATTTTTACTGTCGGGAATCTATTCTTAGGGATTATGGCTATCATACTTGCTGTCCGCGATCGTTGGGACTATGCTGCGATCATGGTAATTATCGGGATGTTGTTAGATGGTCTTGATGGCAGAGTAGCTCGTATGTTAAAAACGGAAAGTGAATTTGGGAAAGAACTGGACTCTCTATCGGATGTTATCTCCTTTGGAGTTGCTCCTGCTATTATTGTTTATGTTGCGGCGTTTGAAAACATGGGGCCAGAAGGATGGTTCTTAACGGCTATTTTTCCTATATGTGGAGCTTTGCGGTTGGCGAGATTTAACGTAGTACCAAGTGAACCTGGCTATTTTACAGGTTTGCCGATCACGGCAGCTGGCGGGATTTTAGCAACAATGGCTTTATATAATACACGAATTGGAATGTATGGCCTTATTTTTGGTACATTATTTTTATCCTATCTTATGATTAGTCAAATTAAATACCCAGCGTTTAAACGCATGAAAATTACAAAGAGTGTTTATTGGATAGCTGGATTGTTTGTGATCGTGGTTGGAGTTGCTGCGATCTACTTCCCACAAGAAATGCCCAAAGTGATGTTTATTCCACTGGTTTTATATGCCTTGTACGGTTTGAAAAACTCATTGAATCGAAAGAGAAGCTCGGAAGCGACAGAAGAACCAGCAGAAGAACTTAAGTAATGTGATGCATGAAAATAGAGGAGCTCTTTTCGTAAACATTTTTATGGAAAGGGCTCTTTTCTATTGACGTTGCAATCCCAGTATGCTAATATATTTGTTTTCTTTTCTTGACTATTATGAACGGTTTGTGATATATTGGAAACTAGATATTGCTCTTTCGGAGGTGGATCATTTGTTCAGTATTGGCGACAAGGTGGTTTACCCTATGCATGGGGCGGGCGTGATTGAGTCGATTGAAGAGAAAGAGATTCTCGGGGAGCGGCAGCAATATTACGTAATGCGAATGCCGATTGGAGAAATGAAAGTAATGGTACCGTTAAAGGCCGTTAGCAATCTTGGTCTGCGGGAAGTTGTGGATGAACCGACTGTGCTCGAAGTGTTAGATCGGATGCGTCAGTCGGAAATGGAGGATTCTACCAATTGGAATCGTCGCTATCGTGCCAATATGGACAAAATGAAGAGCGGGGATATCTATGAAGTGGCTGATGTAGTATGCTCTTTGATGTTGCGCGATGAAGAGAAAGGTCTCTCTACAGGAGAGCGAAAGATGCTAGATAATGCCAAACTAATCTTAGTAAGTGAACTTGCCCTGGCTCGGGATCTAGAAGAGCAAGAGGCATACAATCTAATAGATGCAATTATTTCCACTAGCACCTGATTTTCTCTACTATTTATGAACGGAATACGAGAAAAGTATTTTCCTAGATTAACTTTTGGTTTGATTGTCTATAATGGGGACATAGACATTTGTTATTGTGTTGAGAGGAGGTGAAGCTCCAAATGATGAAACGAGCTGTTCAACTAGCATTTCTACTAGTAGGTTTCTCAACCGGTTACTATTTTGGGGAAAGAATCTTCCGAGCTCTGGAGAGGTCCCTAAACTTTGGAGCCGTTCCAGTGCCGCACTGGATTGGAGCGATTGTAGGTTCGATTCTGTTCTTCCTCTTAGCTCTTCGTTTTTCGGACGAAGTAGTTAGTTGGATTAAATGGTTTGAAGAAAGACTGGTGAAAATGCCAATAGCGGATGGGCTATCTGGTGCGTTAGGGCTGATTTTCGGACTGATTATCGCTTTTCTTATTCAGCAACCTATCTCCCAATTACCGATCCCTGGAGTTTCACAGATCTTACCTTTTTTGGTCTCAGGTCTTCTGGGCTATCTTGGGTTTAGTGTAGGTTATAAGAAACGAGACGAACTTATTTCTATCTTTACTTTAGGTAGACAAGGAAAAGAATCTCGTAAGAAAGAGAACAAAGAGAGTACTAATGTGCCTAAAATTCTAGATACGAGTGTCATTATTGACGGTCGTATCGCAGATATTTGCCGGACAGGCTTTCTAGAAGGAACGCTAGTGATTCCAAGTTTTGTGTTGGAGGAACTTCAGCATATTGCGGATTCTTCCGATGTATTGAAACGTAACCGAGGTCGTCGTGGTTTGGATATTTTGAACAAGATCCAAAAAGAACTACAAGTGAAAGTTCTAATCTATGAAGGCGATTTTGAGGAAGTATCCGAAGTAGATAGCAAGCTGGTAAAACTAGCAAAAGTTTTATCAGGAAAAGTGGTTACCAATGATTTTAACCTAAATAAGGTGTGTGAATTACAAGGAGTACATGTTCTTAACATCAATGATCTGGCTAACGCAGTGAAACCAGTTGTCTTGCCAGGGGAAGAGATCAATGTACAAGTGATCAAAGATGGAAAAGAGCATGGACAAGGGGTCGCCTACTTAGATGATGGGACGATGATTGTTATTGAAGGTGGTCGGGAGTACATTGGAGAGCATATTGATGTATTGGTTACCAGTGTGCTACAAACATCAGCAGGTAGAATGATCTTCGCCAAACCAAAACTTTTAGAAAAAGCACTTTAAATATGGTGTTACTAGCCCGTGGTGGGATTTTTCTACCTGCGGGCATTGTTCTGTTTGGGAAAGGGGATACAACCAACGTGAGCGTAGGGGTTGTCATTCCAGCCGCTGGACTAGGAAAGCGGATGGGGACAAAAGAGAGTAAACAGTTTCTAGAGTTAGATGGACAGCCAATATTGTTACATACTTTATTTCTGTTTGACCAACAACCTGAGATAACAGAAATTGTGCTGGCGGTTCGGGAAGAAGAACAAGAACGTGTATATCAAATGGTTACAGAAGCTGGGCTTCGAAAAGTGACAAAGATAGTAGTAGGTGGTAAGGAGAGGCAAGATAGTGTCTATCAGGGTCTATTAGCATGTGAGACGGAATATGTTCTCGTGCATGATGCAGTAAGGCCATTTGTGGAGCCTGAGCGTCTCCAACAGCTTATTTCAGTCGTTCGAGAAAAGGATGCGGCAATCCTGGCTGTTCCAAGTAAAGATACGATTAAAGAAGTGCACGAGGGAGTGGTGACCAATACACCAGATCGGGCCTTTCTTTGGAATGTTCAAACCCCTCAAGCTTTTCGCCGTTCGCTTTTGATTGAAGCTAATCATCATGCTGGGCAACAACAACTTGCTGTGACAGATGATGCTTCTATCATGGAACATTACGGTCATCCAGTAACAGTGGTGATGGGAAACTATCATAACATCAAGATCACAACCACAGAAGATCTTATCTATGCCAAAGCGATCTTGGATTCAAGACAAGTGGGGGAGATAACTAGATGATCAGAATTGGACAAGGTTATGACGTGCATCAGTTGGTGGTAGATCGACCGCTTATTATTGGTGGGATTGAAATTCCGTATGAGAAGGGGCTACTAGGTCACTCGGATGCGGATGTCTTGCTACACACTATTACAGATGCTATATTAGGAGCACTTGCACTAGGGGATATTGGAAAACATTTCCCAGACACAGACCCCGAATGGAAAGGTGCTGATAGTGCCAAATTGCTTGCAGCTGTTTGGGGAATGGTTCGAGATAGAGGTTACCGTCTAGGTAATTTAGACGCAACCATTATTGCTCAAAAACCAAAGATGGCTCCACATATTCCAGCAATGCGAAAGAGAATCGCGGAATTATTAGATGCTGAATTAGATCAAATCAATGTGAAAGCGACAACGACCGAGCAATTAGGTTTTACAGGACGAGGCGAAGGAATTGCATCTATGGCGGTTGTTTTGTTGCAAAAATAAATATTCGGAGGTACCAAGCGATGGATCGTGTTCGTACACGCTATGCACCAAGCCCAACAGGATACTTACATATCGGAGGAGCCAGAACCGCTCTATTTAGTTTTCTGTATGCGAAAAAGCATGGAGGAGACTTTATTTTACGGATTGAAGATACTGACACGGAGCGAAATGTAGAAGGTGCTGGAGAAGAGCAAATGGATGGTCTTCGATGGCTCGGGATTGAGTGGGACGAGTCCGTAGATATTGGTGGTCCTTATGCGCCTTATCGCTGTATGGAGCGTCTCGATATTTACCAAACTTATCTAAATCAATTGCTAGCAGAAGGAAAAGCATACTATAGCTATGCTACCAAAGAAGAAATTGAAAAAGAACGAGAAGAGCAATTAGCTCGTGGAGAAGCACCGAAATATAGTGGTTGGGATCGTGATCTCACAGCTGAAGAGCGTGCTAAGTATGAAAAAGAAGGTCGAGTTCCGACTGTACGGCTCAAAGTACCAAGTGGAAAACAATTAGTTTTTCAAGATCTAGTTCGAGGTGAAGTCTCTTTTGAATCAGATGGTATTGGAGACTTTGTGATTGCACGTGAAGATGGACGCCCTACATATAACTTTGCAGTAGTAGTGGACGACTACCTCATGAAAATTAGTCATATTTTCCGTGGGGAAGAGCATATTTCCAATACACCAAAACAATTGCTTGTTTACCAAGCCTTTGGTTGGAAAACCCCTATTTTTGGACACATTCCGCTCATTTTGAACCCGGAAGGGAAAAAGATGAGTAAACGAGATGGCTCTATCGTTCAGTTTATCAGCCAATATAGAGAGTTAGGTTTCTTACCAGAAGCGATTGTAAACTTCCTCTCCCTCCTCGGTTGGTCTCCTGAAGGAGAAGAAGAGATCTTTTCTCTAGAAGAGCTGTGTAATCTATTTGGAATAGAACGTGTTTCCAAATCTCCTGCTATTTTTGACACTGCCAAATTAAAATGGATGAACAATCACTATATCAAGAGGGCAGATACTGAGCGAATTCTAGATTTGGCACTCCCTTATCTAGAAAAGGCAGGTCGTGTAACAGGGGATCTTCAAGAAGGGGATCGTGCATGGCTAAAACGATTAATTGGTCTATATCAGGAACAATTAGATCAAATTTCGGATATTGTACAATTAACAGACCTTTTCTTCCGCGAAGAGATGACGTACTCTGAAGAAGCCAAACAAGTTTTGTCTGAGGATCATATCCCCGTGGTATTGGCGGCATTATTGGAGAAACTACAAGGAAAAGAAGAGATCCAAGTAGCAGAATTGCAACCTCTCTTTAAACAGATACAAAAAGAGACTGGCTATAAAGGGAAGCAGCTCTTTATGCCGATTCGGGCAGCTGTAACGGGTGAAGTACATGGTCCGGATCTCAAAGAGTCTATCTCATTACTAGGTGTCCAAAAAGTGCTTCAACGCCTCCAGACTCTAGTTGACAAGCGGGAAGAAGTTGTCGGAAAATAATATTACGATATAACCAAAACGTGGATCGGGAGAAGTACGGTCATGATTGGAATTCCAGAGAAGAGCGGTTGGTGAGAAGCTCTATTCCAAGTGATCGGAAATGCACCCGGGAGTCGTCTGTTGAAAGATAACGAGTAATCAGATGCGGTAGCCTGCCGTTATAGGCTAGAGGTGGAGTCGCTCTTTCTTTTTCGTTTAGAGGAGAGAAGGTGGCTCAAACAGAGTGGAACCGCGGATAAACCGTCTCTGTAGCAGTTATTGCTACAGAGACTTTTTTTATGGTCGATCTAACGTGTTTGGAGAAAAGAATTTATTCCCATATTGGAGAGGGGAACAGCAGAATGTCTATTGGTAGCAAATGGAGTGAATGGAAGAGAACCATTCAGAGTGACATTCAAGCAGTCTTTGATCGCGATCCGGCGGCACGTAGTATGTTTGAGGTAGTGCTGACTTACTCTGGACTTCATGCCATCTGGTGGCATCGTGTAGCTCATTTTTTTCATAAACATAATTGGAAACTGCTTGGACGAATTATCTCGCAAACAAATCGTTTTTTTACAGGTATCGAAATCCATCCAGGAGCAAAATTAGGACGTGGAGTTTTTATTGATCATGGGATGGGTGTAGTGATTGGCGAAACTTGTGAAGTAGGGAATTTTGTTACGATCTTTCAAGGAGTAACGCTTGGAGGAACTGGGAAAGAAAAAGGGAAACGTCATCCTACGATTGAGGATCATGTCATGATAGCAAGTGGTGCGAAAATTCTAGGTTCTATTAGGGTAGGACGCTGCGCTAAGATTGGAGCAGGTTCTGTCGTTTTACGAGAAGTTCCCCCAAATTCGACTGTAGTTGGCGTGCCAGGACGTGTAGTAGTTCAAGATGGGGTACGAGTGCAAAGTGATCTCGATCAGGTTAATCTACCAGATCCAGTCCAAGAAATGTTCCGTGTGATGCAGAAAGAAATCCAAGAGTTAAAACAAGAATTAGACGAGCTAAAAAAACGTTCTATAAAGGTAGAAGATCCTGAAGGAGGTACAAATGATGAAGGTCAAGCTCTACAATACTTTGACTAGACAGAAGGAGCCATTTCAGACGCTTTTGCCAAACAAGGTAAAGATGTATGTCTGCGGACCGACAGTCTACAATTATATCCACATTGGGAATGCAAGGGTTTTTGTTTTTTTTGATGTAGTACGCCGTTACTTAGAGTATCTAGGAATGGAAGTCACTTATGTACAGAACTTTACAGACGTAGATGATCGGTTGATACAACAATCGCAAAAAGAAAATCGCCCAGTAGCTGAGATTGCGGAAGATTACATTGAAAAATACTTTGAAGATATGGATGCACTGGGTGTAAAACGTGCCACTGTACACCCACGCGCAACAGAACATATTCAAGGCATGATTGATGCAGTGCAGACGCTGATCGATAAAGATCTAGCATACGAAGTAAATGGTGATGTATACTTCCGCTCTCTTCATAAAGAAGATTATGGGAAATTATCCCATCATTCGCTAGAGGAGTTAAAAGCAGGTGCAAGAATTGAAGTGAATGATAGGAAGGAGCATCCTCTTGATTTTGCGCTTTGGAAGGCTGCTAAACCAGGCGAAGTAAGTTGGGAGACCCCTTGGGGCCCAGGGCGGCCGGGTTGGCATATCGAATGCTCTGTGATGGCAAAAGAGTACTTGGGAGATACTTTGGATATCCATGCTGGAGGAGTAGATCTTTGCTTCCCTCATCACGAGAATGAGATTGCACAGAGTGAATCCATGAATGACAAAGCCTTTGCTAACTATTGGCTTCATAATGAATTTATCAATATGAACAATGAAAAGATGTCCAAATCACTTGGAAATGTGATGACGGTTAATGAATTGCGTAAGCTTTTTTCTCCATTGGCACTACGTTACTTTTTGTTAGCGGCTTCTTATCGTCACCCAATCAACTTTACGGATGAAGTAATCAAACAAGCAGAAAATAGTATCGCTCGAATTCAGACTGCAATAGAGAATTTAAATCATCGTAAACAGAATGCACAGCACGGTAGTTTAGATCCAGAACTGGCATCAAAACTCGAGAAACTAACGGAAGCATTCCAAAACGAGATGAATGACGATTTTAACAGCGCTAATGCAGTGACCGTTCTATTTGATGCGATCAAATTAGCCAATGAATGGGTCCAAAAGCCCATTGTGAGTAAAGAATCTATCACTGCGCTTTGGGAGTGGCTAGAACTTCATGGTGGGACTGTTCTAGGGCTTATTCAACCTAAAGAACAACAGGTTCTGGCAGAAGAAGTCGAAGCATTAATCAAGGAACGCCAAGAAGCAAGACGATCCAAAAACTTCGTACGTGCTGATGAGATCCGAAATGAGTTGCAAGCTAGAGGTATCATATTAGAGGATACTCCTCAAGGGGTAAGGTGGAGACAAGGATGACACAGCAACCTATACTTGGTAGCCTAGGCAAACCTCAACCAAAACCACCAAAAGAGTTGCATCCTTTACAATTGGCGTATGTAGGAGATGCTCTCTATGAGCTTTATGTTCGTAACCATCTATTACAAAAAGGGATTCGCAAAACACAAGAGCTTCAAAAAGAAGCAATTGCATATGTTTCTGCGGTGGCACAAGCGGAGAGCTGTCACCGCATCTTTCCTCTTTTAAACGAAGAGGAACAAGAAGTGATCAAGAAAGGGCGAAATGCCAAATCTGGTCGTTCTCCTAAAAGTGCAACCGTTACAGAATATCGTTATAGTACAGGGATTGAAGCATTATTTGGTTATCTCTATTTAGAACAGCGTGAAGCTAGAATACAAGAGTTGATGAAAGTCATCTTAGAGGCAATCGACAAGGAGAGAAGTTCATGAGTGATTGGATTTTAGGGCGACACGCCGTTACAGAAGCAATTCGTGCAGGACGGGATATGGAGAAAGTATTATTTGCAGAAGGTGCCCAGCTTTCTGCGATTCAGGAAGAATGCAAAAACCAAAGAATTACTTTTCAGAGAGTGCCGCGTAGCAAATTAGACCAACTATCAGAAGGGAAAAATCACCAAGGAGTAATGGCTCAGGTTTCCTCCTATCGTTATTCTACAGTAGAGGAGATCCTAGCTAGAGCTGATGAACGGGGTGAGATGCCCTTTTTGTTACTGCTAGATGGTATTGAGGATCCACATAATTTGGGCTCTATACTTCGTTCTGCTGATGCAGCTGGAGTGCATGGTGTTGTGATTCCAAAACGACGAGCAGTAGGTCTTACTGGCACAGTTGGAAAAACGTCAGCTGGAGCGATTGAGTATGTTCCGGTCGCTAGGGTAGCAAATCTCAACCGTTTAGCAGATGATTTGAAAAAACAAGGTATCTGGTTAGTCGGAACAGCAGGGGAAGCGAAACAAGAATATCATCAACTCGACTATCGTATGCCGCTCGCTTTGGTTATTGGAAATGAAGGTCAAGGAATTAGTCCTCTCTTAAAGAAAAAATGTGATTTTTTGGCTAAACTTCCAATGAAAGGGAAAGTATCCTCTCTCAATGCATCTGTCGCAACTGGTATATTCCTCTATGAAGTGATGCGAGGGAGACAGGTAGATGGCTAAAAAAATTGACGAGTGGCTGGTAGTAGATGGATATAATGTGATAGGTACTACTACCAATCTCAAGTGGACCTCAGGCAATTTAGAACAAGCGAGGACTACCTTAATCCAAGACCTATCCGAGTATCAAGCGATTACTGGCAGAAGAGTGATACTCGTCTTTGATGCTCACAATACACCAGGCGGACAAATGACAGAAATTCGAGAAAAAGTAGAGGTGATCTATACTCAAAAAGAAGAGACAGCTGATGAGTACATAGAGCAGTTTGTACGAAGAAATAAAAATCCCCATCGCAATATCTTTGTTGCTACCTCCGATTTCCTAGAGCAACGAATGGTGTTTGGACAAGGTGCTTATCGTATTTCTTCACGTGAACTAGTACAAGATATTCATACTGCTAAACAGCGATTAAGTCAGAAACTAGATAAAAAAGAACAGGTCTCTCCAAAAAATACACTGGGAGATCTGTTATCTATTGACTTAAAGAAAAAATTTGAAAAATGGAGAAGGAAAAAATAGGGGAAAAATTGACGTTTTTGTAATAGTTCCGATATAATAAGTTTTGCAGAATTTATGCTATCTTGGTCGGGGGGATGGTTTTTGATTTTAAATCTTCAAACTAGTGCGATATTAGAAGAAGATGTCGTAACGTCGGTAGACTATCAGTTGATGGCAGATGAAGATTTGGTAATAGGAACTAGATTAGGAGACCAATCAGCCTTAGAGTACCTGATCAACAAATACAAAAACTTTGTTCGAGCAAAAGCACGCTCTTATTTTTTGATTGGCGCTGACCACGAAGATATTGTTCAAGAGGGTATGATTGGCTTGTATAAGGCCATTCGAGATTTCCGTGGCGAAAAGTTAGCCTCCTTTAAGGCATTTGCAGAACTTTGTATCACTCGTCAAATTATTACCGCAATCAAAACAGCTACTAGGCAAAAACATATTCCTCTCAATTCATACGTCTCCTTGGACAAGCCTAGTCATGATGACTCCGATCGTACTTTGTATGACACACTGACCGGAGGAAGGTTAAATCCAGAAGAGATCTATATTAATCAAGAGGAATATAGTGATATTGAGAATAAAATTTCGCAAATTTTGAGTGACCTTGAGCGGAAGGTGCTCATGTTATACCTAGACGGAAGATCTTATCAGGAGATCGCCGTAGATTTAAATCGACACGTGAAATCGATCGACAACGCATTGCAACGAGTCAAACGAAAATTGGAAAAGTATCTAGAAATACGCGAAATTTCTCTATAAATCCCCTGTTGCAGCAGGGGGTTTTTTCTATGTATAACCAATGTTTTCGACAAAAACCGCCATACTCCTCCTAGAAAACGACAAAAACTTTCGTTATCATATATTTTGAAAATGGCAATGATGGTAGAACAGACAAGGGCTTACATTGACAGGAAAACCCGCTTATGATAATGTAGTTTGGGTATTTTCTATGCCTACGGAAACGGATAGTTGGATATATAAGGAGGTGCCAAGTCGATGCGTGTAGTAGTTACTATGGCATGTACCGCTTGTAAAGAGCGTAATTATACATTGTCCAAAAATAAGCGGAAGCACCCAGACCGTATGGAGCTCCGCAAACATTGCCCACGTTGCAACGCTCACACTGTACACCGTGAAACCAAGTAATCCGGAATGATAAGAAGGTGGGGGTGACAGCATGGCTGTTATCGCGAACATTGGCCGTGGGATCAAGAGAAGTTTTACTGGGACCACTGGTTTTATTCGTAATTGTATGCAAGAGCTGAAGAAAGTTCGTTGGCCTGATCGTAAAGAGATGACGAACTACACATTGGTTGTACTTTCCACCATTGTCGTGCTCGCCATCTTCTTTTTCCTAGTGGATATGGCAATCGGCCAATTGGTCCAATGGATCACAGAATAGTGTCGACGAAGAGTTCGGGACTGATCGCGTAAGGGGTTATATCATGGAAAAGAATTGGTATGTGGTTCACACCTATTCCGGGTATGAGAACAAAGTGAAAACAAACCTGGAGAAACGAGTTCATTCAATGGAGATGCAAGATAAAATCTTTCGGGTACTCGTTCCGATGGAAGAAGAGATCGAACACAAAGAAGGAAAGAAAAAAAGCGTAATGCGCAAGGTTTTTCCTGGTTATGTGTTGGTCGAAATGATCATGACCGATGATTCGTGGTACGTGGTACGGAATACTCCAGGTGTAACAGGTTTCGTGGGCTCATCGGGAGCCGGTTCTAAGCCCACAGCCCTCATGCCTGATGAGGTCGTAGCGATCTTAAACCAGATGGGGCTGGAGGAAGCGCGAGCGGTTTCTAACTTTGAAGTCGGCGAGCAGGTAAAAGTAAAAGAAGGACCGTTCGCAAATTTTGTTGGTTCCATCGAAGAGATCGATTTGAATCGAGAAAAGCTAAAAGTAATGGTCAATATGTTTGGTCGGGAGACACCTGTGGAACTCGACTATTATCAAGTGGAAAAACTTTAAACCAAAAAAGATTTGGTCTAAAGAGTCCTTTTATGATAAAGTATTTTTGTTTGTTACCCCCGTCTTCGGGGCGGATATAGAAGCATCTGCTTCCGTATCTACCGTGGGAGGGTAAAACCCGAGAAAACCACATGTTTGAAGGAGGTAAGTCAGCATGGCCAAAAAAGTGATCAAAGTGGTCAAGCTACAAATCCCTGCTGGTAAAGCAAATCCAGCACCACCTGTAGGTCCAGCACTCGGACAAGCGGGTGTTAACATCATGGGCTTTTGTAAAGAATTCAACGCCCGCACTCAAGAACAAGCTGGTCTCATTATTCCAGTAGAAATTACTGTATTTGAAGACCGCTCCTTTACTTTCATTACCAAGACTCCTCCAGCAGCAGTTCTTCTGCTTAAAGCTGCAGGAATCGAAAAAGGTTCTGGCGAGCCAAACCGCAATAAAGTGGCAAAAGTAAGCCGCGATAAAGTGCGTGAAATCGCAGAAACCAAAATGCCTGACCTCAATGCTGCAAATGTTGAATCTGCTATGAAAATGGTAGAAGGAACTGCACGTAGCATGGGAATCACCATCGTAGACTAATGATGGTGTGCTGCGATGGATCCGCCACGGTTCATCGCAATGTGGGAGGTATATCCGTTAAGACCACGAAGGGAGGAAATCATAGTGGCTAAACATGGTAAAAAATATCGTGATGCTATTGCAAAAGTAGATCGCGAAAAACAATACTCACCTAGTGAGGCATTAAACTTAGTAAAAGAGGTTTCCACTGCTAAGTTTGACGAAACAGTAGAAGCTGCTTTCCGCTTGGGAATTGACACCAAAAAAGCGGATCAACAAGTTAGAGGTGCAGTGGTTCTTCCACACGGTACAGGGAAAACCAAACGTGTGCTCGTTTTTGCTAAAGGGGAAAAAGCGAAAGAGGCTGAAGCAGCTGGAGCGGACTTTGTTGGGGATGAAGACATGATCAACAAGGTACAACAAGGCTGGTTCGATTTCGATGTAGTCGTTGCTACTCCTGATATGATGGGTCAAGTAGGTCGTTTGGGTCGTGTACTCGGTCCAAAAGGTCTTATGCCAAACCCAAAAACAGGTACTGTAACATTCGAAGTTGAAAAAGCGATCAACGATATCAAAGCTGGTAAAATTGAATACCGTGCTGACAAAGCAGGGAACATTCATGCAGCGATTGGTAAAGTATCTTTCGATACCCAAAAATTAGAAGAGAACCTGCAAGTTCTTGTAGATGCTCTATTAAAAGCGAAACCAGCGGCTGCAAAAGGTACCTATATGAAGAGTGTAACTGTTTCTTCTACGATGGGACCTGGAGTAGCAGTAGATTCTGCTACACTTAGCCGATAAGAAAATCTTGACAAACTAAGTTTAGGTGGATATAATTCATCTTGCCGTTTGACGAGAACTATATATGACTGAACCGTAGACAGTAGGGGCCGGATGGCATAAGATCCTACCGAGGTAACTTGGATTGTGATACTTACATCCTGCCTTCGTCTGTCTGCGAAGGCTTTTTTTATGCGTATGAAGTATCAGATGAGGAGGTGTCCCCGTGTCCAAAGCGATTGAAGAGAAAAAGTTGGTAGTCGAAGAGATTGCTCAAAAGCTAACTGCTAGCAAAAGTACGATCATTACTGACTATCGTGGTCTGACTGTAAAACAGATGACCGAACTTCGAAAACAATTACGTGAAGCAGGGGTAGATTTTAAAGTATTGAAGAACACCCTGACCAAACGCGCTACTGAGAAAGTAGGTCTAACTGGTTTAGATCAACACCTCACTGGTCCTAGCGCAATCGCATTTAGTGAAGAGGACATTGTTGCTCCTGCGAAAGTTCTTCATAACTTCGCAAAAGAGAACAAAGAACTCGAAATTAAAGGCGGTGTAGTAGAAGGTCGTGTAGTAGAACTAGAAGAAATTAAAGCTCTTGCTACTCTACCATCTCGCGAAGGTCTTCTCTCTATGCTTCTTTCTGTACTGCAAGCACCTATGCGCAATCTTGCGCTTGCTGTTAAAGCAGTTGCTGAGAAAGATGGAGAAGGCGCTGAAGCTACCGAAGCTTAATAGCTGTTATAGTTTGCTAGAAACAGCATGTATCTAAAAAACAAACCCCACAATCTTAAGGAGGCACTCTCTCATGAGTAAAGAGCAGATCTTAGAAGCTGTAAAAAACATGACCGTTCTCGAATTGAACGATCTAGTAAAAGCAATTGAAGAAGAATTTGGTGTAACCGCTGCAGCACCTGTAGCAATGGTTGGTGGCGGCGCTGGAGAAGCAGCTGCTGAGCAAACTGAATTCGACGTAATCCTAACTGGTGCTGGTTCTTCCAAAATCAACGTAATTAAAGTTGTTCGCGGAATCACTGGTCTTGGTTTGAAAGAAGCGAAAGCATTGGTAGACGGAACTCCTGCTCCAATTAAAGAAGGCGTTTCGAAAGAAGATGCTGAAAAAATCAAAGCTGATCTTGAAGAAGCTGGCGCATCTGTAGAAGTTAAGTAAGTTATTGCCTGTTATACCCGCCGTCACAGGTCGGCGGGTTTTACTCTATTTCCGATTAAGGAAAAGGAGAATCCGTATGAGCGACCACTATTATTCCTCGAAACCATCTTCCATCACGGATCAACGGGAAATTATCACTGAACTCCGTGGACAATCCTTTCGTTTTCTTTCGGACGCAGGTGTTTTTTCCAAAAAAGGAATTGATCAAGGAAGCCGAATTCTTATTGAATCACTTGATATAGAAGATCAGTCAGATGTACTAGATTTAGGCTGTGGTTATGGACCCATCGGTATCTCGGTTGCCAAAATATTTTCGACTTCAAACGTAACGATGGTTGATATAAATCAGCGTGCAATAGAGTTGGCAAAAGAAAATGCAGCTCTTAATCGAGTAACGGAGCGCGTTACCATTTTTCCGAGTGATGGATTTCAAGAAGTAACTGGTTTGTATCATCACATCATTACGAATCCACCGATCCGAATAGGAAAAAAACAAATCTATGATTTCTTCGAGAAAGCCAGAGATTATATGAATCCAAATGGAAAGTTGTGGATTGTGATTCGAAAACAACAAGGTGCTTCTTCTGCAGTGAGAAAGTTGGAAGAGGTTTACGATAAAGTGGAAGTGGTTACGAAGGATAAAGGGTATTGGATTCTTGTTGCACAATGTCGTTGACATGATTTGACTATTATGCTAGTGTTAGAAAATGCATGAAGTCTATTATTTCCACTACTTGTCCATTTCTCCAAATGCAGATTTCCTACCATCATGCCTACCACAACGAGCAGCTGCGAGGAAGTTTCCTGCATTTTTTTATGGAAAAAAGGGCCTGTAAGTAGTTTATCTTTTCTATTTGATGGAAAAGATGGAGTAATAGATTACAATGCGCTAACGTGGAAAAAAGATAGATTCTTTTCTGATTCTATCTTATTTTATACCTTTCTTTTCCGTATGTTTCCTTTCGTGCATACGCGATTGGGTTTGAGGGGGGAGTTTGGATTGGCTGGTAAACTTGTCCAGTGTGGTCGGCGTCAACGTCGAAGTTACGCCCGCATCAATGAGGTATTGGATCTACCCAACCTAATCGAGATTCAGCAAAAATCCTATCAGTGGTTTTTAGATGTTGGTCTTCGTGAAATGTTTCAAGACATTTCGCCAATCGAAGATTTCACTGGGAATTTAGTGCTAGAATTTATCGATTACAGCTTGGGTGAACCCAAATATACGTTGGAAGAGTCCAAGGACCACCAAGTTACCTATGCTGCTCCTTTACGTGTCAAAGTTCGTCTCATCAATAAAGAGACCGGTGAAGTAAAAGAGCAAGAAGTATTTATGGGGGATTTCCCGTTGATGACTGATACGGGAACATTCATCTATAACGGTGCGGAGCGTGTCATTGTAAGTCAGTTGGTTCGTTCGCCTTCTGTGTATTATAACACGAAAGTCGATAAAAACGGGAAACCAACTTATACTGCTACAGTGATTCCGAACCGGGGTGCTTGGTTGGAGCTAGAAACCGATGCGAAGGATATTATCTACGTACGTATTGATCGTACACGAAAAATCCCAGTAACGGTTCTTTTGCGTGCCCTTGGTTTTAGTAGTGATGCTGAGATTTTGGACCTGTTGGGTGATGACGAGTACATACGTAACACACTCGACAAAGACAACACAGGGAACACAGAAAAAGCACTGATCGAGATCTATGAGCGCTTGAGACCTGGCGAACCTCCTACGGCTGATAATGCACGAAGCTTATTATATTCACGCTTCTTTGATCCAAAACGCTATGATCTAGCCAATGTCGGGCGTTACAAGATGAACAAAAAACTCCACATCAAAAATCGTCTCTTGAATCAAAAGCTTGCTGAGACCATTGTGGATGCAGAAACAGGTGAGGTTTTAGCAGAGGCTGGTTCTACTTTAGAGCGTCGTCTCTTGGATCGAGTTCTCCCTTACCTGACTGGCGAACGTGCTTATGGTCTCAAAGATCATCATGTTCGTGGTGGAGTTCCAGAAGATACAGAGATTCGTCTTCAGACTGTTTCGATCTACTCCCAAGTAGATGATCAGAAAGAGATCAAGGTAATCTCTAACGCAGAAGTAGATGATAGTGTTAAGCATATTACGCCTGCGGATATTATTTCTTCCATCAACTACTTTATCAACTTGTTGCATGGAGTAGGTAGCACTGATGATATCGACCATCTCGGGAACCGTCGTCTACGATCTGTTGGGGAACTTCTCCAAAATCAGTTCCGAATCGGTTTGTCTCGTATGGAACGTGTGGTTAGAGAACGTATGTCGATTCAAGATGCGAATGCGATCACGCCTCAAGCGTTGATCAACATTCGTCCAGTAATCGCCTCCATCAAAGAGTTCTTTGGTAGTTCACAGCTTTCTCAGTTTATGGATCAGACCAACCCGTTAGCTGAGTTAACGCATAAGCGTCGTCTCTCGGCACTTGGACCTGGTGGTCTTACACGGGAACGTGCTGGCTTTGAAGTTCGAGATGTCCATCATTCTCACTATGGTCGTATGTGTCCTATTGAAACTCCTGAGGGTCCAAACATTGGTTTGATCAACTCGCTGTCAAGTTTCGCGCGGATTAATGATTATGGGTTCATCGAAACTCCATATCGCCGGGTAGATCCGGAGACGGGTCAAGTGACAGAACGCATTGATTACCTGACGGCTGATGAAGAGGATGCTTACTATGTAGCACAGGCAAATGCACAGTTGAATGAAGATAACACGTTTGCGAATGAGACTACCACAGTCCGTTATCGTGATGAAATTATCTCTGTTCCACGTGATCGAGTTGACTACATGGATGTATCACCAAAGCAAGTAGTATCTGTTGCAACGGCTTGTATTCCGTTCTTGGAAAATGATGACTCCAACCGGGCACTGATGGGATCTAACATGCAACGTCAGGCAGTACCGCTTCTCAAGCCAGAAGCACCGTTTATCGGAACTGGTATGGAGCATATTGCAGCTCGTGACTCAGGAGTAATGATCTTGGCCAAACGTCCAGGAACTGTTGAACGAGTGACCGCCGATGAAATTTGTGTTCGTCATGAAGAAGAGGTAGATGGAAAATTAGTAAAAGGCGACTTGGATCGCTATAAAATTACCAAGTTTACTCGTTCCAACCAAGGTACAAGTATCAACCAACGCCCAGTTGTTCGCAAAGGAGAAAAAGTCGTCAAGGGAACTACCCTTGCTGATGGTCCTTCTACAGAACAAGGTGAAATGGCACTTGGACGCAACGTAGTAGTAGCTTTTATGACTTGGGAAGGCTACAACTACGAGGATGCGATTCTCTTAAGTGAGAAATTGGTAAAAGAAGATGTCTACACTTCCATCCACATTGAGAAACATGAATCGGAAGCTCGTGATACGAAACTTGGTCCAGAAGAGATTACTCGTGATATTCCAAACGTTGGGGAAGAAGCGCTAAAGAATCTGGATGAGCGCGGTATCATTCGTGTTGGTGCAGAGATTAAAGCTGGAGATATTTTGGTTGGGAAAGTAACACCAAAAGGAGTTACAGAACTAACTGCAGAAGAACGTCTCTTGCATGCGATCTTTGGAGAAAAAGCTCGGGAAGTTCGAGACACCTCCCTACGTGTACCACATGGCCAAGATGGAATCGTAGTCGATGTAAAAGTATTTACTCGTGAAAATGGAGATGAGCTATCTCCTGGTGTAAATCACCTAGTACGTGTATACATCGCCCAAAAACGGAAGATCTCCGAAGGGGACAAAATGGCTGGACGTCACGGTAATAAAGGGGTTATCGCACGTATTATGCCAGAAGAGGATATGCCTTTCTTACCAGATGGCTCTCCTGTTCAAGTAGTCCTCAATCCGCTTGGGGTACCATCTCGGATGAATATCGGTCAGGTATTGGAAGTCCATTTAGGTATGGCCGCTCGATCCTTGGGACTTCATATGGCTACTCCGGTATTTGACGGTGCTACAGAGAACGATGTATTTGATACCCTAGAAGAAGCTGGGCTTGCTCGTGATGGAAAAACAGTCCTTTACGACGGTCGTACAGGTGAACCGTTTGAGAATCGCGTTACCGTTGGGGTAATGTATATGATCAAGCTGGCACATATGGTCGATGACAAGATCCATGCTCGTTCCACTGGACCTTATTCGCTTGTTACTCAGCAACCATTGGGAGGTAAAGCGCAGTTCGGTGGTCAAAGATTTGGGGAGATGGAGGTATGGGCACTTGAAGCATACGGGGCTGCATACACTCTTCAAGAGATTCTCACTGTCAAGTCTGATGATGTAGTTGGTCGTGTGAAAACGTACGAAGCGATTGTCAAAGGTGAAAATGTTCCGGAACCGGGTGTTCCAGAGTCCTTTAAAGTATTAATCAAAGAGCTTCAGAGTCTGGGGATGGATGTCAAGATCCTGTCAGGAGATGAACAGGAGATTGAAATGCGTGAGTTGGATGACGAGGATGAGCCTTCCTCTGACAACTTGCCATATGAACTAGGCGAAGAGGATGGTTTAAAAACCAATTCACAAGAGTAATTCCAAAAGGTAGAAGAGATAGAGGAAAGGAAATAGCCAATCAAGTTTCCTTTCTTCCTCTCTTAATTAGCTAAATCAAGTATATGAAACTACTTGATCTTGCTATCATCTACCAACGGGATGAATCCTGAGGGAGGAATGCCCAGTGCTCGATGTTAACAACTTTGAATATATGAAAATCGGCTTGGCCTCTCCGGAAAAAATCCGCTCCTGGTCTCGAGGAGAGGTGAAAAAGCCGGAAACGATTAACTACCGGACGCTCAAACCGGAAAAAGAAGGTCTTTTTTGCGAAAAGATTTTTGGACCGCAAAAAGACTGGGAGTGTCACTGCGGAAAATACAAACGTGTTCGTTATAAAGGCGTAGTTTGTGATCGTTGTGGGGTAGAAGTTACCCGCAGTAAAGTTCGCCGTGAACGGATGGGTCACATTGAGTTAGCTGCTCCTGTTTCGCATATTTGGTACTTCAAAGGAATTCCTAGCCGGATGGGTCTGGTACTAGATATGTCTCCTCGTTCGTTAGAAGAGATTATCTATTTTGCTTCCTATGTTGTAGTGGACCCAGGTCCTACTCCTCTAGAGAAAAAACAACTTCTGTCAGAGAAAGAATTCCGCAACTACCGTGAGAAATACGGCAAATCATTCACTGCTATGATGGGTGCAGAAGCGATCAAACGGTTACTTGGCGATATTGATCTAGACCGGGAAGTAGAACTTCTAAAAGAAGAACTTTCCACAGCGCAAGGCCAACGTCGTAATCGTGCTGTAAAACGTTTAGAAGTACTAGAAGCATTCCGTTCTTCTCTGAACAATCCAGAGTGGATGGTATTAGATGTACTTCCTGTTATTCCTCCAGAACTTCGTCCTATGGTTCAGTTGGATGGGGGACGCTTTGCAACTTCGGACTTGAATGACCTATATCGTCGTGTTATTAACCGGAACAATCGTCTCAAAAGACTATTGGATCTTGGTGCACCAGATATTATCGTACAAAACGAAAAGCGGATGCTTCAAGAGGCAGTCGATGCGTTAATTGATAATGGTCGTCGTGGTCGACCAGTTACAGGTCCTGGTAATCGTCCTTTGAAATCCCTCTCCCATATGTTGAAAGGGAAACAAGGTCGTTTCCGCCAGAATTTGCTCGGAAAACGGGTTGACTACTCAGGTCGTTCCGTAATTGTTGTGGGACCAAACTTGAAAATGTATCAGTGTGGTCTACCGAAAGAAATGGCCCTAGAACTATTCAAACCTTTTGTGATGAAGGAATTGGTAGCAAAAGGGTTAGCACATAACATTAAGAGTGCGAAACGCAAAGTAGAACGGATTCACCCAGAAGTTTGGGATGTTCTAGAAGAAGTGATTAAAGAACATCCAGTACTTTTGAACCGTGCTCCTACGCTTCACCGTCTAGGTATTCAGGCCTTTGAACCAATTTTAGTAGAAGGGCGCGCTATTCGTTTGCATCCGCTTGTCTGTACGGCGTACAATGCGGATTTCGACGGTGACCAAATGGCGGTTCACGTTCCGCTGTCTGCAGAAGCACAGGCAGAAGCTCGCTTGCTGATGCTTGCAGCACAAAACATCTTGAACCCGAAAGACGGAAAACCAGTTGCTACTCCTTCTCAAGACATGGTATTGGGTAGTTATTACCTCACTGTTCAAAAAGAAGGGGAAAAAGGCGAAGGGTCCATTTTTACCTCGATCGGGGAAGCGATCAATGCTTACCAAAATGAATATGTCTCCTTGCACTCGCGTATTGCAGTTCCGGCTAGGATCTTGAAGAAGACCTCGCTTACAGAAGCGCAAAGAAAGGCACTCTTAGTCACGACCGTCGGGAAATTGATATTCAATGAGATTTTCCCAGAGGAGTTTCCTTTCATTAACGAACCAGGTAAAAAGAATTTCCAAGCAACTCCAGATCAATACTTTATTTTTGAAAAAGGTGCCAACGTTCTAGAGTTTATTCAGGCGATGCCAGAAGTTGGTGCTCTTCGTAAGAAAGATCTAGGAGCGATTGTTGCAGAGTGCTTCCGTCGCTTTGGAACGATGATGACTTCTGTGATTCTGGATCGGATTAAGGCACTAGGATATACCTACTCTACTAAAGCTGGTATTACCATGTCTGTTTCCGATGTTAATGTACCAGAGGAAAAGCAAAATATCCTAACAGAAGCGGATCAACAAGTTCAAACAGTAATGAAACAGTATCGTCGTGGTTTAATTACGGATGATGAACGTTATGAGCGTGTTATCTCGATCTGGAGTAAAGCCAAAGATCGTGTTACCGAAGTTCTGATGAGAAACATGGGAAGATACAACCCGATCTTCATGATGGCAAACTCTGGAGCGCGGGGTAACGTTTCTCAGATTACACAGCTTGCAGGTATGCGGGGTCTAATGGCCAACCCAGCAGGTAAAATTATCGAGCAACCGATTCGTACTAACTTCCGTGAAGGTTTGACTGTATTGGAGTACTTCATCTCCACACACGGTGCGCGAAAAGGTCTTGCTGATACTGCACTGCGTACCGCTGACTCTGGTTATCTCACCCGTCGTCTTGTCGATGTGGCACAAGATGTAATTGTTCGAGAAGAGGATTGTGGAACGGATAGAGGTCAATTGGTTAGCCGAATTCAAGAAGGTAACGAAATCATTGAAGATCTATATGATCGCATTGAAGGTCGGGTAGCGTTTGAAACAATACGCCATCCACAGACCCAAGAAGTGATTGTTGGACGTAATGAAATGATCGACGAAGAGAAAGCTTCTGAGATTATAGAAGCAGGAATTGATCGTCTTGTGATCCGTTCGGTACTTGCTTGTCGTACCAAGCATGGAGTATGTAAAAAGTGTTATGGTCGTAACTTAGCACTCGGTAACCAAGTAGAAATTGGAGAAGCAGTTGGAATTATTGCTGCTCAGTCTATTGGAGAGCCAGGTACCCAGCTCACCATGCGTACCTTCCATACTGGTGGGGTAGCGGGAGACGATATTACTCAAGGTCTACCTCGTATTCAGGAGCTATTTGAAGCACGTAATCCAAAAGGGCAAGCAGTTATCAGTGAAGTGACAGGGAAAGTGATCGATATTCGAGAGGTCAAAGATCGTCGCGAAGTAGAGATCGAAGGTGAAGTAGAATCTCGTGTTCACACAGTTCCTTATGGTTCCCGTATCCGCGTAGATATAGGGGATACAGTGGAAGTCGGGGATGAACTCACGGAAGGTTCGATCGATCCGAAGGAATTACTTCGGATCAAAGGAACCAAAGGGGTTCAAGAGTATATCTTACAAGAAGTACAAAAGGTATACCGCCTACAAGGGGTAGAAATCAACGATAAGCACGTAGAGGTTATGATCCGTCAAATGATGCGGAAAGTACGTGTGATGGATGCTGGACAAACAGAGCTACTACCAGGATCTGTTGTTGATATCCATGAGTTTGAAGCAGCAAACCGTAAGACTCTCTTAAAAGGAGAAGAGCCTGCGGTTGCACGTCCAATACTTCTTGGTATTACCAAAGCATCTCTTGAGACAGAATCCTTCTTGTCTGCGGCATCTTTCCAGGAGACGACTCGTGTCTTGACCGATGCAGCGATCAAAGGAAAAGTAGACCGTCTCTTAGGGCTTAAAGAGAATGTTATTATCGGAAAACTGGTGCCAGCAGGAACCGGAATGAACCGATATCGTTCCATGAAAGTCCAAACTGCCAATGAAGTAGGGGCAGAGGACTACGGTTTACCAGAAAAAGTATTAGTAGATTAATCCGTGGATTTTTGTTAATAAAAGGGAGGAGAGGGATAACTCTCTTTCCTCCTTATCTTTTTATTGACACTCTGGTTTGTGAATGGTAAGATACTCTCGTGTGCTTGGGCCTTCATAAGTTTGACAAAAGTCAACGAGCCGGCAGTGAAACCCAAGATTTTGTTAAAACCATGATTTGCCCAGATAACAGACGCCTGCTCATGCATGGTGTTACGGATACATTGAGTCACATGAACTTCTAGTTACAAATGCTAGTTGTTTCCTTTTTGCTCATTATGATCCGCCTGGATCTGTGGTCTATAACTCTTGCTAAAGTAAGGAGGTACAAAGAATGCCAACAATCAACCAGTTGATTCGTAAAGGTCGTAAAGATAAAGTAACCCAATCTAAGTCTCCAGCACTTCAATTTGGTTACAACAGCTTTAAAAAGACCGAGGTAGCACAGAGCTCTCCACAAAAACGTGGTGTATGTACTCGTGTAGGTACGATGACACCGAAAAAGCCTAACTCCGCTCTTCGGAAATATGCTCGTGTACGTCTCTCCAACGGGATTGAGGTTACAGCTTACATCCCAGGGATCGGACATAACTTGCAAGAGCATAGCGTGGTTCTCGTGCGTGGTGGTCGTGTAAAAGACTTACCAGGGGTACGTTACCATATCGTTCGTGGTGCGCTAGATACCGCAGGTGTTCAAAACCGTATGCAAGCTCGTTCTAAATACGGTGCGAAACGTCCTAAAAAGTAAAGTAAATGATTGACTACTGAAGTTAGAAATGTTATAGAAAAGGAGGGGAAAGCATGCCACGTAAAGGACCAGTACCTCGCCGTGATACGCTTCCAGATCCTATTTACAATAGTAAGTTGGTCACTCGCTTGATCAACCGACTGATGTATGACGGGAAAAAAGGAACAGCACAAGGACTACTTTATGAAGCATTCGACCTCATTCGTGAACGTTCTGGCAATGACCCAATGGAAGTTTTTGAGCAAGCACTTAAAAACGTAATGCCAGTATTGGAAGTAAAAGCACGCCGTGTTGGTGGTGCTAACTACCAAGTACCAATCGAGGTAAAACCAGAACGTCGTACGAGCCTTGGACTTCGTTGGTTGGTGAGCTACGCTCGTCTTCGCAATGAAAAAACCATGGTAGACCGTCTTGCGAATGAAATCTTAGATGCTGCAAACAACACTGGTGCAGCTGTTAAGAAAAAAGAAGATACCCACCGTATGGCAGAAGCGAACCGTGCGTTTGCTCACTATCGTTGGTAATCTTCACAACAACCCTGTGATTAGGAAGGGAGACATATCCGATGGCACGTGAGTTCTCCTTGCAAGATACACGGAACATTGGGATCATGGCTCACATCGACGCAGGTAAAACAACTACTACCGAACGGGTTCTTTTCTATACCGGTCGCGTTCACAAAATCGGAGAAGTGCACGAAGGTGCTGCTACGATGGACTGGATGGAGCAAGAGCAGGAGCGCGGTATTACCATTACCTCTGCTGCTACTACCGCTCAGTGGAAAGGTCATCGGATTAACATCATTGATACTCCGGGACACGTTGATTTTACTGTAGAAGTTGAGCGTTCCCTCCGCGTTCTAGACGGTGCGGTTGGTGTATTCTGCGCTAAAGGTGGCGTAGAACCTCAATCTGAGACTGTTTGGAGACAAGCGGATACTTATCGAGTTCCTCGTATTGCATATGTTAACAAAATGGATATCACTGGCGCTGATTTCTACAGTGCTGTAGAACAAATGAAAGACCGTCTTCGTGCGAATGCTGTACCAATTCAATTACCAATTGGTGCAGAAAGCGAATACCTAGGTATGATTGACCTAGTCAAAATGAAGGCAATCATCTATACAGATGACTTGGGTACCACTTCGGAAGAAGTTGAGATCCCAGATGAGTATAAAGACAAAGCAGAAGAATACCGTACTGCTCTTATAGAGGCAGTTGCCGAGCTCGATGAAGAGCTAATGGAAAAATACCTCGAAGGAGAAGAATTGACAGAAGAGGAGATCGTTAGTGCCCTTCGTAAAGGTGTATGTAACGTTCAAATCACTCCAGTTCTTTGCGGATCTTCTTATAAAAACAAAGGTGTTCAACCATTGTTGGATGCAGTTATTGCATACCTACCATCTCCTCTGGATGTACCAGCTATTACTGGTGAACTACCAGACGGAACGGAATCGAAGCGTGAATCTAGCGACGAAGAGCCTTTTGCGGCACTTGCGTTCAAGATCATGACCGATCCATATGTTGGGAAATTAACATTCTTCCGTGTCTACTCCGGAACTCTCAAATCTGGCTCCTATGTAGTGAACACTACGAAGGACAAACGTGAACGTGTAGGTCGGATCCTACAGATGCACGCAAACAGCCGGGAAGAGATTCCAGAAGTTTACTCTGGAGATATTGCAGCTGCGGTTGGTCTGAAGGATACTACGACTGGTGATACTCTCTGTGATGAGAAGCATCCTATTATCCTAGAATCCATGACCTTCCCAGAACCAGTTATCGAGGTTGCAATTGAACCAAAAACCAAGAGTGATCAAGATAAAATGGGTATTGCTTTAGCTAAATTGGCTGAAGAAGATCCAACCTTCAAAGCTTACACCGATGAAGAAACGGGACAAACGGTTATTGGTGGTATGGGTGAGCTTCACCTTGACATTATCGTAGACCGGATGAAACGTGAATTCAAAGTAGAAGCAAATGTTGGTGCACCTCAGGTTGCATACAAAGAAACTTTCCGTGGCTCTGCAAAAGTGGAAGGGAAATTTGTTCGCCAATCTGGTGGTAAAGGACAATTTGGTCATGTTTGGGTCGAGTTCGAACCGTTGGAAGAGGGTGCTGGCTTCGAGTTCGTGAACAAAATTGTTGGTGGTGTCGTTCCACGTGAATACATCCCAGCAGTTCAAAACGGAATCGAAGAGTCCATGCAAAATGGTGTCCTAGCAGGATATCCTCTTGTTGACATTCGTGCAACTCTTGTAGATGGATCTTACCATGATGTCGACTCCTCGGAGATGGCATTTAAGATCGCTGGGTCTATGGCTTTGAAAGCTGCTAAGTCTAAATGTAATGCAGTACTTTTGGAGCCAATTATGAAAGTAGAAGTTACCATGCCAGAGGAATACATGGGTGACGTTATGGGGGATGTCAGCTCTCGTCGTGGACGCGTAGAGGGTATGGAATCTCGTAGCGGTGGCCAAGTAGTTCGTGCTATGGTACCTCTAGCGGAAATGTTTGGTTATGCTACAAGCCTACGTTCCCGTACCCAAGGTCGCGGTAACTTCTCAATGGAGTTCGACCATTATGAAGAAGTTCCACGTAATATTTCTGATGAGATCATCAAAAAAGCTTCAGGTAACTGATGCTTTGATCTAACATAATTTTCACAGTCTGGTGAAGCGTCCTCGCTTCCCTGACTTATACATCTTATTTAAAACTAACATTTTTCTTTTCCGATAAGGGAGGACATTAACTCATGGCAAAAGCTAAATTTGAGCGTACAAAGCCACACGTTAACATTGGTACCATTGGTCACGTTGACCACGGTAAAACCACTCTAACTGCTGCGATCACTACTGTACTTGCAACTAAAACTGGTGGAGCAACTGCTACTGCTTACGACCAAATCGATAAAGCTCCAGAAGAGCGTGAGCGTGGAATCACCATCGCTACAGCACACGTTGAGTATGAAACTGAGCAACGTCACTATGCTCACGTTGACTGCCCAGGTCACGCTGACTATGTGAAAAACATGATTACTGGTGCTGCTCAAATGGACGGTGCGATCCTCGTTGTATCCGCTGCTGACGGTCCAATGCCACAAACTCGTGAGCACATCTTGCTTTCCAGCCTTGTAGGTGTACAACACATCGTTGTATTCTTGAACAAAGTAGACATGGTAGACGACGAAGAGTTGCTTGAACTCGTTGAGATGGAAGTTCGTGAACTTCTTTCCGAGTACAACTTCCCTGGCGATGACATTCCTGTAATTGCTGGTTCTGCTTTGAAAGCTTTGGAAGATCCAAATGGCGAATACGCTGACAAAATCGTTGAATTGATGAGCGCTGTAGACGAGTATGTTCCTGCTCCTGAGCGTGACGCTGACAAAACCTTCTTGATGCCAGTTGAGGATGTATTTACTATTACTGGTCGTGGTACCGTTGCTACTGGTCGTGTAGAGCGCGGTGTTATCAAAGTTGGGGATGAAGTAGAAATCATCGGTCTTGCTGAAGAAACACGCAAAACTACTGTTACTGGTGTAGAGATGTTCCGTAAACTTCTCGACCAAGCAGAAGCTGGTGACAACGTAGGTGCACTTCTTCGTGGTGTAAACCGTGAAGACATCCAACGTGGTCAAGTACTTGTAAAGCCTGGTACTGTGAAACCACATACCAAGTTTAAAGCTCAAGTATACGTTCTTTCTAAAGAAGAAGGTGGACGTCACACTCCATTCTTCTCCAACTATCGCCCTCAATTCTTCTTCCGTACGACTGACGTAACGGGTGTTGTTCAACTTCCAGAAGGTACTGAAATGTGCATGCCTGGAGATAACGTTGAAATGAACATCGAATTGATCGCTCCAATCGCGATTGAAGATGGTACTCGCTTTGCGATCCGTGAAGGTGGACGTACCGTTGGTGCTGGTACCATTACTGCTATCTTTGAATAATTTGGTTATATAAAAAAGCTGTTGGCTATATGCCAGCAGCTTTTTGTTATGTGTTAGAGGATGTGTTATTTAAGATTTAATAAAATTATCGGAAATTAATTTTTCTTAATAGTCTATAATATTTTTACACTCGGTATTTATTTTATTTCGGTTAGGTAGGTGATTTGGAAGGAATAAATTATATGCTGAACTATTTTTGGATTGTTAACCTGATGAGGACAGTTAATATTTTGAGAAAGGGAAAGCTATAGTCCTAAAATGCTGTTTAGTGAAAAATTACTTATGAAGGCGTTTGCTTTGTACATATATGCTCCAATATTATAGTATTATACTTGCAATAGTTAAAATGAGAAAAAAACAGAAAAATTGGGAGCCTTTCAAAAAAAGTTTTTTATTTTAAATGCTTTCTCTCTCTTCATTCTTTATAATGTTGATAAATAGTTTCCGTAATTACGAAAAATCTCCCCTTCGGATTAAAATCTTAAATAGAAGGGAGGTGGTACATTTTTTCGGACAAGCATCTTAGTGTCACACAGAATGTAAAGACTCTGAGTTTTCTAGCTTATGATAAGAAAAGAAAGGATGTGCTTTTGTGAGAAAAGGAAAACCGCCCGTTTTTCAGCTTAAGACCCAAACAGTGGTAGTTATCGGGATCGCCGCAGCTTTATACGGACTTTTATCTTTTGCTACTAGTTATATTCCAATGGGAGGAAATAGTTTGCGTCCTGCCGTTGTAATATTGACTCTCTTTGGTGCTTTATATGGTCCACTTGTTGGGTTTTTTGCTGGTTTTTTTGGAAACGTTGTAGGTGATTTGATCACTGGTCAGATTTGGATTAACTGGTGTATTGGGAATGGAGTTCTTGGTATGTTTGCAGGTTTCATTTACTTACACAAAAGGTTTAATCCTAATGAAGGAAAATTCAACTGGATACATTGTGTCTTGATTCTATTCTACAGTGTTATAGGAAATGCTGGAGGGTTAGGATTAGCTGGAACTCTTGATTATTTGTTACAAGGTATTCCGCCAGAGACTGTGTATAGCTGGATCGTTCTACCCACATTGACTAACCTTGCGTTCCAATCTACATTAGGACTAATTTTGATTACTGCATTTACTCAGAGAAAGTCAAACAAAAATTCTCTTGAGATTGAAAGGTAAATTTGATAGAACCCTCCCTCCAAGTGGAGGGTTTTATTTGAAAGGATGGTTTAACAGATGGATCCAATAATTACAACACGCAAGCTCTCCTTTACTTACCATGGTGTGAAGCAACCGACCATCCAAGATCTTACTTTTTCTATTTGGCCAGGAGAAAAGGTCTTGATAGCAGGACCAAGCGGCTCAGGTAAATCGACCCTTGCTCGTTGTCTAAATGGGCTGATACCCAACAGCTATCGAGGAAATTTACAAGGTTTGATCAAGATTGACGGTGTGAATCTACAAGATGCAACGTTACGAGATCTTTCTCATAGAGTAGGAACAGTCCTGCAAGATCCAGAGGGACAATTTGTTGGATTAACAGTAGGAGAAGACGTTTCATTTGCTCTAGAAAATCAGAGAGTACCTCAAAACATTATGAATCAGTTGGTTCAGTCTGTTCTTCAACAGGTAGGAATGGAATCTTTTATCCAACATACACCTCACCAGCTGTCAGGTGGTCAAAAGCAGAAAATTGCATTAGCTGGTGTTCTGGTATTAGCCCCAGATATTCTGCTATTTGACGAGCCTTTTGCCAATCTAGACCCTGCTAGTACAATTGTTATGATGCAGTTGATTAATGAATTGAATATGAAACACAACAAGACCATTATTATTATTGAGCATTGTATTGAAGAAGTTTTTGAGATGGGAGTAGATCGAGTTCTCCTGCTACATGAGGGACGACTCGTTGCAAATCAATCCCCACATCAAATCTTAGCTTCAGGTTATTTAAAAGAAGCTGGGCTTCGACATCCGTTATTCTTGGAAGCGTTGGAAAATGCCAATATTCAGTTCTACGATGAAGCACCATGTTCCATCAATGAATGGGATATGCAATATGACGAATTAGAAAGAGTATACGATTGGGTAGGGTATGAAAAGTTCTACCAAAATAAAACCTTTGGCTCTAATAGCGTAGTAGATTTAGAGCGAGTATCTTTCTCTTATGATAAACAAAAACCCCTTTTGAAAAATATTTCGCTAGATATACGAGAGCATGAAAGAATTGCTTTACTAGGTCATAATGGTGCTGGTAAATCTACACTTTCACAGCTACTTCTAGGCATTTTAAAGCCTGACAGCGGAAATATTTATTTAGATGGTAATAACACTGCTAGTTGGTCGATTGCGGACCATGGAGAAGTGATTGGTTATGTCATGCAGAACCCTCATCATATGCTCTCACAAGAAATCGTATGGGAAGAAGTAGCATTTGGACCTCGTAACTATGGATTCGATGAAAAAGAGGTAGAGTATAGAGTAGCTCATGCGTTGGAGGTCTGTGGATTAAGAGGGTATCGGAATTGGCCAATTTCTGCTTTAAGTTTTGGCCAAAAAAAGCGTGTCTCTATTGCGTCCGTACTTTCGATGAAACCGAAGCTACTTCTTTTGGATGAACCAACAGCAGGACAGGACTATCGACATTATCGGGAAATGATGCAATTTATTAACTCGCTTACTCATGAAGGGATTGCCTTACTTATGGCGACACATGATATGCACCTAGCATTAGAGTATACGGACCGTGCAATTGTGTTGTCGGATGGACGGATCGTGGCTGATGCTCCAACAGTAGAAGTCTTCTCAGATCAAGAATTATTAGAAGCAGCTAATCTCCGTACAACAAGCTTATATGGACTTGCTGAGAGATTAAACATTGCTCCGGTCTCTGTTCTATACCGGTTTTTAATGGATAATGAACAGGCGGTGTATCAATGAGTACATACATGGAGTTCCAATATGTAAATGAACAGTCCTTGATGCACCGTTTAGATGCTAGAACGAAAATTTTATTGTTTATAATTTGGGCTACTTGTACCTTTATGTTTATCGATATACGGGTACTTGGTGTGTTGATGATAATAGGCTTTAGCTTATTCCCAATATCAAAGGTACCTTTCCGAAGAATTCGTCGAGCCGTATTAGTTATGATACTGTTCCTTAGCTTAACAGCTGTGACTACCAATATCTTGACTCCCTCTTATGCTGGGATTTATGTAAAGCACCAAACGATTTTGTTTAGTATAGGGAATATTGATATTACACAAGAAACTTTGTTCTACTGTCTCACGTTAATGGTAAAGTATCTTGCACTCCTACCATTTGCCATATTGTTTGTTTTGACTACTAACCCTAGTGTCTTTGCTAGTAGTTTGCATAAATTAGGGATACCTTATAAGATTGCTTACTCTTTAAATATCGCGTTCCGCTACATCCCCAACGTTCAAGGAGATTATAATCAAATCTCTTCAGCGCAGCAGGCAAGGGGACTGGGTAAGGGACACCGGAACTCTCGTATTAAGAGAGCATTTACAATCTTGTTCCCTTTGATTTGGTCTAGTCTGGATCGGGTGGAAACGATCTCTAATGCCATGGATTTACGTGGATTTGGTAATAAAAAGAGTCGATCTTGGTATAACAATACTCAATTTAGCAAGCTGGATCTATGGACTGCGATCATAGCACTCCTATTTTTAGGTGTTGCAATTTATTTGAGACTTACATGGTTTCCTACTTTCTGGCATCCTTTCGAAATTATAGGATAACCATTAATAAGTTTGTAGAAGAAAAAAAGAGCTTGGTTTCCATTTGGGAACCAGGCTCTTTGGTTTGCGATTTTCTTAAAGGACTTTGATAAAAATCTCCTATATCGTCTACAGGGGGCACTCGTAAAAGCCCTAAACTCAAAAGTCAAATAAGTATTAAGTACATGGCTCAGACAATAAGTATTCTCTGGTCCATTTTGAATGCATAGTAAATAATAGATTGATCTAAACTTTCGGTGTTTTTTAGGTGGAACGATGTAAAAATTAGATTCATCTAATACAGATGCCCAGTATAGTCACCAATTTGATTTGAAGCTGTTTTTTCATATAATCCTAAGAGGTATAGTGTTAAAGAGTGTGATGATGTCTATTAATCTTTCTGTATCTCCTGTTAGGGTATTGGCTCGATGCCCAAAAATATGAAACTATCAAAACAAGGAGAATAATAGGTTGGATGATCGAGGGTTACAGAGAAGGAAAAGAGCTAATAAAGAAGAGTAGAGAGTAATAAGACCAGATTACGATTTGCTAGCAAGCAAGAGGAATCAAACAAAAATGTTTGCTGAAATTAAATGCTTCCTCTTAAAATAAGTAGAACAAAAAATAAAGTAATGGAATCTACCGCAAAAGAGAAGATTTTCTCTTGCATCCCATACACTCATCTTATATAATAGCCAATGTTGACTGTGAACAGCGTTGAAGCGGAAGGTTGCCGACACGCCCGGCTCCTTTGCCATGGCCGGCGAGGGGAAAATTTCCGTGGAGAAGTTCATTTTCTAAAAATGAGCGAAAAGGAGGGAACAGCATGGCAAAACAAAAGATTCGCATTCGGCTTAAAGCCTACGACCACCGTATCTTGGATCAATCCGCAGTGAAGATCGTGGATACAGCGAAGCGCACAGGTGCTAACGTATCTGGTCCGATTCCATTGCCAACAGAGAAAAGTGTTTACACGATCCTACGGGCGGTTCACAAATATAAAGACTCCCGTGAGCAATTCGAAATGCGCACTCATAAGCGTCTGATCGACATCGTGAATCCTACGCAACAAACCGTAGATGCACTGATGCGTTTGGATCTGCCATCGGGTGTAGATATCGAAATCAAATTGTAAAAAACCACTTCATACAGGCAGGAGGTGTAACTAGTGAAAGGGATTCTCGGTAAAAAAATCGGGATGACACAGATCTTTAGCGATAATGGTCAAGTGGTACCAGTTACCGTTGTAGAAGCTGGACCATGTGTTGTCCTTCAGAAAAAGGTTGTTGAAACCGATGGATACGAAGCGATTCAAATTGGTTTTGATGCAGATGTAACCAAGAAGAACAATAACTCTCGCGCTAACAAACCTGCTTTGGGTCATGCGAAAAAAGCAAACGCTCAAGCACAAAAGTTTGTGAAGGAAATCCGTGGAGTTAACGTAGGTGAGTACGAACTAGGTGCAGAATTGAAAGCAGACCTCTTTAGTGCAGGAGAACTAGTAGACGTTACTGGTACTTCTAAAGGGAAAGGTTTTGCAGGTGCGATCAAGCGCCATAACCAAGCACGTGGTCCTATGAGTCACGGTTCTCGTTACCATCGTGGACCTGGTTCCTTGGGAGCAACGGATCCAGCTCGCGTATTCAAAGGTCAAACCCTACCAGGACGCATGGGTGGAGAGCGTATCACTACTCAAAACTTGGAAATCGTTCGGGTTGACGCTGATAAAAACCTTCTCTTGATTAAAGGTAACGTTCCTGGTCCTAAGAACAGTTACGTAGTCATCAAGAGTGCAATTAAAGGAAACTAATCGTTTAAGAAAGGAGGAGCTTATATGCCGAAAGTTACTGTATATGACATGAGCGGCAAAGAGGTAGGAGAAGTAGAACTAGCTGATAAGGTGTTTGGAATTGAACCAAACGAGGCAGTTTTACATGATGCAGTTGTAATGCAACAAGCATCCCTACGCCGCGGTACTCACGCTGTGAAAAACCGTTCCGCTGTACGTGGTGGCGGTCGCAAGCCTTGGAAACAAAAAGGTACGGGACGTGCACGTCAAGGTAGCATTCGCTCCCCACAATGGGTAGGCGGTGGTGTGGTATTTGGGCCAACTCCACGTAGCTACGCTTACAAGCTTCCTAAAAAAGTACGTCGTCTTGCTATCAAATCTGCTCTTTCATCCAAAGTGAAAGATCAAGAGTTGCTAGTGTTAGATAATTTGACTCTAGAACAACCAAAAACACGTGAAATGGTAGCGGTCCTCAAAAGCTTGGGTGCAGAGAAAAAAGCACTTGTTGTGACTGATTCTCTGGATCAAAATGCAGCTCTTGCAGTTCGTAACCTACCAAACGTAAAGTTAATTCATGCTGATGGCGTGAACGTTCTAGATGTTTTATACCACGATAAGCTCATTATGACACGTGGTGCAGCAAGCCGTGTTGAGGAGGTGTTTGGCCAGTGAAAGACCCACGCGATATCATCCGTCGTCCGATCGTAACGGAAGCTTCTACTGCTGATATGGAGCTTGGCAAATACGTTTTTGAAGTAGACGTACGTGCGAACAAAGTAGAAGTGAGAAAAGCTGTGGAAGCGATCTTTGGCGTGAAAGTTGCGAACGTCAACACTTTACGTGTTCCTGGTAAGCAAAAACGCTATGGTCGTTACACCGGTCGTACACCTGAGCGGAAAAAAGCGATTGTACAGCTTGCAGCAGATAGCAAGCCAATTGAAATCTTTGAATCCTAATAAATAATTGATGAGAAAAGGAGGGAAATGAAGTGGGTATTAAATCTTTTCGTCCAACAACTCCATCTCGTCGTCAGATGACGGTTTCTACCTTCGAAGAAATCACTACGGACAAGCCAGAGAAATCTTTGCTTGCTCCACTAACGAAAAAAGCAGGTCGAAACAACCAAGGTCGTATTACGACTCGTCACCAAGGCGGCGGTCATAAACGGAAATATCGTATTATCGATTTCAAACGTAACAAAGACGGCATCGTCGGAAAAGTTGCCACAATCGAGTACGATCCAAACCGTTCTGCGAATATCGCATTGGTTAACTATGTAGATGGAGAAAAACGCTACATCTTGGCTCCGAGCGGTTTGAAAGTCGGTCAAGAAGTAATGTCTGGTCCTGAAGCAGACATTCGCGTTGGTAATGCTCTTCCACTTCGTAACATTCCAGTCGGTTCTGTAATTCATAATATCGAAATGAAGCCAGGTGCTGGCGGACAGTTAGTACGTGCTGCTGGAGCTTCTGCTCAGCTACTCGGGAAAGAAGGAAAATACGCGATCATCCGTTTAACTTCTGGTGAAATGCGTTACATCTTACTCGAATGCCGTGCTACTCTTGGTCAAGTTGGTAACTTGGATCATGAATTGATCAACATCGGGAAAGCAGGACGTTCTCGCTGGCTCGGTAAACGCCCAACCGTTCGTGGTTCTGTAATGAACCCTGTAGACCATCCACACGGTGGTGGGGAAGGACGTGCACCGATTGGTCGTAAAGGTCCTGTTACTCCATGGGGTAAACCAACTCTTGGATACAAAACCCGCAAGAAAAACAAAGCATCTGATAAGTACATCATCCGTCGTCGTAAAAAGAAATAGGGTGATGCAACAGATCACCTCACTCGAAGGGAGGTTTTGTCGATGGGCCGTAGCCTGAAAAAAGGGCCTTTCGCCGATGCTCATCTCCTGAAAAAGGTTGAAGAGCTCAACGAAAAAAACGAAAAGAAAATTATCAAAACTTGGTCTCGTCGTTCTACTATTTTTCCTGACTTTGTAGGACACACCTTTGCGGTACATGATGGTCGCAAACATGTGCCAGTTTACGTGAGCGAAGACATGGTAGGTCACAAGCTAGGTGAATTTGCACCTACTCGTACTTACAAAGGTCATGCAGCTGACGATAAAAAGACGAAAAGACGGTAAGAGGATCGCTTGATCGAGAGGAGGGAATGAGATGCAAGCTAAAGCAATTGCACGCAATGTGCGTATCGCTCCCCGTAAAGTACGCTTGGTAATCGACCTGATTCGTGGTAAGTCGGTTGAAGAAGCAATCGCGATCCTGCGTTTTACTCCTCGCGCCGCTTCGCCGATTATTGAGAAAGTACTTACATCTGCTGTAGCGAATGCAGAGCACAACCAAAACATGGACACCAATTCATTGGTAGTCGCAGAAGCATTTGTAGACGAAGGACCAACCTTGAAGCGCTACATGCCTCGTGCACAAGGTCGTGCTAGCCGTATCAACAAACGTACTAGCCACGTTACTGTAGTGGTCTCCGAGCGTTAAATTACGAACTAAGGAGGGAAGAAGATTGGGTCAAAAAGTTAACCCTACAGGTCTACGGGTAGGTATTATCCGTGACTGGGATTCAAAATGGTATGCTGGTAAAGACTACGCTGATCTGTTGCATGAAGACATCAAGATCCGCGACTTTATCAAAAAACGTTTGAAAGACGCATCGGTTTCTCGTGTTGAGATCGAACGTATGGCTAACCGTGTCAACGTAACAATCCACACTGCGAAACCTGGTATGGTTATTGGGAAAGGTGGCGCTGAAGTAGAAGCGACTCGCCTTGCACTCGCGAAATTGACCGACAAAAAAGTACACATCAACATTTACGAAGTGAAATCTCCGGAGCTCGATGCACATCTGGTAGCAGAAAACATCGCGCAACAATTGGAGCGTCGTGTATCTTTCCGTCGTGCAATGAAACAAGCAATCAATCGTACTCTTCGTTCTGGTGCGAAAGGTGTACGTACAATGGTTAGTGGCCGTTTGGGCGGTGCTGACATCGCTCGTAGTGAAGGCTACAGCGAAGGTACGGTTCCTCTTCACACGCTTCGTGCAGATATCGATTACGGTTTTGCTGAAGCAGACACCACTTACGGAAAAATCGGTGTGAAAGTTTGGGTCTATCGCGGTGAAGTTCTCCCAACGAAAAACAAAGGAGTAACAAAAGGAGGCGAATAACGCATGCTGTTACCAAAACGTGTGAAATTCCGCCGACCACATCGCGGAAACATGAAAGGTCAAGCCAAAGGTGGTAAAGAAGTAGTCTTTGGTGAATATGGTCTGCAAGCGTTGGAGCCATCTTGGATTACCAACCGTCAGATCGAAGCAGCACGTATTGCGATGACTCGTTATATCAAACGGGGTGGGAAAGTTTGGATTAAAATTTTCCCAGATAAACCAGTTACTCAAAAACCTTTAGAGGTTCGGATGGGTAGCGGTAAAGGTTCCCCAGAGAAATGGGTCGCTGTTGTAAAACCAGGTAAAATCATGTTTGAACTTGCAGGTGTATCAGAAGAAGTAGCTCGTGAAGCTATGCGTCTGGCTGCAAACAAACTTCCAATCAAGACGAAATTTGTAAAAAGAGAAGCAGGTGGTAACGAATGAAGGCACAAGAGCTCGTAGAGTTGACCACCGCCGAAATCGAACAAAAGCTTGCTGAGTTCAAAGAAGAACTGTTTAACCTCCGCTTCCAGTCCGCTACTGGTCAGTTGGATAACCCAGCTCGACTCGGTCAAGTGCGTAAAGACATTGCTCGTTGCAAAACCGTTCTTCGCCAACGTGAACTGGATAGCGAAAGGAGGATTCAGGGATGAGCGAACGCGAAACACGCCGGAAAGTTCGAATCGGTAAAGTGGTTAGCGACAAAATGGACAAAACCATCGTCGTTAGCGTCGAGACTTATAAAAAAGACACTAAGTATGGCAAACGTGTAAAATACACGAAGAAATTCAAAGCTCATGACGAAAATAACACAGCGAAAATCGGTGACACCGTAAAAATTATGGAAACTCGTCCTCTTTCCAAAGATAAGCGCTGGCGCCTAGTAGAAGTAACTGAAGAAGCTGTGATTATCTAATTTCGTAACCTAAGCACTGTGGGAAGGAGGGGCATTCATGATTCAAAACCTTTCTCGTCTCCGTGTTGCGGATAACTCTGGAGCGAAAGAAGTTATGTGTATTCGTGTTCTTGGTGGGTCCAAGAAAAAGACTGCAGGTGTTGGTGATGTTATCGTTGCATCGGTAAAACAAGCTACACCAGGTGGCGTTGTCAAGAAAGGCGATGTAGTGAAATGCGTAATTGTACGCACTACCCGTGCTACTCGCCGTCCAGACGGTTCTTACATCCGTTTCGATGAGAACGCAGCAGTTGTAATTAAAGACGATAAAAGCCCACGTGGAACTCGTATCTTTGGCCCTGTTGCTCGTGAACTTCGTGAGCATGACTTCATGAAGATTGTATCTCTAGCTCCAGAAGTACTGTAAGGTTCGGAAACATATAGACTCCGCAAACAAAGGAGGTGCCCGAAAGTGAGTGCAAAGCGCCCTAATAAACTGCACATCAAAAAAGGTGATACAGTAATCGTGATGCGCGGTAAAGAGGCTCCTTACTTCGAAAATGGTAAGAAAGTCTTCACCAAAGGTCGTGTCATCAAAGTTCTCCCGAAAGAGAACCGTGCGATTGTGGAAGGTGTGAACATGGTGAAAAAACATGCTCGTCCTTCACAAGCGAACCCTCAAGGTGGCATCATTGAAAAAGAGGCGGCAATCCACCTCTCTAACTTAATGATCGAAGATCCTAAAACAAAAGAACCAACCAAAGTTGGTTACAAATTTGTTGAAGGAAAAAATGGCGAAAAGAAAAAAGTTCGCTACGCAAAAAAATCCGGAGAAATTCTGGAGTAATAGTAGGCTGAAATGAAGGGAGGTTCTTCAGATGGCAGCTCTCTTGAAAGAGCATTATCAAAACGAAATCGCACCTGCACTTCAAAAGAAGTTCGCATATAAATCTGTGATGCAGGTTCCGAAGGTCGAAAAAGTAATCATCAACATGGGTGTTGGTGAAGCTGTTCAAAATTCGAAAGCATTGGATAGTGCTGTAGAAGATTTGACACTCATCTCTGGTCAAAAACCAGTTATCACTCGTGCTAAAAAGTCTATCGCTGGTTTCAAACTGCGTGAAGGCATGCCAATCGGCGTAAAAGTTACGCTTCGTGGTGAGCGCATGTATCACTTCCTTGAGAAGTTGATCAATATCGCTCTTCCTCGTGTACGTGACTTCCGTGGGGTTTCTGCTAAATCTTTTGATGGACGTGGAAACTATACCCTCGGTTTGAAAGAACAATTAATTTTCCCGGAGATTTCTTACGATAAAGTAGAGAAAGTTCGTGGGATGGATATCGTAGTGGTTACCACTGCAAACACTGATGAAGAAGCTCGTGAACTTCTGACTCAAATGGGTATGCCTTTCCGTAAATAGGCACATAAGACGAAAGCAAAGGAGGGAATCAATTGGCCAAGAAATCGATGATCGTGAAGTCTAAGCGTCAACCTAAGTTTGAAGTTCGCGGTTATACTCGTTGTGAACGCTGTGGCCGTCCTCATTCGGTCTACCGTAAGTTCCGTCTTTGTCGTATTTGCTTCCGTGAATTGGCCTACAAGGGTCAGATTCCCGGCGTGAAAAAAGCTAGCTGGTAATATGAAAGTGAAGGAAGGAGGGCTCATATATGGTGATGTCAGATCCAATCGCTGATATGCTGACAAGAATCCGGAATGCGAACATGGTGCGCCATGAAGCTTTGGAACTTCCTGCTTCTCGTGTAAAACGCGAAATTGCAGAGATCTTGAAACGTGAAGGTTTCATCCGTGATGCTGAGTTTATCGAAGATAACAAACAAGGGATCTTGCGTATCTTCTTGAAGTACGGGTCTAATAACGAAAAAGTAATCACTGGCTTGAAACGAATCAGCAAACCTGGTCTTCGTGTCTATGCTAAATCTACTGAAATCCCTCGTGTTCTTCGTGGTCTTGGGATCGCGATTCTTAGCACGAACAAAGGTGTTATGACCGATAAAGAAGCACGCCAGCAGAACGTAGGCGGCGAAGTTCTGGCTTACGTCTGGTAATCTCTCTCTCTTATGTCAGGACGGAGGTGAACAAGAATGTCTCGTATTGGGAAAAAACCAGTAACAATCCCAGCAGGTGTTGACGTTCAAGTAGTTGATGGTCGTGTAACCGTAAAAGGACCAAAAGGAACTCTTACTCGTGACTTCAACAAAGATATCAGCATCCAAGTGGAAAATAATGAGCTTACGGTGACCCGCCCTAGCGATCATCGTACGCACCGTGCACTTCACGGTACCACTCGCAGTCTTGTTGCGAACATGGTAGAAGGTGTAGCTAACGGTTTTACCAAAACACTTGAAATTTCTGGTGTTGGTTACCGTGCGACCAAGAAAGGCTCTAATGTTGTACTCAATGTTGGTTACTCTCATCCAGTAGAGATCCAACCACTTGAAGGCGTAGAGCTAGATGTTCCTTCTAACACCCAAATCGTGGTGAAAGGAATCGACAAACAAAAAGTAGGCGAAATGGCTGCTAACATCCGTTCAGTACGTGAACCTGAACCTTACAAAGGAAAAGGTATTCGTTACAGCGACGAAGTTATTCGCCGTAAAGAAGGTAAAACCGGTAAATAATGCCGCGTAGCTAGAAAGGAGTGAATTGGCCGTGATCACAAAACAAGATCGTAATAAGAAACGGAAAAAACGCCATCTGCGTGTTCGTAAAAAAATCACTGGTACCACTCAGGTTCCACGTTTGAATGTTTTCCGTTCTTCGAAAAATATCTACGCTCAATTGATCGATGATCTACAAGGCGTGACGATCGTTTCTGCATCTACTCTTGATCCTGAGGTTGCAGGTGATAAGTCTGGAGCGACTGTTGAAGCTGCTACTGCTGTAGGTCAATTGATTGCAAAACGTGCTCTAGAAAAAGGTTTAAAAGAAGTAGTTTTTGATCGTGGTGGATACATCTACCATGGCCGTGTGAAAGCATTAGCTGATGGTGCAAGGGAAGGAGGTTTGGAGTTTTGAGCAGACAAGAAAAGCCTCGTAAACGTGATGCACAGCAATCCGAGTTTACAGAGAAAGTGGTTAATATTAACCGCGTAGCGAAAGTTGTAAAAGGTGGACGCCGTTTCAGCTTCAGCGCTCTGGTAGTAGTCGGAGATGGCAAAGGACGTGTAGGTGCTGGTATTGGGAAAGCAGCTGAGGTTCCAGAAGCAATCCGCAAAGGAATCGAAGATGCTAAGAAAAACCTAATCACTGTACCACTGCAAGGAAACACCATTCCACACGATATCATTGGTCGCTTCGGTGCTGGTTCCGTTCTATTGAAGCCAGCTTCCAAAGGTACTGGGGTAATTGCGGGTGGAGCGGTACGTGATGTACTAACCGTTGCAGGAGTAGGAGATATTCTTACGAAATCTACTGGCTCCAACAACCCAATTAACATGGTACGTGCAACACTAGCTGGACTAACAAGTCTGAAACGTCCAGAAGATGTCGCAAAACTTCGCGGTAAATCTGTAGAAGAACTGTTAGGATAAGGAGGGATGACCGTGGCAAACCAACTGGCGATAACTCTGAAAAAGAGTATGATCGGACGTCCAGAAGTGCAACGCGTCACCCTGCGCACTCTGGGTCTTAATAAGCGGGAGCAAACTGTTGTTCAACCAGACAACGATGCAATCCGTGGTATGATTAAAAAGATTCAACACATGGTTGAAGTAAAAGAAATAAACAATTAATGGTTTGGAATAGATGTAGAGGAGGTGCGAAGGATGAAATTGCATGAGTTAAAACCAGCTACTGGTTCTCGTCAAACCCGTAAACGCGTAGGTCGCGGGATGGCTTCCGGGCTCGGCAAAACCTCCGGTCGTGGGCATAAAGGGCAAAAAGCGCGCTCTGGTGGCGGCGTTCGCCCTGGATTCGAAGGTGGACAAAACCCGATCTACCGTCGTCTTCCAAAACGTGGTTTTACCAACCCGAACCGTAAAGAATACGCAGTCATCAACATGGATGCATTGAACCGTTTCCCAGAAGGCACAGAGGTAACTCCTGAACTTCTGATTGAAGAAGGCGTAATCAAAAATGTGAAAGACGGTGTAAAGGTTCTCGGTAACGGTGACCTGACAGTTAAATTAACCGTCAAAGCTCATAAGTTCTCTGAATCAGCTGCAGCGAAAATTTCCGCAGCTGGTGGAGCGACGGAGGTTATCTAATTATGTTTCAGGCCATGAGCAACATATGGAAAGTGGAAGATCTTCGTCGTCGGATTCTCTTTACGCTTATGATGTTAGTTGTTTTTCGGATCGGCAGCTTTATTCCCGTTCCGAACACTAATGCAGACATATTAAAAGCGTTTACTGAAAACAGCCAAGGCGTTTTCGGTCTCATTAACGCATTTTCTGGTGGTTCCTTTGCGAACTTCTCGATCTTTGCGATGGGGATTTTCCCATACATCACGGCTTCTATTATCATGCAACTATTATCGATGGATGTCATTCCGGCATTTTCGCGTTGGGCTAAAGAAGGAGAAGTTGGTCGTAGGAAGATTCAGCAATGGACTCGTTATTTTACGATTATCCTTGCAGTTGTTCAATCGATCGCGATGTCTATTGGCTTCAATCGTATGGCAGCCGGTTTCATAATTGATCCTGGATTTTGGACTTACTTCCTGATCTCACTTACCTTAACCGCAGGAACTGCTTTCTTGATGTGGGTAGGGGAACAGATTACGGAAAAAGGTATTGGGAACGGAATTTCCATTCTCATTTTTGCAGGTATTATGGCGGCACTTCCAACGACTAGTATGTATGTTTACAATAGCTTCTTCCCTAAAGGTGCCAATGTTGCCATCGGCGTATTGAAAACTGTGGGCCTTCTGTTGATTGTAGTTTTCCTGATTGTTGCAATCATCTATATTCAACAGGGTGTTCGCAAAATTAATGTACAATACACGAAAAGAGTAGTTGGACGCAAAATGTATGGAGGTCAATCAACGCATATTCCTTTGAAAGTGAATGCTGCGGGTGTGATCCCAGTCATCTTTGCAACCTCTCTGTTACTTTTCCCACCTACGATTGCAAACTTCTGGGCTGGAAATCCAGTAGCAGATTGGATTAGTACCAACTTTAACTATACAAGTGCTCCTTTAGGTATGGTGTTGTTCGTTATCCTGATTCTTGGTTTTACTTACTTCTACACATTTGTACAGATCAACCCGATGCAATTATCGGATCAGATGAAGAAAAATGGTGGGTTTATTCCAGGAGTTCGACCAGGTAAACAAACGTTGAACTACCTGACAGGGACTCTTAATCGTTTGACGCTATCTGGAGCATTGTTCCTTGCAGCAATTTCGATTATACCAATTCTCTTTATCAACTTAGCTGGTCTGCCTCAACAGGTTCAAGTTGGTGGAACTTCCTTATTGATCGTAGTTGGCGTCGCGCTAGAGACGATGAAAACGATCGAAAGTCAGTTGATCAAACGACACTATAAAGGATTCATGAAATAGATCATACTGCTTAGTACCCCGGATCGGTTTTCCGGGGACTAGTGTATGATCAAAAATGATTGTCTCCGTATAGCCTAGGAGAGACTTTGCCAGGAGTGTTGAAGCATGAATATCATTTTGATGGGGCTTCCCGGAGCTGGTAAAGGTACACAAGCTACCCGTATCATTGAAGAAATGAACATCCCTCATATTTCTACTGGCGACATGTTTCGTGCGGCCGTCCAAGAAGGGACACCACTTGGATTAGAGGCTAAATCGTATATGGATCAAGGACAACTCGTTCCAGATCATGTTACGATTGGGATTGTCAAAGATCGCCTCGCTAAAGAAGATTGCTCTTCTGGATTCCTGCTAGATGGTTTTCCACGCACGGTACCGCAAGCGGAAGCGTTGGATCAGCTTCTAACGGAGCTCGGTCGCGAGCTTGAGCACGTGGTTTATATCGACGTGAAAGAAGAAGAACTGATGAGACGCTTGACTGGTCGTTATATCTGCCGTAGCTGTGGTGCGTCTTATCATGAACTGTTTGCACCAGCGAAAGTTGCGGGAGTATGTGATCGATGTGGTGGCGAGTTGTACCAACGTGAAGACGATAAAGCAGAAACCGTAGCAAATCGTCTCAAAGTAAATATGAAGCAAACTCAACTTCTCTTGGATTACTATCAATCTGCTGGAATTGTAGTTCGCGTTGATGGAATGCAAGAGATTGATGAGGTAACGGATGAGATTTTAACCAAAATCCGTGATGGAAAATTATGATCACGTTAAAATCAACTAACGAATTAGAACGAATGAGACAGGCGGGTAAAATCGTATATCTGACTCATCAGGAGCTAAAGCGACACATTCATCCTGGTATTACTACCAAGGAACTGGATCGCATAGCAGAACGTTTTATTCGTCAACATGATGCCTTTCCGTCCTTTAAAGGATATAATGGATTTCCAGGAAGTGTCTGTATCTCCATTAATGAGGAACTGGTACATGGAATTCCTAGTGCTCGAAAGCTTCGTGATGGAGATATTATCTCGATCGACATTGGAGCGAAATTCGATGGTTATCATGGAGATTCTGCGTGGACATATCCAGTAGGAGTAGTATCTTCCGAAGCAGAGCGTTTGTTAAAAGCGACAGAAGACTCCCTTTATCATGGGCTGTCTCAAGCCAAAGCAGGTGTTCGAATGGGAGATCTCTCTTATGCCATACAGCAAGTAGCGGAGGCAGCTGGTTTTTCAGTTGTTCGCGAATATGTAGGACACGGGATTGGTCAAGATCTACATGAAGACCCTGCAGTTCCGAATTATGGCATTGCCGGTAAAGGACTGCGCTTGAAATCAGGAATGACCTTAGCGGTTGAACCCATGGTCAATGCAGGCTCCCGCTATGTACGTACTTTGGAAGACGACTGGACGGTTGTCACCACGGACGGTTCGATCTGTGCCCATTTTGAGCATACCATTGCAATCACGGATGAAGGCTATGAGATTCTCACGACAGCGTAATGGGGTAGGATGTGGGGACCAGTCGAATGCAGGAGATCGCTTTGTACTCGGCCAAATAGTACAAGTGCTTCGTGGAACTTGTGCGGGTGAGTACGCGATCATTATTCGAAAAGATAATTCACGCACTTTATGGTTGGTGAATAAGGACAGATTTACCATAGACCATCCAAAACAGAAAAACGTAAAACATGTCCAACCAACAAATTGGATTGCAGAAGATATCTTGGAGATCTTGCAAAAAAACGGTCGTTTGACGGATGCAATGTTGCGATATGCCCTGAATCAATACCTGCTCCAACGGAAAGGAGAGTGAATCGGTGGCCAAAGAAGACGTGATTGAAGTGGAAGGCAAAGTAAAAGAGCCGCTACCTAATGCAATGTTTCGAGTAGAGCTCGAAAATGGTCACGAAGTCCTTGCACACGTATCGGGAAAAATTCGGATGCATTTTATCCGTATTTTGCCTGGGGATCGAGTAACAGTTCAGCTCTCCCCATATGATTTATCACGCGGGCGGATTACCTATCGCTATAAGTAATCCATCCTGACGATAGGAGGGTATCTGATGAAAGTGAGACCATCCGTAAAGCCCATTTGCGAAAAATGCAAAGTGATTCGTCGTAAAGGGGCAGTTATGGTAATCTGTGAAAACCCAAAACACAAACAAAAACAAGGTTAATTGCACGGGAGGTGTAGCGTATGGCACGTATTTCAGGTATTGACCTGCCACGTGAGAAACGCGTTGAGATCGCCCTGACCTATATCTTTGGGATTGGTCGTTCTCAGTCAAAGAAAATTATTGAAGAGTCGGGTTTGAACCCAGACACACGTGTTCGTGACTTAACGGAAGAAGAAGTTGCGAAACTGCGTAGTTATATCGACAAGCATTTGATTGTCGAAGGGGATCTACGTCGGGAAACAGCTCTTAACATCAAACGCTTGATGGAGATTGGTTCCTATCGTGGAATTCGTCATCGCCGTGGTTTACCTGTTCGCGGACAAAGCTCAAAAACGAACGCTCGTACACGTAAAGGACCACGTCGTACAGTTGCGAACAAGAAGAAGTAATGAAGGAGGGATTTTAAGTGGCGAAACGGAAAACTACTACGCAACGTGTTAAACGTCGTGTGAAAAAGAACGTAGAATCTGGTGTGGCTCATATCCGTTCTACTTTTAACAATACGATCATTACAATCACAGATCCACGTGGTAACTCGATCGCATGGCAAAGTTCTGGTACACAAGGATTTAAAGGTAGCCGGAAAAGCACTCCATTCGCAGCTCAATTGGCGGCAGAAGCAGCAGCAAAAGTTGCAATGGAAAATGGTATGAAAAGTGTTGAAGTTTATGTAAAAGGACCTGGTGCTGGACGTGAGGCAGCAATCCGTTCGCTTCAAGCGGCTGGGCTAGAAGTAAGCCTCATCAAAGATGTGACACCAATCCCACATAACGGTTGCCGTCCACCAAAACGTCGTCGTGTCTAATTCGCTTGTCCAAGAAGACTGTTTATCCTTGAAACCTTATGACTATAATGGATCAGACAGGACTATACGAAACAGCGATATGTGAATACCCTTATACGCGACGTTCTAAAGGAGGGTTTAGGAAGCCGTATGATAGAAATTGAAAAGCCGAAGATTGAAGCTTTAGAGTTAAGCTCTGATCATCGATACGGAAAGTTTGTAGTGGAACCTTTGGAACGTGGATACGGTACAACACTTGGGAATTCCCTGCGCCGCATTCTGCTCTCTTCTTTACCTGGCGCAGCGGTCACCTCTATTCAGATTGATGGAGTTCTTCATGAGTTCTCTACTGTTCCTGGAGTAGTAGAAGATACGACCGAGATTATCTTGAATCTGAAAAAACTCTCTCTCAAAATCCACTCTGATGAAGAGAAAGTTTTGGAGATTGATGTAGATGGTGGCTCAGAAGGAACGATTGTGACAGCTGCCGATATTCGCGGTGATAGTGATGTTGAAGTTTTGAATCCTGACTTGCACATTGCTACTCTTGAATCCAATTCCCAATTGCGGATTCGTTTGACTGCAAATCGTGGTCGTGGTTATGTTTCCGCAGAGAAAAACAAAAAAGAAGATTTGCCAATTGGGGTAATCCCGATTGATTCCATCTATACTCCGATTGAACGTGTTAACTACCAGATTGAGAATACACGTGTTGGACAAGTCACCAACTACGATAAACTGACGCTCGAAGTTTGGACTGATGGTTCCCTTCATCCAGATGAAGCAGTTAGCCTCGGAGCAAAAATCATGAATGAACATCTTCTTCTTTTTGTTGGTTTGACCGAAGAAGCGCGAGATGCAGAGATCATGGTGGAAAAAGAAGAGGATAAAAAAGAGAAAGTAATGGAGATGACAATTGAAGAATTGGATCTCTCCGTACGTTCTTACAACTGCCTCAAGCGTGCAGGAATCAATACTGTACAAGAGCTGACACAAAAATCGGAAGAAGATATGATGAAAGTCCGCAACCTCGGACGCAAATCCCTCGAAGAAGTACAAGAGAAGCTAGAAGAGCTTGGCTTGGGCTTACGGAAAGAGGACTAACGACTGCTAGGGGGAGGGAAAAACAATGGCATACGCAAAACTTGGTCGTGATAAAGGTGCGAGAAAAGCGCTTCTCCGTGACCTTGCAACAGACCTAATCATCAATGGACGCATTGAGACGACAGAATCCAAAGCGAAAGAGATTCGTTCCATCGTCGACAAATTGATCACTCTTGGAAAGCGTGGAGATCTCCATGCTCGCCGTCAAGCTGCTGAGTTTGTGCGCAAAACTCGTTCCCATACTATAAAAGATGGCGAAGAAGTAACGCATGAACAAGTAGATGCAGTGAAAAAGTTGTTCGAAGAAGTGGCTCCTCGTTATGCAGAGCGTAATGGTGGATATACACGTATCATGAAGCTTGGACCACGTCGTGGAGATGCTGCTCCAATGGTATTTATCGAGCTTGTTTAATTGATCTTCTACTCTGTTAGGAAAGGGTGAGGGCAGGATCTTTATGGTCCTGACGTTTGCCCTTTTTTTCTTTTATATGGGGAGAAACTATGCATCCATTAATTGAGCTAAACCAAGTGTGGTTTCACTATGAAGAGGAGGAGCCACCTCAGAATGATTGGGCTTTGCATGACATATCACTCTCTATTTATGAAGGAGAGTATCTTAGTATCATCGGACCTAATGGCTCCGGTAAATCAACTCTCTCTCGCCTATTAAATGGACTCTATCTTCCACAAAAGGGAGAAGTATTAGTAGACGGACTCAACACAAATAATGCTCAGGACATTTGGGAGATTCGTCGAATGGTGGGAATGGTTTTCCAAAATCCAGAGAACCAGATTGTGGCCCCAACAGTTGAAGATGATATTGCCTTTGGTTTAGAGAATTTGGGGGTACCTCGGACGGATATGACAAACCGAATCGCCGAAGTATTAGAGAGAGTAGGATTAACAAATTATCGAAAGCAAGAGCCGCATCACTTATCAGGAGGCCAAAAACAGCGACTTGCGATTGCAGGTATTATTGCAATGCGTCCGAAAGTCTTGGTTTTAGATGAGGCAACTTCTATGTTAGATCCAGAAGGAACTAAATCGGTTCTCGCCTTGGCGCAGGAGTTACAACAAGAAGGAACGACTCTTATTCACATTACTCATTCAGCAGAGGAGGCATTCCGAGCGAATAGAGTTTTGGTGTTAGAGAATGGACGAGTTAAGTTGGATTTAGCGAGAGATATACTCTATCAACAAGGGGAAAAGTTGCTAGATATGGGTTTAGATGCACCATTTGAGATTCAACTTCAACGACGTCTCCGAGAACTTGGCTGGGAAATACCAAGTCCTCTTCAACAACCCAAAGATTTGGTGGAAGTCATATGCAGATCGTTGTCAAAAATATAAATTTCACCTACGGACCTAATACACCATTTGAGCGACAAGCACTTATGGGAATTGATTTTTCCTTACCTGCTAGCACCTATACCGCTATTATCGGACATACAGGTTCAGGTAAGTCTACGTTGATCCAACTTTTGAGTGGTCTTCTTACACCCACTTCTGGAACGATTCAGATGGGGGAAATCGTAGTTGATCATAAGAGTAAATCACTTCAAGATCTTCGTAACTTAGTTGGCATGGTTTTTCAATATCCAGAACATCAATTGTTTGCAGAAACAGTAAAAAAAGATGTTGCTTTTGGTCCCATGAATCAGGGTCTTTCTGAAGAAGAAGTAGAAAGTAGAGTATTAGTAGCTTTGGAGCGAGTCGGTTTACCTTCTTCACTTTGGGAGCGCTCTCCATATCAGTTAAGCGGAGGGCAAATGAGGAGAGTAGCGATTGCTGGAGTCCTTGCGATGAAGCCTCAAGTACTGATCTTAGATGAGCCTTCTGCCGGTTTAGATCCAATTGGAAAATCCCATCTATTAGAAATGATTTACTCACTCCATCAACAAGAGGGATTTGCAGTATTGCATGTAACACACGATATGAATGAGGCTGCTCAATATGCCGATCAGATGTTAGTTCTTGCAGAAGGTAAACTGGTTTTATCTGGTAAGACGGAAATACTTTTTCAACAAGATGAGACTCTTCAATCGCTAGGGCTGGATATACCAAAATCAGTACAATGGGTTGACAAACTAAACCAAAAAATTTCGAGTCCTCTACCAAGAAGCTTATTTACGGTGGAACAAGTAGCGGAAGAATTGATGAAGCGCAAAAAGGGGAGTCCATAATTTGCAACCATTTGTGATTGGTCAATACCTCCCTGGGAAATCGCTCCTCCATCGCTTGGATCCTAGGGCGAAATTACTTTTTGTATTTGGCTTTATGATTTTGATTTTTTTATCAAATAATCTTGAATCTTACTGTTTACTGCTCTGTTTTACGATAATTTCTGTCTTCTTTTCACGTATTTCACTTGTTTATTTTATAAAAGCACTCAAACCAGTCCTTTTCCTTATACTTCTTACGACGTTTCTTCATCTGTTTTTTACCAAAGGTACAGAACAGACAGCTCTTTGGACCAATCCGCTTTTTACGATCTATCAAGAAGGAGTCATACAAGCAGTCTTTATTTCGTTACGTTTTATCCTGCTTATTTTTGTGGCTTCCCTTCTGACGTTTACCACCTCTCCTGTTGACATTACCGATGGGTTAGAAAATTTATTAACCCCTCTTAAGGCCGTAAAGGTACCTACTCATGAGATTGCCTTGATGATGTCGATTGCGTTGCGGTTTATTCCTACACTTTGGGAAGAAACAGAAAAGATACGCAAAGCTCAACTAGCTAGAGGTGCGAAATTAGAGAGCGGATCTCTCTGGACACGTCTCAAGAGCTATCTCCCTATCTTAATCCCGCTTTTTCTCTCTGCATTTCGCCGAGCAGAAGAGTTGGCCTTTGCAATGGAATCGCGTTGCTATCGAGGAGGAGAAGGTAGAACGAAGTATCGGCTGCTTCAGTATGGTATTGCTGATTTCTTGTTGCTCCTCTTGTTTTTTGCTCTAGTAGGAATCCTTTTGTTAGTGAGGACGTAAGGAAAAGATGAAAAAGATAAAAATGATCGTAGCCTACGATGGAACCGATTTTCATGGCTTTCAGAGCCAACCTGGTCTACGTACCGTTCAAGGAGAATTAGAAAAGGCTTTAAGTAGGCTGACAGGCGATAAGATCACGATTTTCGGATCTGGTCGTACGGATGCGGGAGTACATGCTCATGGTCAAGTTATTCATTTTGAGACAACTAGTCCCATACCAAATGAAAAGTATTCCTACATCCTGCGAAGAGCTTTACCACGAGACGTAGTGGTTCGTTCAGTAGAAGATGTACCAATGGATTTTCATGCCCAAAAAAGCGCTAGATGGAAAACCTATCGCTATCAAATTGAGACTTCCCCTGTTGCCGAATGGATGACTCGGAGATTTCGAACTTATCGTCCAAGGAGATTTGATCTAGAACAAATGAGAGATGCGGTAAATTATGTTATAGGTACACATGATTTTACTTCTTTTTGTTCTGTGATGACCCATGTGGAGAATAAAGTACGGACAATCTATGATTTTCGGATCGAAGAGGCGGATGGAGTTCTCACTTTTTGGGTAACTGGAAATGGATTTCTCTACAACATGGTTCGGATTTTGGTAGGCACGATATTTGATATAGGTCTAGGTAGGTGGCCAGCTAGTCGTATGCAAACGATGCTGGAAGCCCACGATCGAAAAGCAGCGGGTCTTACTTTTCCACCAGAAGGTTTGGTGCTTTGGGAGGTAGGCTATGAGCCTTGGGTTTCGAGTGCAAAATCTTGACATATGGGCATAGTTGGGGTATGATAACGCTTGGTATTTTCCACTTATGCCCCGGTGGAAATTCAGTTCGGCGCGATTTCTTAAATGCTTCTAATCGCTTTCGAGATAAATGATACAATATGGATTTTCTTCAAGGAGGGATTTCAGATGCGCACGACTTATTTAGCGAAGCCACTTGAAGTGGAACGTAAATGGTACGTGGTAGACGCACAAGGTAAGACCCTTGGACGCCTAGCATCCGAAGTAGCAACATTGCTACGTGGTAAACATAAACCAGTATACACTCCTCACGTGGACACTGGGGATTTTGTAGTTATAATCAACGCTTCTCAAATCGAGCTAACTGGTAACAAGTTGGCTAAAAAAATGTACTACCGTCACTCTGGACATCCAGGTGGTTTGAAAGTTACTACTGCTGAAAAACTTCGTGCAACTCGTCCAGAACGCATGATCGAACTCGCAGTAAAAGGCATGTTGCCAAAAGGTAGTCTCGGTCGTCAACAGCTCAAAAAGCTGAAAGTATATGCTGGATCTGAGCATCCACACCAAGCACAACAACCGGAAGTTTACGAACTACGCGGTTAATTGAGGAGGGAAATCTAACGTGGCACAAGTTCAATACTACGGAACCGGTCGTCGGAAAGAATCCGTTGCCCGTGTTCGCCTCGTACCTGGAGATGGACGCATCGTAATCAACGGTCGCGACATCGATCAATACTTTGGTTTAGAAACTCTAAAAGCAATTGTACGTCAACCACTTGTTCTTACTGATACAAATGGTCGCTACGATGTACTTGTAAACGTACATGGTGGTGGATACACTGGTCAAGCAGGAGCAATTCGTCATGGTATCTCCCGTGCGCTTCTTAAAGCGGATCTCGAAATGCGTCCATCTTTGAAAAAAGCTGGCTTCTTGACTCGTGACCCTCGTATGAAAGAGCGTAAAAAATACGGTCTTAAAGCAGCTCGTCGTGCACCTCAGTTCTCCAAACGTTAATCGATTTACGTTTCAAGGCCCTCAACCTTTATTGGTTGGGGGCTTTTTTATGTGCGTCCGGCATGGGCACATTCTATAGGGTGAAAGTCTCGAATAGCGAAGGTGGCAGTAACTATTAGCCAAAGGCAAGGGTGTTTACCCTGAGGTGGAATTTGAAGGAAGCAGGCGGGCAAACTTCCGACCTGAGGAACACAAACTATTTATAACGATATATTAGGTATAGGACCATATTGAAGTAGAAATCAATCTCTGGATTACCATAAAACTCATTAGACACATATAATGAAAAACGTTATTTATTAAAGAGGAGGATTAGATGTGAGTAACAGGAATAGAATAATTTATTTACAAATGAGACTGGGCCAATGTTACCATTACTTATTCCAAGTACATGGAGATCATTTATAACTAGGGGTAATACTGTTGAAGAACGTGTTATGGTGATAACTAATAGAAATATCCTTCCTGACCGTCCCGAATTTTCTTTTTTTTGGTAGAATAAATGGTGAGTCATTTTCGGGATCACTTTTTGGAACTACTATTCAACTTCAAGCTTTGGATAACCGTTATAAATGGTATACTGGAACTCTAGCAGTCGTAGTTGGAAGACCCATCACGCCTGGTTACCGGGGAATAGTCAATTTTGTTATTTCTGGGGATGTAACTGATTACTGGTTGTCGACAAGTTTTCCTTGGCATGCAACATCTAGCGTTCAATTTTAATACGGTAGCAATAAAAAGTTAAACCAAGTTATGTGTTTTATTACGGGGAACAAAAACCCGTACCTTATGATAAAACAACCATGCTTGGCTTCTAGAAATCTACTCACTTTTTTGGTGATTTTTTTGAAAAAGCGAGTTTCGTTAATCATAGTAGATCCCCCATGCCATTGTTGAAGCGGTGTTATTTTGATTGGACATCATTCTTAATAGGAGAATTAATTTAACTATTCTTCATGCGGGTGGAAAACGAAGGGTCTTAAAGTAGCTCGTCGTGCACCTCAGTTCTCCAAACGTTAATATTGTTGATATTAACGCTCTTTTCCGGTTATGTTGGGGAAGGGTTTTTATTTGTGAATATATCCATTTGGATACCCACTGATAGGATTTTGTTGTTAATACTAATTAAACGGCATCAGACGTTTTGGGCGTTTGGAAGAGTTGGCGACTTATTGTTACAATTAGTATCTTCTTATGTCCAAGATATTGACCTAAGTCAAAACACTAACATAAGATAATGAAATAAATAAAAATTTTGAACTTAATTAATGAGAAATGGAGGCATAAAATTGAGAGTCCATATACAGCAGGTTATCAAGCAACTTGAAATCGATTATGATATTAAGGTTCTTTATGCATGTGAATCTGGAAGTCGAGCTTGGGGGTTTCCATCCAAAGATAGTGATTATGATGTTAGATTCATCTATGTACATAATAAGGACTGGTATTTATCCATTGATCATAAAAGAGATGTTATAGAAATTCCTAGTAGGGATTCTATTTCAATACCTATCAATGATTTATTAGATTTAAGTGGCTGGGAACTAACCAAAGCATTAAGGTTATTTAGAAAGTCAAATCCTCCTCTTTTAGAATGGCTTCGCTCAAACATAGTTTATTATCAATCATATTCTACAATTGATAGAATGAGGCTTATAGATAAGAATATTTTCTCACCGACTTCTTGCTTATATCATTACCTGAATATGGCGAAAGGTAATTTCCGTGAATACCTTCAAGGTCAAGAAGTTAAAATTAAAAAGTATTTCTATGTGCTAAGGCCCATTTTAGCAGCAAAATGGATCGAAGAGTATAATACAATTCCTCCCATAGGATTCCAAGATTTATTAGATGATATTATCCTACCTGGAGAACTAAAAGATGCAATCAACACTCTATTAGAACGTAAAATAGCAGGTGAAGAGTTGAACTTGGAACCAAGAATTGATGTGATTAATCAATATCTTCATAAAGAAATAGAACATCTGGATTTATACACTAAAAGTATCAACATTCAAATTCCTGATCCAACAATTCAGCTTGATAATCTATTTAGAGAAACATTAGAAGAGGTTTGGAATTAAATCTCATTGAATCTTCAGCAATCGAGTGCGATTGTTGAACTGAGGGGTCTAGTAAACAAATTTACCTTTCCTACCATTTTCTTAAAAAGCTGCATTTTCATTGGGGAATGTGGCTTTTATTTATGTGCGCCCGGTAAGCCGTTAATTGCTAGTTGGTGAAAGTTCAACGGAGGTAAGAGCCAAATTGGGCGAAGTCTATAGACGGTGCGATGGAACTTGGAAGACAGCACTCAGGAAGTAAATCTAGCACCATCTTGACATCTCAAAGCAGAATGCTATTATATTACCGACAGTCAGTCGGTCTATATAAAGGGGATGTAAAAATGAGAGTGGTAAAAGAAGCGGAGGAACGCAAGAACGAAATACTTGACGCGGCGGATGAGCTTTTCGGTCAGAAGGGCTTTGACGGCACAAGTACAAACGATATTCTCGAAAAGGTCGGAATTGCGCGGGGAACGCTGTATTATCACTTCAAGTCGAAGGAAGATATTATGGACGCGCTGATTGAGCGGTATAGTGTCCGTCTTTTCGACACGGCGCAAGAAATTGCCGCCGACAAGAGCATACCTGTAGTTGAGCGCATCATCCGTGTTGTTATGTCAATGAACTTAAGTGGCGAAAGCAGCGAAGAAATTATGGAGCACATTCACAAGCCACAGAACGCGCTTATGCATCAGAAAATACAAAGGGTCATATTGGGCGGCCTTACGCCGATCCTGACGGAAATAATCCGTGAAGGCACCCGGCAGGGACTATTCAGTACACCGTTTCCTTACGAATGCATGGAAATGGTTGTGGCATATACGAATACCGTTTTTGATGATGATATGGTTCCCATGACAAATGAGGAGCGTGTTTCACGCATACAGGCGTTTATTTTCAATGTAGAAAGGCTGCTCGGTGCCCAAAGCGGAAGCCTTATGGACGTTATGCAGATGTTTGGCAACGAAAATGGAGGCAACAATGAGTAATTCGGAAAAACCCTTTGGAAAATTTGTTCTTCTGTGGTCCGGACAGCTTATTTCAGCGATCGGAAGCGGGCTTACGTCGTTCGGGCTTGGGGTTTATGTTTTTCAGCAGACGGGAAAGGCGTCGTCAATTGCACTGGTAGCCTTGCTTGCGTTTATGCCCTCGCTTCTTTTAAGTGCTGTGGCAGGAGTGCTTGCGGATCGCTATGACCGCAGGCTTCTCATGGTGCTGGGCGACAGTCTTTCTGCGTTGGGAATTGGTTTCATACTGATTTGTATGATTCAGGGAGAAGTACAGCTATGGCAGATTTGCCTGGGAGTTACCATAAGCTCGGTGTTTTCCTCGCTGCTTGAACCCGCATACAAAGCTACGGTTACGGATTTGCTCACCGAGGAGCAGTACACAAAAGCAAGCGGTCTGGTTCAGGTGGCAGGCTCGGCCAAATATTTGATATCACCCATAATTGCAGGGTTTCTACTCACCGTTTCGGATATAAAACTGTTGCTTGTCATCGACATCTGCACATTTTTTGTAACCGTTATATCAACTCTTGCTGTACGCAAAGGTCTTGCCTCCAAGAAATATGAACAGGCAAAATCGTTTATCCGTGAATTCAAAGACGGTTGGGGTGCCGTTTCTGAAAACAGAGGCGTGCTTGTCCTTGTGATCATGACATCGGTAATGCTATTTTTCATCGGCTTCGTAGAAACACTTTTCGCGCCGATGATCCTTGCTTTTACGGACAGCTCCGTATTAGGAACGATTGAAACAATCGCCGCCTCGGGAATGCTTGTTACCAGTGTGATTATTGGAATTTTTCCGATAAAAAGGGACTACGTGAAAATGCTTTCGGTTTCGCTGTTTTGTGCCGGAATATTTATGGCGGCGTTCGGACTGCACGAAAATATTGTACTTATCTGCGTTGCGGGATTTCTGTTTTTTGCAATGCTCCCGTTTGTAAACACAAGTTTGGATTTCCTGATCCGTACCAACATAGAAAATTCCGTTCAGGGCAGAGCGTGGGGACTGATCGGTGTTATTTCTCAGCTTGGATTTGTAGTCGCTTATGCGCTTTCGGGTGTGCTTGTGGATTTTCTGTTCACTCCAATGCTTGTTGACGGCGGAGTGTTTGCTGACAGTGTGGGAAAGATCATCGGCACAGGCAGCGGCAGAGGTACAGGATTTCTTATTATCATCGCGGGAGTGCTGCTATGTGTGACTTCAGTAATTCTATCTAATCTAAAATCGGTTAAAAATCTTGAAAATTTAAGGAGCAGAGGTGACTTATGTATTACAGAATAATCCGCAATGACATGTTAAACAGCAAAGTGATCACGCTGACAACCATGATATTTGTCGCAGCCTCAGCAATGCTTGTTTCACTCGCGGCGATTCTCGTCATCAATCTTTCGGGCGCGCTAGATACGCTGATGAAGCGAGCAGAAACACCGCATTTTATGCAGATGCATTCGGGAAAAATTGATACTGAGCGACTTAAGGATTTTGCGGAGAAAAATAGCAATGTCGATGAATTCCAGGTGGTCGAATTTCTCAACATAGACGGATCGCAGTTCATTTTGGGCGATAATACGCTTGCAAATAGTGTTCAGGATAACGGACTCAGCACACAGAGCAAAAAATTTGATTATCTTCTCGATCTTGATGGGAACATCATCAATGCAGCCGATGGCGAAATTTATGTTCCTATAAGCTATATGAAGGACAATACCACTAAGGTTGGTGACAAAGCCGTAATTAACGGGATGGAATTTATCGTTGCCGGATTTCTCCGCGACTCGACGATGAATTCCTCGCTCTCCACCTCAAAGAGATTTCTTGTCAGTGAAAATGATTATGCGGAAATGAAAAAACTGGGAAATACGGAGTATCTAATTGAGTTTAGATTAAAGGATATGTCAACACTCGGTGCATTTGAAGCTGCTTATATGTCGGCAGGACTTGATGCGAATGGACCAACGGTTACATATTCACTTTTCCAAATGATGAATTCACTTTCTGACGGGATGATGATCGGGGTTATCCTTCTTGTAAGCGTATTGGTCGTTACAATCGCGTTTATGTGCATACGCTTTACGCTTCTTACGAAAATCGAAGAGGACTACCGTGAAATTGGCGTTATGAAGGCAATAGGGTTGCGTGTTTCCGACATAAAAAAGATTTATCTTGCGAAATACGCGGCGATTGCGGCGACAGGTAGTATTCTTGGTTTTGCACTTTCGCTAATGTTTCAAGGCATGCTTCTTGAAAATATACGGCTTTATATGGGGGAAAGCGAAAATTCTTCTTATGGATTGCTATTCGGTATCATCGGTATACTGCTTGTATTCCTCGCGATCATTGCCTATGTAAACGGAGTGCTGAGACGCTTTCGGAAAATATCTGCTGCGGAAGCAATACGCTTTGGCACTTCACAGGAAAAGAAAGCTGGCGCTAAGCGTTTTACCCTGAGCGGAAACAGGATGTTTAGCACGAATATATTTCTCGGTATCAAAGATGTTCTCTCAAGGAAAAGAATTTACGCCACCATGCTTTCGGTGCTGGTGATTTCGTCATTCATCATTATTGTTCCGCAGAACCTGTACAACACGATTTCCTCCAAAAGCTTTATCAATTATATGGGGATCGGAAACTACGATTTACGCATACAGCCTGCTAGCGACAGCTCTGAAAAAGCCCCTGAAATTATAAAGGCGATGGACAACGACAGTATGATTTCAAAGTATACCGTCCTTACAACAAAAACATTCAAAGTAAAAACGGAAAACGGATCAGAGGAAAATCTAAAAGTTGAACTCGGCGACCATTCGATTTTCCCTATCGAATATACCACGGGCGGAGCACCTGCCGCAGAAGACGAAATTGCACTTTCGGTTATTAACGCAGATGAGATGAGCAAAAAGGTTGGAGATGTCATTACGCTGGTGATTGAGGGGAAGGAGAAAGCTCTCAAGGTTAGCGGAATTTATTCCGACATTACCAACGGTGGCAAAACTGCAAAGGCTGTTTTTACCGACAATTCCGCGGACATTATATGGATCATTATCTCCGCAGAGCTTTCAGATAAATATCTTGTCGACAAAAAGGTTTTGGAATATACGGACAGGTTTGCTTTTGCAAAGGTTTCGGACATTGATGAATTTGTTACACAGACATTAGGCTCGACAATAAGTTCCATCGAAATAGCCTCTTACGCTTCCATTGCTGTTGCGCTGGTTATTATGGTACTGGTTACACTCTTGTTTATGAAAATGCTTGTTGCAAAAGATAGATATTCCATTGCAGTGATGAAAGCCCTCGGTTTTACAAACTCGGATATGAAGACACAGTATGTTTCGCGTTCCGTTTTTGTTCTGATTATCGGAATTGTGCTCGGTACGATTTTAGCGAACACTCTCGGAGAGATACTTGCTGGTGCGGTTGTGTCCTCGTTTGGAGCGTCGACGTTTGAGTTTACGGTCAATCCGATTTCGGCGTATCTGCTTAGTCCGCTGATGATGATCTGTACGGTACTGATCGCAACGATGATTGGCACATCAGGTGCAGGAAAAATAAAAATTTCCGAAAATATAAAGGAGTAGGGATATGAAGAAGATTATTATTGGTGAAAATATAGTAAAGTATTTCGGCGAGGGCGATGAACAGCGCAATGTTCTCGATGAAGTGTCCGTTGAAATAAACGAGGGCGAGTTCGTTTCGGTTATGGGACCTTCGGGCTCGGGAAAATCGACGCTGATGTTTGCACTGAGCGGAACGGATGGCGTTGATGGCGGAAAGGTCGTTTTTGATGGCAGGGATTTATCGGAGATCAGAGAGAATGAGCTTTCAGATATACGTAGAACACAAATGGGATTTGTTTTTCAACAGCCTACTATGCTGAAAAATCTCAATATCCTCGACAACATTATGCTTCCGTCCATGCGCGACAACAGAAAAAACGCCGCAAAAATTTCAGACAAGGCAAGAGAGCTTATGAAAAGGACAGGCATTGCGGAGCTTGGAAAACGAGACATTACACAGGTTTCAGGAGGTCAGCTTCAGCGTGCGGGAATATGCCGTGCGCTTATGAACAGCCCGGAAATCATCTTCGGCGACGAGCCTACGGGTGCGCTCAACTCACAATCCGCACAGGAGATTATGGACATATTTTCTGAAATCAACGAGGACGGTACTGCGGTTATGCTTGTAACTCACGACGCAAAGGTTGCGGCACGGACGGAGCGCATTATGTTTATGCGCGACGGAAAAATCGAAAGCGAGCTGAATCTTCCGAAGTTTGATGGAACGGATCTGGATAGCAGAGTCAAAAAAGTAACAGTGAAAATGCGGGAAATAGGAATATGATTTGTTGTATCACAGTCACGATTTAACGATTTCTTTTTCTTGATACTCGACAAGAAGTAACTGTTCAAATTTTATTCAACTATAGGGGTGCGTTAATCCAAGAAGGGTTAAATCAAGGATTGACGCTTTTTATATTGAACTTACTGTACTTCTGATGGTGGATACACTGGTCAAGCAGGAGCAATTCGTCATGGTATCTCCCGTGCGCTTCTTAAAGCGGATCTCGAAATGCGTCCATCCTGGAAAAAAGCTGGCTTCTTGACCCATGACCCTCGTATGAAAGAACGTACAAAATACGGTCTTAAAGCAGCTCGTCGTGCACCTCAGTTCTCCAAACGTTAATTTTCTTATTACCCGATATTTAGAGCCCTTTCTCAAATTACCGAGGAAGGGCTTTTTTGTTGTACGTTCATGTTAGGTGTACATAAAAAGATTAGGAGTCTTTAAACTCCAACCATATTTATTTTAGATAAACGATATTGTATGAATTGGAACATTATGTTGTTTTGATCCAGATGCAAAATATTCAATATGTTTTATAAAAAAAGAGTTATAACAATATTTTATTGGATTAAATATTAGGAATTATTATAATATAATATGGAGTGAACAACTCCACTAAACTTTAATAACATTCGGCTGTGTTCCTGTGGATCAATGTTAGGTTACTAGCTTGCTCCACAGGGAACCAGCCGAAAAGTCGTTTACATGGCTTAATATGGTTAGTTCCCCCATCATTCCATAAAAACCTCCATGGATGATGGTCTCCGGCTAAAGGAGGGCAGTTGCTCTAGGAGTTATTTCTAGACAAGGGGGAACTAACCCAATGTTAAATGACAGCAAGAACAACAGCATTGGTTATGATTACCGGATCAACTGGTCAAAAGTGACCAAAAAAAAGATCCAGAATCATTGCTCCAAATATGAGAACGGTCAAAGAACCTGGTACCCATACCAACTGGCAATAAATCTGATTGAGCTGAACCTGATGGAATCCCCAGCGTTAGCGGGTAATCTTATGGCTGAAATCGAAGTACCTACTGACGTAATCAATGAGGTACAGCAGCTTCTCAAACAAGAACGAGAAGTAATAGCTGGACAAGTAAACGTCTTACACGAATACTTGAAAACGGTTGAGAACCTGCGAAAAGATCAAGAAGATTATGAGCAAAAGAGATGCCAGTATTTTCAAAACGCCATAAAAGACGACCGGGATTATATCCAGAGAGAGCGCCATCACTCCCGAAGCATAAGCTCAGCTAACAAACAAGGCAAACGTAATGCCTACATTGTTGGAGCCTTTGCGATTATCGGTCAGCTGATATTAGCTCAATCCAGATTAGCTAGTATAGAAAAACCAACATTCTTCGATGTGATCTACAATTGGATTAACAATGCAAACGTACAAGCGGTCATTGTTTGGGTAATCATAGGTGTAGCAGTAGCTAATGCCACAAAGATCAAGAAGATTATCGGCAAAGCAGCTCGCAAGATTGGAAGTTGGTTTAAAGGCTCCATGTAAACGACCATAGTTATTAAAGTTGGACCATACCATTTATTGGTATGGTCCTCAATTTTTTAGTTAGTTTTTATGTATAAAAAGACCTATCATGATGTTGTGCAAGGCTCCATGTAAACGACCAAATTTACAAGACTTTTGCACAAAACCAGATAGGTCTAAATCTATTATACCAAATAATTTGAATGAAACAAGAAAGTTACAATAATCCCCTATATGAAAAAAACCTATCATGGTGTTGTGCAAGAGCCACAGTAAACGACCAAATTTACAAGACTTTTTGCACAAAACCAGATAGGTCTTTATACCTATTATACTAAATCCTCATCCCCATCTATCAGGATCTTTATCTTACCGTCTTTAATGCACCGCTCCAAGCGACAACTTGTTCCAGCATAAGATTTACATTATCAAGGTGTAACTCAGCTGGTTTGAATTCACTGAAGTTCTCAAAATCAGTAAATAGTGACAATGTTGGATGAGTACGAACGTCCGCAACATGTAATTCACCCAAAATTCCCCGTAAATGCTCTGCTGCACGAGCTCCACCTGTTGAACCGTAGCTTACGATCCCTGCTGCTTTATTGTTCCATTCATCGCGGGCTGAATCGAGTGCGTTCTTTAATGCTCCTGAGATACTGTGATTGTATTCAGCAACAATGAATACAAATCCATCTAGGCTCTCAAGTTTTTCTGGCCAAGCTTTTAGTCCTGGTTCTTGACCAGTACCCTCTCCTAAGAAAGGTAATTTGAAATCGGCAATATCGACGATTTCATAATCAGCGTCTCCACGTTTGTCGGCAATTTCTTTCACCCAATTTCCTACTTGTGGACTTACACGCCCTTGACGAGTGCTTCCTAAGATAATACCAATTTTTAAGTTAGCCATTGCTTTTTCCTCCTCAGTTGATCTTCCGAATAATTTATCTAAAAAACCCAAGTATTTTCACCACCTATATTTTTTCACTACGTTTTTGTAGATTATTGCCCCCTTTTAAAGGTATTTGCTACCCTAGATTTCTATACTATTAATTAGTTACTTACTTTACATAAGTAATTATATTTTTATCATCTTGTGCCGTCAACTATATAAATTCCTCATAAAAAACTTTATGCAACAAGAAGTCTTTTAGTTGTGTAGTGTTAGAGGATTTCTTTTTGGAAAACAAAGAGAAGGTTATTTATGATTATCTAATCATCAAATTTGTTTTCTCTTACATATTGCGTTGGTTTGTCCCATAGAATGCAATATCCGATATAAAACGATGAGGTGAGTTTATGTCCTTTCCTCGATTCACAAGAAAACGTGCATTTTTATGGATTACGATCGCAATCATTGCCGCATTCCTAATCCCGATTGCTACTCAATTTACATTACAACCCAGTCAACTATGGGATCTACCTTTAGTAGGGAAGACGATCCTGATCGATGCCGGCCATGGTGGAAAAGATGCTGGTGCCTCTAGCAAAGATGGATTGCAAGAAAAAGAGATAACACTCAAAATCGCGAGCTATCTTCAAGAGCAGTTAGAACAAGCTGGGGCTTATGTGGTGATGACACGCGATGAAGATGAGGAGTTGTCGGATCCAGAGGCACACAAATTAGGAAAGAGAAAAGCTCAGGATTTAGCAAGAAGAGTCAAAATGGTGAGCGAAGTAAAGGCGGATTTAGTCATTAGTATTCATTTGAACTCTTTTCCTGACACAAGTGTAAAAGGAGCTCAAGCTTTTTATAATCCTCTTCAAGAAGAGAACAAGAAACTAGCAGAGGCAATTCAAGCTGAGATGTCTCGTAACTTACCAAATGCGCAAAAAGCTGCAAAAGGTAAGAATGATGTCTATCTACTAAAAGAATCGCCAGTCCCTACCTCTTTAGTTGAAGTAGGATTCCTTTCCAATCCAGAGGAAGCCACACTGCTAGCTTCTGATGGTTACCAAAAAAAGCTTTCTACTGCTCTTTATTATGGCATCTTGGAATATTACACAGGAGCAAAGCAAACGATGGCATATCGCTAACTTTTAATAACTTTAGGTTTAACCAGCATCTTCTGTAGTAATCCTCTTATAATCTACCTCATATTCAGCAATATGCTATAATGGTAACGGTATCAATAAGGAATCCTTACTAGAAACGTAAATCTCTTTTATGGGGTGTTTATTATATGATTACAACGGAGAAGGTCTTGGATGTACTCCGAGATGTCAAAGACCCAGAGCTAAATAAGAGTTTAGTAGAATTAAATATGATACGTAATATTCAGATACACGATAGTCAAGTCTCTTTGGAAGTAGTATTGACTATCACTGGATGTCCACTAAAAATAACAATTCAAGAAGATGTGGAGAATGCGATTAAAAAGTTGGGTGCTTCGCAAGTCGATGTTACTTTTGGTGCTATGACGGACGAAGAGAGAGCGGCTTTATCACGACTTTTACAAGCTGAGAGACAAGGAACCCCTAACCCAGCAACAGGAGCTGCTAAACAACCTTCTGCTCCTTCTATTCCCGCCCTTTTACGTAAGGATTCCCCTACAACCTTTCTAGCGATTGCATCTGGTAAAGGAGGAGTAGGAAAATCGACGGTTACAGTTAACTTAGCTGTAGCATTGGCTCGTTTAGGCAAGAAAGTTGGCATAATCGATGCGGACATTTACGGTTTTAGCGTACCAGATATGATGGGGATTACACAGCGTCCAGTGGTAATAGATGAAACAATCTTACCTGTTGAGAGATTTGGGGTAAAAGTAATTTCAATGGGCTTTTTTGTAGAAGACAACGCACCTGTCATCTGGAGGGGGCCTATTCTAGGAAAGATGTTGCGTAATTTCTTGTCTGAGGTTCATTGGGGCGAATTAGACTATCTTCTCCTAGATTTACCTCCAGGCACAGGGGATATCGCCTTAGATGTTCATCAGTTGATCCCACAGAGCAAAGAAATACTAGTCACGACGCCACACGCAACAGCCGCTTTTGTAGCAGCTAGGGCAGGTGCAATGGCGATCCACACCAAACATGAGTTGTTAGGGGTAGTAGAGAACATGTCTTGGTATGAGAGCAAATCAGGAGAGAAAGAATATGTCTTTGGTCGTGGAGGAGGAGAGAAGTTGGCACAAGAATTGAATGTGGAGCTTTTATCCCAAATTCCATTATCTGCTCCTGAAGGAATGGATCTCGACTCTCCAAACTTTGCGCCATCCGTTTATCCAGAGAATCATCCAATTGGGGAGTTATATCAAAAGCTTGCAAAGCAAACTATCAAAGCTACATCTCAAAAATAAAGTATTGCATACTCAAAACAAAAGCCACCTATGTGTAGGTGGCTTTTTCATTTAAAATAAAGTTATATTTATTGACCACCTTGTTCTTCACCTTGGCCTTGACCCTGACTCTGACCTTGGCCTTGATCCTGACCTTGCGTTGGTTGTGTCTCCTGAATTTTCTTTTTCAGTTCGTCTTGAAAACTAGGTGTTTTTAATGTCTCTTGAATCAGTTTTAATGTTTCTTGCCGATTTTCTTTACTTTTCATCACTTCTAATAGCTGTTTAGAGAATTCCGGATCCTTTAGGATATCCATCATAGACTGCTGGAACTTTGGATCTTTCATCAATATTTTCATAGTCTCTTGTTGTTGTTTCTCTGTTGCCTTCATTATTTGTTCTGCAACAGTTGGGTTAGATAACAGATTGATCCAATCTTTTTGTGTAGTTTGATTTTGTATTGATTTCGCTACATACTCTTCCATGGCTTTCGATTGCAGCTGCATATGTGTTTGAAACTCGGGATCTTTTAGTAGCTCTTGAATGGCTTTTTTGCCCTCTTGCGTATGTATAGTATCAATCAAAATTTGTTTTACCTGTTGATAATCAACTTGGGATTGATTGGTAGCTTGATCCTGATTGTTACATGCGCTAATCAAAAGAAGGGGAAGAGCGAAAGATAATATCCATTTTTGTGGCATCGTTTGTACCCCCATGTTTACTTATGACTGTGCTTAGTATGCCAGCTATACGGAAGTGTCATTCATCTGATACAATCAAAATCGAAATGTGGTAGAAGGAGTAGAAAAGATGAGACTAAAAAATTTACTAATTTGGTTTGTCTTTACGATTGCAATTAGTGGAATCATCGCGATTCCTTTAGGATTCCTTTTAGAAATGCTTTCAGGAGAGATGTTATTTTTTGACTCCCCAAAAATGTCCGCGTTCACCCAAATGTTACTTGCTGGGCTAACATTGGGATCAGTAGCAATTTTAGGATTCTTCGCTTATCTAGTTTTTAACTGGTTAGCTCTTGGATTACTGCGCAATACACAGCTGTTTCAAATCATCCAATTAGGAGTCATCATATTAATCGGTTTTCCATTAGTCCAATTTCAATTTGCATCCTTTGCACACGAAACAATCTTGATTCGATTAGCTATTCCAATTGTGGTTTTTGTATCAGCTTTTGTTGTTTCATGGTGGAAAGTGCAAAAAACCAAACATCAAGCCTTTGTACCTACATTTTTCTTCATGGTGACAGCAACCGTTTTAGAAGCATTTCCAGCTTTAAATTCAAAAGAAGGGACTCTTCCTTTTGCATATGTTTTGTTTACTGTTCTAATCTTAATTGTTTGCAATGCTTATCAGATTAGCAATCTTCACCGATGGACATCTCCCAAAAAACAAGAGGATTCCTCAAAACAAAACAAAAAAGCCAACCCTTCTAAAAAGGCTAGCTCTTCTAAGGTAGCAAAGGCATAACGATTAACTATTTTACTTCATCGGTTTTTACATCGGCATTACTTAGTAACTCCGATACGGTAACAAACTCATAGCCTTGCTCTTTTAGCTGATCAATGATTTGAGGAAGAGCTTCGTGGGTTTGTTGGCAAGAATCACTAGCATGAAGAAGGATAATATCTCCAGGATGAGCTTTAGATGTGACTCTCTTTACAATTTTATCGACTCCTGGATTTTTCCAATCTAGAGAATCGGTATCCCATTGGATCGATTTATAACCTAGTTCATCTGCGATCTTTATCACCCTTTTATCAAAATCACCATTAGGGTAACGAATAAGATTTGGATCTTTTCCCGTTACCTTTTTTAAAATCGAATGTGCTGTACTAATCTGTTTCCGGATTTCTTCGTCACTAAGAGTACTGTAATTTTCGTGTTTATGCCCGTGAGAACCAATTTCGTATCCAGAATCTACGATTCGTTTGACGATATCAGGATGTGTCTCCGACCAAGGTGAGGATAAGAAGAAAGTTGCTTTCTTTAATCCCTTTTGTTCTAGCACATCCAAAATAGGACCAGTCCGTTTTTCTCCCCAACTAATATCAAACGTAAGTGCGACCATTTTCTTTTCTGTTTTGACACTATAGATTGCATTTGGTTCGTTATTTGTTGGGAAGAATACTTGTATGTTATTGGATTCTGCATATACGACCCCACTCGCAAAAAAGAGTGCGAGCGCCAAGACAGCATAGCGTTTTAACTGTTTACCAGATAAGATCCAAAAAAAGTTCATTTTGTACCCTCCACTCGGTTTGTCCTAGTTCAATTTATGCGGGACAAGGCGGGATATGAATCGAAATGCTGTAAAAAGGTGTGATAGGAATGAAATACTTATTTCAGGAATTTGGGAAAGGGATTCGAGCAGAAAAAAAGTTACTTTTTATTTCAGCTGGAGTCTTATTGGCCAGTATACTTATTGGGTATTTTGCTAATCGCCAAGTAGAGGAAGCCCTGAGTATGTTGGGGGTAATGGATCAATTAGAGAAGATAGCAAATCAGTTCCAGACAAACACTAATTATTTATATGTTTTTTCCAGTATATTCCTAAATAACTTCTCCGTAGCAATGGTGATGATATTAGTAGGGGTATTACTATTTTTCTATCCAGTTTTAATACTCAGTAATACAGGGTTATTAGTTGGATACGTACTTTTTGTTGCTTCCTCGAAGACAGGCAGTAATCCATTTGCTTTATTCGGTACTACGATTCTTCCCCATGGTGTATTAGAATTTCCAGCTATCATTGTTGCATCTGTACTTGGTATACGAGGTGGATTACTAGTAATACGATCTCTTACCTCTCTAGGGAATCAAGAACGTAGAGCAAAAGTAATGGTCGGATGGAAACAGTATCTACATCGTTTTTCTCCTATGCTGTTTGGTCTTACTGTCTTTTTGGTAATTGCGGCCGCGATTGAAGGATTGCTCTTTTACCTGTATACATAAATGGAGGCTAACTTCCGTGAAAGTAAATGTAGAATGGAAACAGCAAATGCAGTTTGAAAGTCATACTCCATCAGGACACCAAATTATAATGGATGCGAGTGAGGAGTCGGGTGGAGCCAACACGGGCCCACGTCCTACCGAGATATTATTAGGTGCAGTAGGTACATGTACAGGGATTGATATCGTCGAGATCCTGAGAAAAATGAGACTACCTTTGGAAAGATTCGATTTGAATGTTTCAGGAGAACGTGCAGAAGAACACCCTCGAAAGTTTACCCAAATTCATCTGGAGTACCATTTATCAGGTGATCTGCCAGCAGATAAAGTAAAAAGAGCGATAGAACTATCTGTTGAAAAGTATTGTTCTGTCTCGCATTCCTTATCTGCAAAGATTCATGTGTCTTATACGATAAATGGACAATTATATAGATTATAAAGAAATGACTCGATTCGAGTCATTTCTTTATAAAAAAGTGTTGACTCTATTAATCTAGCATGATATATTATTTCTTGTCGCCACGACAAGGCGGCATAAACAAAAAAGCAATGATGTTCTTTGAAAACGAAAGAGTGAGATGTATCACATTTAGCCAGATGATTTACTATTGAGCTTTCAAACTCAACTTTATCGGAGAGTTTGATCCTGGCTCAGGACGAACGCTGGCGGCGTGCCTAATACATGCAAGTCGAGCGGGGTTCCTTCGGGAACCTAGCGGCGAACGGGTGAGTAACACGTGGGCAACCTGCCCTCAAGCCTGGGATAACTCCGGGAAACCGGTGCTAATACCAGATAATCATTGCTCTTGCATGAGAGCAATGTAAAAGTTTTTCGCTTGAGGATGGGCCCGCGGTGCATTAGCTTGTTGGTGGGGTAATGGCCTACCAAGGCGACGATGCATAGCCGACCTGAGAGGGTGACCGGCCACACTGGGACTGAGACACGGCCCAGACTCCTACGGGAGGCAGCAGTAGGGAATTTTCCGCAATGGGCGAAAGCCTGACGGAGCAACGCCGCGTGAGTGATGACGGCCTTCGGGTTGTAAAACTCTGTTCTTAGGGAAGAAGTTCTGACGGTACCTAAGGAGAAAGCCCCGGCTAACTACGTGCCAGCAGCCGCGGTAATACGTAGGGGGCAAGCGTTGTCCGGAATTATTGGGCGTAAAGCGCGCGCAGGCGGCGCTTTAAGTTGGGGGTTAAAGGCAATGGCTCAACCATTGTTCGCCTCCAAAACTGGAGCGCTTGAGTGCAGCAGAGGAAAGTGGAATTCCCGGTGTAGCGGTGGAATGCGTAGAGATCGGGAGGAACACCAGTGGCGAAGGCGACTTTCTGGGCTGTAACTGACGCTGAGGCGCGAAAGCGTGGGGAGCAAACAGGATTAGATACCCTGGTAGTCCACGCCGTAAACGATGAGTGCTAGGTGTTGGGGGCTTTCCCGCCCTCAGTGCCGCAGCTAACGCATTAAGCACTCCGCCTGGGGAGTACGGCCGCAAGGCTGAAACTCAAAGGAATTGACGGGGGCCCGCACAAGCGGTGGAGCATGTGGTTTAATTCGAAGCAACGCGAAGAACCTTACCAAGGCTTGACATCCCGTTGACCGGGGTAGAGATACCCCTTCCCTTCGGGGCAACGGTGACAGGTGGTGCATGGTTGTCGTCAGCTCGTGTCGTGAGATGTTGGGTTCAGTCCCGCAACGAGCGCAACCCTTATCGTTAGTTGCCAGCATTTAGTTGGGCACTCTAACGAGACAGCCGGTGAAAGCCGGAGGAAGGTGGGGATGACGTCAAATCATCATGCCCCTTATGTCTTGGGCTACACACGTGCTACAATGGCCAGTACAAAGGGTTGCGAACCCGCGAGGGGGAGCTAATCTCATAAAGCTGGTCTCAGTTCGGATCGTAGGCTGCAACTCGCCTACGTGAAGCTGGAATCGCTAGTAATCGCGGATCAGCATGCCGCGGTGAATCCGTTCCCGGGCCTTGTACACACCGCCCGTCACACCACGAGAGTTTGTCACACCCGAAGTCGGTGAGAGAACCTTACGGACTCAGCCGCCGAAGGTGGGGCAGATGATTGGGGTGAAGTCGTAACAAGGTATCCCTACCGGAAGGTGGGGATGGATCACCTCCTTTCTATGGAGTATCTTTCATGATACAAATTCGAATGTTTTACCCGGCTATGTTACTCTCAGCTTTCGTTTTCAGAGAATATGACTTTTACCCTTTGCTATATAGCAAAGGGTTTTTTATCATTATGTGTACATCTGAAGAAAACCCTAGCTTCTATAAGAAAATTACATAGAATTCACCTCCCGACATATGGTAGGATGGGGAAGTCAAGTTTTGGTTAACACTAATTTTGTATAAAGAGAAAAGTAATAGCTTTATAAATAGATGTAAAAAGTTATGAGGAGAAAAATGGTATGAAAAGTTTAAAAAGAGATTACTGGATTGCATTTTGGGTTTATTCAGTCATCACAATAGGTTCAGTATTATTAATGAAGCTAATACAAATTCCAAGTTACCGCTTAAATGAAGCTCTCATTCCAAAGACGTTCTTACTATTTTGTGGGTTTATGATTGTTTTAGTTTACTTTGTAAAAATCCCTAGAATACATCGTATAAAGGAATGGATATCTGTTTTAATCCTTGGATTCTTTTTAACAGTCTTTACTGTGTTTTTACTTCGCAACACATACTATGGTTTTAACGGTGTGGAAAACGATGTAGAATTTATCACGGCATCTGTTACCCGTTATGCAAACTCTTGGACATTTCACGATTTTTCGTACCAAGATCTATCTGGATTCTATCCACCGCTCTATTTCTATATACTAGGGAAGGTGGCTTGGTTAACAGGGATTGAGCCATATATGATGGTTCGTTACGGATTATTCGCAGTTTGTTTTTTCTTACCACCGCTTTTTTTCCTAGCATGGTCTAAAGTAATCAGACCACAATTTGCTCTATTCTTTACCTTTGCTTTGATATTTGTATATCCACATACTCCTTTTGCTCTTTACTATAAGGCTTATGAGTTTATTGCCCTTTCTTTTATAGTTCCTTGGTGGTTCGCTTTTGCAGAGCCTTTAAAAGGAACTCCAACGGAACGAAAGAAATACTTACGATTCTTATTTGTAGGCGGGATATTAGGAGCAATAATCTTTCAAGTTTATTACTATTGGTTTTTTGCTTTTATTATTTACACTGCAATTCAGCTCGTTATTGATTTGTTCCGTAAACAAACATGGAAAGAAGTATTTAAAAAGTACAGTCACACTTTTTACGTGTTATTGTTAACCGGAGCATTTAGCATGTTATACATTCTGCCAATGGTGTTGGATTTTCTAACTGTTGCCTTTAATCCAGTGCAGAATAAATATTTTTACTTTGACATGCTAAATATTGAGCCTAAAATTACAGCTGATATAGAAGGTTTAGTACTATTGATTAGTCTCTTTACGATCTTTATCTTTAGTCAAAAAAGGAAATTTGTATCTAAGCTATTATTATTGTTACTTAGCATTTATATATGGCAGTTTGTGGGGCATGTAGGTCTTACGATCGATAAACCAAACCTCCATTTTAAGATGAAAGAACTTCTTTATTATGTATTGATGGCCGGATTTAGTTATTTGATGTATATGGTGACTACCTCTAAACGCTTTCGAGAGTATCGGAAGACGATTACTGTTGCCGTCTTAGTATTGATTGTTATCATCTTTGGACAGAAGATGTTGGATGTAAAAGATCACCGATATAACCGTACAGCCCAAAATTCCTATGTGCCACCCGAAGTGAAAACATTGCAGCAGTTTGATTACAAAAATAAAGTTGTTCTCTCTGTATATAATAAATTGCACACCTACTTACCAGTGTTTGACTTTTTTAGTCATGAAGTATTGTTCTCACATCACTCTGCACAAAGAGAAGAAAGACTGGTCTTCTTGCGAGATCTTGGTCAGTCACAGAACCCAGAATTTGTTGCTTGGATGTTGACATACAATAAGTATGACAAAGTAGACTATATTTGGATGCCAAAACCTAAAGAAGGTAGTGCGACCCAAATACTAAAAAATAATATTTTGGTCTATCCGGACGGTAAACTACGTATCCCTATTAATCACTATCCTGATCTAAAACATGTCTATATCAAGTTTAACCAATCGATTTATCAAGCACCGTACTTTAAGCAGCTGAAAAAGGGAGAAACCCTTTATGAGATTCAAGGAGTAACTCCTGATCAGTACGATCAATTTACTGCTGAAGAAAAAGATTTTGCAGATCAATATATGAATGATCAAATCAAAGTGCAATTACACAGTAAATAATGCTGATACCCAAAGGCTATCCTAGTAATATAAGGATGGGCTTTGGGTATTTTTGGATACAAAAAGTGGTTGCGTTCATTTCCGATACATGATATATTATTTCTTGTCGCCGCGAGCGACATACAAAAATGAAACGCACCTTGAAAATTAGATACAGAAAGCCAAGTAAGAAAACGTAATAAAGTTTTCCTACGACATCAAATATCGTGGAAGTCTTTTACGTTTTGTTGCAATCACCGAAAAGTATGACCGAGGTAAAGCTACTAAGGGCACACGGTGGATGCCTTGGCGCCAGGAGCCGATGAAGGACGGGACGAACACCGATATGCTTCGGGGAGCTGTAAGTGAGCTTTGATCCGGAGATTTCCGAATGGGGCAACCCACTTGCTTGAAGAGCAAGTACTGCCACCTGAATCCATAGGGTGGTAAGAGGCAGACCGGGGGAACTGAAACATCTAAGTACCCCGAGGAAGAGAAAGCAAACGCGATTCCCTGAGTAGCGGCGAGCGAAACGGGATTAGCCCAAACCAAACATCTTCGATGTTTGGGGTTGTAGGGCGTCTCACTAGGAGTTATCAAGGAAGCAGGTACCAGAAGTGGTTCTGGAAAGACCCGCCATAGCAGGTAACAGCCCTGTATGGAAAACTTGCTTCCCTCCGAGACGGACCCTGAGTACGGCGGGNCGATGGTACTTGGACCGCAGGGTCCTGGGAGAGTAGGTCATTGCCAGGCAAACCAAAAACCACTTAGTTGCTACTTCGGTAGCCTAAGTGGTTTTTTTGTATTGATAAAATAAGCAGACACACGTAAACAACTTAGGGTTACTAGAAGTAGAACAGAGTTCAAACCTTAATGTAAAGATAAAAACATATAAGTTAAAGATGGGAAATTTTTAAATCTAAATAGGGCTTGTTCGGTTTTAAAAGAAAAAAATATTTAAAAAAAGATAATGTAAGCGGTTTAATGTAACTTTTCCTCACATTACAATATTGTAATTTGCAAAACCATCGTGATATTATAGCTAATAACAAATTATATGTTAGAAAAACTGACATAAGAGGTGGGGCATAATGAATCAAGTCATGGTGGACTCTTTTTGGATCTTTTTCTGTGCAGTTTTGGTTATTATGATGCAGGCAGGGTTTGCTTTGTTAGAAGCTGGTTCTGCTAGAATGAAAAATGCTGGTCATATTGCCGCTAAACAATTACTTAGTTTTTCCATAGCAGCAATTGCTTTTTGGGCTGTAGGGTATGGATTTATTTTCGGAGAGGGAAAATGGATTGGAATGGAAGGATGGTTTTTGAAAGGATTAGGAAGTGATGGAGAAGTTCCTGTCGAAATCAACTTTTTATTTCAATTTGCTTTTGCCGCAGTTTCATTAGCAATCGCTTGGGGTGGATTTGCAGAACGCGCTAAATTGAGTGTATACCTCTGGTTTGGATTACTTTTTACTGCTTTCGTATATCCTTTAGTAGGGCATTGGGTTTGGGGTTCAGAAGGATGGTTACATGAACTTGGAAAACAAGATTTTGCAGGTTCTACTGTCGTCCATTTACAAGGTGGAGTTGCAGCAATTGTTGCTACAATCCTTTTGAAACCACGTGTTGGCAAGTTTAATGCAGATAAGACTCCAAATATGATTCCGGGTCATAACCAAGTCTATTCTGTATTAGGTACTCTATTAATTTGGATTGGTTGGTTCGGGTTTAATCCAGGTAGCACTTTAACAGTACAAGATGGATTTTTCGGTTATGTAGCCCTTACTACGAATTTAGCTGCCGGTGCTGGAGCACTTGGATCTGTTTTAATGGTGCAATTTTTGTTAAAACGTATTGAGGTTCCATATATCGTAAATGGAGTGTTAAGTGGACTCGTAGCGATTACTGCAGCTTGTGCGTTTGTGGAAGCTTGGGCAGCGGTATTAATAGGATTTATTGCAGGAGCAATTACTGTTGCTAGCTCTATTTGGATAGAAAAACTCGGTGTAGATGATCCGATCTATGCATTCTCTGTTCATGGTGTAGCAGGGATTTGGGGAACTCTTTCAACAGGGTTATTTGCAACACCAGAACTTGTAGAGAAAGTAGGAATAGGTCAGGCCGGTCTTTTCTATGGTGGTGGTTTACAGCAGTTAGGAGTTCAAGCATTAGGAATTCTAGTAACCATACTATATGTCGGTGTGGCAACCTTCGTCTTGTTATTAGCGATCAAAAAACTAGGAGGTCTACGAGTTACAGACGAAGAAGAAGAAATTGGGCTTGATCTATCAGAACATGGTGGTTATGGATATCCAGAACAAATTACTCTACCAGTATCTATTCAGTCCAAAAAAGAGGCTAGTTAAAAACTAATAAGCAATAGCATAGCGAATACCAAATAAGGGACAAAGGTAATAGTGGTCCCTTATTTGGAGTGTTTTAATAAGAATAGCTTTTAAATTTTCAAAGCATACTTGACAGAAAGTAAGAGTCTAATTATAATAGTTATGTTTTTAATTGTTTTCTATATTTGCTGGTGTAGCTCAGCTGGTAGAGCACTTCACTCGTAATGAAGGGGTCGCAGGTTCGAGTCCTGTCTCCAGCATTTTCAATAAGATCTCTTTCGTATTAGGGCGAATGAGATCTTATTTTATTTTGGATTTAATTCTGATAAGTTTGAAATATATTTGGCGTTTTGGTATGATTTTATTGAAAAGAATTATAGAGGCAATGCAGATGGAAATGGATTGGAAAGCGAACAAATTTTTCTAATTTTGAAAGATCCAATTGCATAGTAAGAGATCTGATCGATCTCTTTTTTGTTATATCAAAATGGAAAATATTTATATACATAAAATAAATGCTATGTTGTTTATTCTTATGTATTTGTTCCTCTAGACTTTTTTGGAGTAGAAAGATTAGAGGATAAAAATATTAATTCTAATGTGGTTATTTTAAATGTAACCGCATACAAACAATTTATATAATGATTATTTTCATAAAAACGTAATTAAGTGAACTTGGTAAAAAAATACTCTTTACAAATTAAACAAATTTAAGTTAAATTTATTACAATACTAATTCACAGTATCTATATCAAATTGTCTAAATATATTTACATAAATAAAAAGTAGACAATCAAGTTTGGCTTGCTCTGGTTTTTTTGTACGAGCATCCCAACTTCATTGATATATTAGTACATGTGTATTAGGTTTATCAGGCAGGATGAATGGCTAGTCATTCATTCCGGGCATGTCGGATTTGTCATATTATTTTGGTTTCAGGTTTCAACTAATCTACACACTAGCTTAAAGGGGGAAATGGCAATGAAGAAACGCAAGTTAGCATCGTTTCTTTCGCTGACGTTAGTTGCAAGTTTAGTACTATCTGCCTGTAACTTTGGAGGCACTGATAGTGCTTCAGGCGCTAAGAACCAAACATTAGTAATGACTGAGAGTGCTGAGCCACCAAACTTGGATAGCGCAAAGTCTACTGATAATGCCTCTTTTAAAGTATTGAACAACGTAATGGAAGGTCTCTATCGCCTAGACAAAGATCAAATCCCACAACCAGGTATCGCTTCTGGTGTAGAAATTAGCCCTGATAAACTGGTTTATACTTTTAAACTTCGTGACGCAAAGTGGAGCGATGGGGTACCTGTGAGAGCGCACGATTACGAGTATTCTTGGAAACGTGCTTTGGACCCTGCTACTGCTTCTGAGTATGCGTATATTTTAGAGCCAGTCAAAAATGCTACTGAGTACAATGCTGGAAAAGCGAACAAAGAAGATGTAGGTGTCAAAGCATTAGATGACAAAACTCTTCAAGTAACGCTTAAAGCTCCAACTCCTTATTTCTTAGGACTTCTTTCTTTCCCAACTTACTTGCCACAACGTCAAGATATTGTAGAAAAATTTGGTGACAAATTTGCTCTAGAGGCTGCAAACAACGTTTACAATGGTCCATTCAAATTGACTGCATGGAACCATAACCAAAACTATGTATTGGAAAAGAACGAGAACTATTGGGATGCTGCTAATGTGAAGCTAAACAAAGTGGACACGAAAATCTTGAAAGATTCTCAAGCAGTTCTTAATTCCTACCAAACTGGTCAAGTACACTTTGGATTCATGAGTGGAGACTTTGCTCAGAAGTTTAAGAGTGATAAAGAAGCAGGTATTTTCGTAGAGGCTTCCTCTTGGTACCTTGAGTTCAACCAAACTAAGCCTTTCTTCCAAAACAAAAAGATTCGTCAAGCGATTAACTTAGCAATTGATAAAAATTCATATGCGAATGGTGTATTGAAAGATGGTTCGATCCCTGCTGGTGGATTAACTCCTCCTCAACTCAAAGCAAACGGGAATGATCCAAACCAAAAATTCCGTGAAGTATTTCCTGCTGAACCACAATTTAACCCAACAGAAGCGAAAAAACTGTTTGAAGAAGGTCTAAAAGAGCTTGGTCTAACACAAGCACCAGCAATCGAGTATGTTGCGGATGATACTACCAACTCCAAACGCCAAATGGAGTTTGTGAAAGAAGAACTTCGTAAAAATCTTGGAATCGAAATTACCCTTACACCAGTACCTTTCAAACAACGTCTTGAGCGTGGTAGAACACAACAGTTTGACATCCTAGGTTCTGGTTGGGGTGCTGACTATGATGATCCAATGACTTACATTGATCTCTTCGTCACAGGTCAAAGCTATAACCGTGGTAAATGGTCTAACAAAGAATACGATGCACTTGTTCAAAAATCCAAAAACAACGCTAACTTCCAAGAGCGTATGGAAGATATGGCGAAAGCAGAAAAAATCTTGATAGATGAGTCTGGAATTGCACCTCTTTACTACCGTAGCCGTGTATACCTCTTGAAACCTGAAGTACAAGGTTTGGTATTCCACTCCTTCGGTGGAGAAGTAAGTTACAAGTGGGCTACTATCAAGTAAGAGAAAATCGATACACAGAAGGTATATATCACCTCTGATATATACCTTCTCTTTCTATTCGTAACTGGTATTGAAAGGAAGTGATAGGATATGACACGTTATATACTAAAACGTCTTACGTTAATGATTGTCACACTACTCATTATTATCACCGCTACCTTCTTCCTAATGCATAGCCTTCCAGGAACTCCTTTAAAAAATGAAGAGAAGTTACCAGCAGCGATTCGCGAACAAATTATGGCCACATATGGATTGGATCAACCAGTTTATGTACAGTACTTCAAATTTCTAGGAAAGTTGTTGCAAGGTGATTTAGGAAAATCACTTAGTTATGATGGCAGATCCGTAACAGAGATGCTAATGGAAGGTTTCTCTGCTTCTGCTTTTATTGGAGCCCAAGCGATTCTTTTTGGTGTAACTATTGGACTTGTGTTAGGTGTGCTTGCTGCCTTTAAGAGAAATAGCTGGGTTGATAGTTTGGCAACAGGAACTGCCGTTTTCGGCGTTTCGATACCTAACTTTATCTTGGCTGGGTTGCTCTCTTATTGGATTGGAGTTAAGTTGCGTTGGTTGCCACCAAATCTTTGGGGTGAGTATCAACATACTATCTTACCTTCCTTGGCACTTTCGGTTGTAGTTATCGCTCAAATCTCTCGTTATATTCGTACCGAAATGGTAGAAGTGCTAGAGCAAGATTACATGCGTACTGCAAAAGCAAAGGGTATTAGCCGTGGAGCAGTCTTAGTGAAACATGCTTTACGTAACGCTCTTATTCCAGCGGTAACCGTTATGGGTCCGTTAGCAATTAATATCATTACAGGTTCTCTTGTTGTGGAAAGTATTTTTGGGGTACCTGGTATGGGGAGTTTATTCGTAGAATCAATTAAAGTAAATGACTATACCTTAATTATGGGGACGACCATCTTCTATAGTGTTCTAATTATTGCTGCAATCTTTATTGTAGATTTACTATACGGATTAATTGACCCACGGATTCGTATCACAGGAGTAAAGGAGTGATCTCATGAGCATGCAAAAATCATATGACGCTGAGCTGTTTCAACCAATTGGAGCTTCGACCAAACGTGCAGAGCATCTAAATCGTGAACCTCTTACTTACTGGCAAGATGCTTGGTTACGGTTTCGTCAGAACAAGGGAGCTTTAGTAGGGATTGTTCTACTACTTGTAATTAGTGCCCTAGCCATTTTTGGACCAATGATGAATAGCTACGATTGGCAAACACAAGATATTCCAAATTCTAATCTAGAATCTGCTGGAGATCATTACTTTGGTACGGATCACTTTGGACGAGATCTCTGGCAACGTACTTGGTATGGTGCCAAGGTTTCACTACAGATTGCGTTTCTTGCAGCATTTCTTGATATTGTAATCGGAGTCACATTGGGCGGTATCTCTGGATATTTTGGTGGTCGAATTGATAATATCATTCAACGTTTCATTGAAATTATTTATACGATCCCAAATCTTATCATCATCATTTTAATGTTGATTTGGTTAGAGCCCGGTATTTTGCCTATTGCATTAGCACTTGCGATAACAGGTTGGGTACCGATGGCGCGGATTGTACGAGCACAGATGATGAAACTTCGTTCACAAGAATATGTACTAGCGGCACGTACTCTTGGTGCTAGTCATAAAAGAATTATTATTAAACATTTAATCCCGAATGTTATCGGACCTATTATTATTGCTGTAACGTTTGCTATTCCATCTGCTATCTTCTTCGAGGCGTTCTTAAGCTTTATCGGATTAGGGATTCGTCCACCAGAAGCGAGCCTTGGGGTATTGGTAAACGAAGGATACAACTACTTGCAACTATTCCCACACGTTTTATTCTGGCCAGCACTTGTTCTATCGCTGATCATGCTGGCGTTTAACTTAGTAGGAGACGGACTACGAGATGCACTCGATCCAAGAATGAAGAAATAGGGGGATCACAGTATGAGTAAAATTTTAGATGTACGAGATCTTCACGTTTCTTTCCATACCTATAGTGGAGAAGTGAAAGCAGTACGTGGAGTGAGCTTTGATGTAGAAAAAGGAGAAACCCTCGCAATTGTAGGAGAGTCTGGTTGTGGAAAGAGTGTTACTTCTCAAGCGATCATGAAGTTGATTTTGACCCCTCCAGGTGAATATAAAGAAGGTCAAATACTTTACCAAGGCAAGGATATTGTTCCAATGTCTGAAAAGGAATTGGAAAAAATTCGTGGTAAAGAGATCGCGATGATTTTCCAAGATCCGATGACATCGCTTAACCCAACGATGACAGTAGGAAGTCAAATCGTCGAAGGGGTTATAAAACATCAGAAAGTCTCTAGAGCAGAAGCAAAGAAAAAAGCAGTTGAAATGCTCAAGTTAGTAGGGATTCCTAGCCCTGAGTCTAGATTTAATCAATATCCACATCAATTTAGTGGTGGAATGCGTCAACGTGCCATGATCGCAATTGCACTATCCTGTAATCCAAATTTGTTGATTGCCGATGAGCCAACAACAGCTTTGGACGTAACGATTCAGGCGCAGATTATGGACTTAATGAAATCCCTTCAAGACAAATTGGGGACTTCTATTATCTTGATTACTCACGATCTTGGTGTAGTCGCGGAGACTGCCGACCGAGTAGTCGTTATGTACGCTGGAAAAGTAGTAGAGACTGGCAAAATCAATGAGATTTTTAAAGAACCACGTCACCCATATACATGGGGACTGATGAACTCTATGCCGAAATTGAATCAAGATCGAAATCAAGAACTGGAACCAATCCCAGGATCTCCTCCTGATTTACTCGCTCCTCCTAAAGGATGCGCTTTTGCTGCACGTTGTAAACATGCGATGAAGATTTGTCAAGAGATCGATCCAGATGTAACCCAAATCAATGAGTCACATAGCGTAGCTTGTTGGTTAGAGCATCCAATGGCAAAAACACATCGTGAATCAGCAGTGGCAGGAGGCGAAACCGTATGAGCTCAGTAGCGACTAAAGATCCGATCTTGAGTGTAAAAAATGTAAAAAAACACTTTCAAGTAAGTAGCAAACAGATGTTAAAAGCGGTAGATGGTGTCAGTTTTGATGTATATCCAGGTGAAACATTAGGTCTAGTAGGAGAATCTGGATGTGGGAAATCTACCGTTGGACGTACACTAATTCGTTTATATAGTGCAACTTCTGGTGAAGTTCACTACAAAGGTGAAAATGTCCATCAATTAAAAGGAAAATCCCTAAACCAGTTCCACCGCAGTATGCAAATGATCTTCCAAGATCCATATGCCTCTTTGAATCCACGGATGAAAGTAGTAGATATCATTGCGGAAGGAATGGATATCCATGGATTGGAAAGTGGGAAAAAACGGTATGAACGGGTAGTAGAATTATTAGAAGTAGTTGGCTTAAACGAGAGCCATGCAACTCGTTTTCCACATGAGTTTTCAGGTGGCCAACGTCAGCGGATTGGTATCGCACGTGCACTGGCAGTGAAACCAGATTTCATCATTGCGGATGAACCGATCTCTGCACTGGATGTATCTGTACAAGCGCAAGTAGTTAACTTAATGAAAAGGCTTCAAAGAGAACGTGGTCTCACCTATCTTTTCATTGCTCACGATCTTTCCATGGTAAAGTACATTAGTGATCGAGTTGGTGTTATGTATTTGGGGAATATGGTTGAGTTAGCAGAAAGCGACAAGGTATATAGTGATCCGCTTCATCCATATACTCAAGCGCTACTGTCTGCTGTACCGATTCCAGATCCAGCGACTAAACATGAACGTGAACGGATTATTCTTCAAGGGGATGTACCAAGCCCAATCGATCCTCCAAGTGGTTGTAAATTTCGTACTCGTTGTCCGCAAGCGAAGGAGATCTGTGCTAGTGCGATCCCAGAGTGGAAAGAGGTAAAAGAGAACCACTTTGTCGCTTGTCATCTATATAATTAATCTACTCATTAACCGCTTCTATCAGAGGCGGTTTTTTCTTTTGCACAGAAACGTAAAGAAGTTTGAATTGTTATGCTTACTTGGCAAGCATAGATTTACGATTAATATGGGATTCTATGCAGTGAATGTTATCTTTGTATTTAATCCAGGAGGAACTATAATGCGTATTGGAATACCTAAAGAGATTAAAAACAATGAAAACCGTGTAGCAATTACACCTGCAGGAGTTGTCTCTCTCGTATCCCAAGGACATGAGGTGTATGTAGAACGTGATGCAGGGACTGGTTCTGGGTTTCGTAACGAGGAGTATCAACAAGCAGGAGCGATTATTGTAGAGTCTGCTAAAGAGGCATGGTCGATGGAAATGGTTATGAAGGTAAAGGAACCATTACCAAGTGAATATGACTATTTTTACGAGGGACTGATTCTGTTTACTTATTTGCATCTAGCAGCAGAACCAGAATTGACGAACGCATTAATGGAGAAAAAAGTGATAGCTATTGCCTACGAGACGATCCAACTAGCCAATCGCTCTCTGCCGCTTCTCACACCGATGAGTGAAGTTGCAGGTCGTATGTCTGCTCAAATTGGAGCACAGTTTTTAGAAAAATTTGAGGGCGGAAAAGGGATTTTGCTTGGTGGAGTACCGGGGGTAAAACGCGGTAAGGTAGCTATTATTGGTGGAGGAGTAGCAGGTACCAATGCTGCAAAAATTGCAGTAGGTTTGGGAGCAGATGTCACCATTATTGATTTGAACCCAGATCGTTTACGTCAATTAGATGATATTTTTGGCTATCAAGTTCGAACATTGATGTCCAATCCATTTAATATTGCTGAGGTAGTACGAGAATCAGACTTGGTAATTGGTGCTGTGTTGATTCCAGGGGCCAAAGCGCCAAAGCTTGTTTCAGAAGAGATGATCAAATCGATGGAAGCAGGCTCCGTTTTGGTTGATATCGCAATTGACCAAGGTGGGATTTTTGAAACAACCGATCGAGTGACAACACATAGTGATCCAACTTATGTAAAACATGGTGTAGTTCATTATGCAGTGGCCAATATGCCAGGTGCGGTACCAAGAACGTCCACTTTTGCTCTTACTAATGTTACAGTTCCCTATGCCGTGCAAATTGCGAATAATGGATACCAAGCAGCAGCTCTTGCTAATCCTGCTTTGTTGTTAGGTATCAATACTTTAGGTGGGTATGTAACGTATCAAGCGGTTGCTGAGTCACTTCAGCTACCTTATCAGGATATCCAAAGCTTATTGCGATAAGATATTAAAATAGAATTGTTTAGATTTCACCGCTTCTTATCAGAGGCGGTTTTTTCTTGACGTTAAATAGATTTTTAGTTACAATAGTATTGATTCAAATTTTATATGGGGCATTAGCTCAGCTGGGAGAGCGCTACACTGGCAGTGTAGAGGTCAGCGGTTCGATCCCGCTATGCTCCACCAACCAAATCTTTAATTGCTTGGTGTACGGCTATTTTAACGCAGTGTAACGATTCAAATTGCGGAAAGGTAGCGGTACACTTTTTTTGTGCCTACTTGCCCATCTTGACGCTTATTTAGGCGTTGAGAGGGCTTTTTTAGTTGCATGAACAAGATAAAATTGGTAAGGAAAAGCTAGGCTCGACTCAGTCACTCAAAGAGGATCTCGCAAATATACCGGATTTATTTAGAGGTTTTGTATACATCAAGGAAACGGTCACCCATTTTGCTAAAGCGATAGAAATTGCCAAGCAAGTATCAGGGAGGTTGTTAAATATAAGTCTGATATAAATCAAATATACCTATAAAGATGATCAATAAAATGGAGTACTGTAGAGGATTACCATTGGTAAAAGTGGAAATTATCAGTAAGTATAAAACCATATAAGGGGGATTTTTATATGAGTTGGGGACAAGGAGATTTCAAAAGTGGCGAGGAGAACAAGAAGGAGATTCGGGAAGGAATTAAAAAAGTTTTAAAAAAAATTGACGATGCACTTAGAGATAACGAGATCAAGGACGATAAGCGGAAATGATGAGAAATCCCCGTTTATTTGTAACTTCATATGATGAAACTCAGATATCGGAAAGGATCAAACATCTACAAAAAGATATGATGCAGACACATAAGCACCTAACAAAACTGATTGAAGACACGGAACGCGATATTGACCGGCACGAAAATTTATGCCAATCCTTCGCACACTTCTTTTCTAATGTGGGTAGGGGTAGATATAAACGATATTAAGGGCGGGAAATCCCGCCTTTTTGATACCAATCTGGTTGACTGGTTACAAAAAATGAATAATAAATAAAAACAAGAAAGACAGTAGTATATAGGAGAAAGCTTATGTTTTGGAAGATTCTCATGATATTCTCCTTTTTGATGGATAGATGCAACATCATGTAGTTATTTAAAATCTCTGAGTATATCTTATACGTGAAGAACCTCATGCTATCAAGGAGTTAATAAAAGAAAATAAATGGAAGGCGGTAGAGCTTCGGCTTTTCCGCCTCTTTTTTGTTGAAAACCTCATAACAGATAAAAAGAATTTTTCATACTAGGAATTCTCTTCTTCTTGTTCAACTTCTGGACCAGCGCTAGTAACTAACTTTTTAATTGTGGTTTCTAATACATTTTGTATGGTGGATTCCTGATCGATTGCGTAATGCTGTAGTTTTTTATATGTCTCTATATCAAGCCTTACTTGCACGTGTTTTACACTCATTTCTTCATTCCCTCTCTAAAAATGCATAGTTTCATGATTGCATGCACTCATGGCTTGGTGGTATGATTATACCATGATAGATAGTTAATTGAAAATTAGAAATTGAGTATAGAAAGGCGTAAACACATGAGGAAAATTAATATTCTGGGTGCATTCCTAGTTTTGATTTGTAATATTGCTGTTAGCTTCCATCATTCGCTTGAACTCTTTCGATCGGGTGGATTTACGAATGGTTTAGAGTATCTGGCAGTGGTTGCTGCTGAGATCACCTTTATTATGGGTGGGCTAAATATAGTGGCTTCTAGATTGGCGGGATATTCACCTGGTCTACCTGCTTATTTAGGTGGTTTATTGGGGGTTGCTCTAGTTGGATGGTCCAATGTATCCGCTGGTTGGAATTATGGAGTCACAGGTATTTTATTAGGTGCTTTTACTCCTCTATCTCTTATACTCTCTGAAGCCATCCTAAGCAGGGCGATTATTCAAGGGAGAAAACAACAGAATCAAGAAATATCAGGTACCGATCATTCTATCCCAGCGTATAAAACTATGAATAATGTTTCGAGCGAAGAGAACGAAACAGTCGATATTTTGAAGCCTATTATAGGACAACAGGTTTTATCAGTAGAGAGTGAACGGAAGGAAAGTTTTTCATCAACAGAGCCAATTATGAAAACAGAAGTGGCAAAAACAAATCTCGAAGGTTCGTCTATTAACAAGAGCATTACTGAGACGAATGAAACATTAACACATACTGAACCAACACGAGAAGCTAGTAGTATGCAGGTAGAAGTGGGAGCCTTAGCAACAACTAAGCCGGAACCAGTTGACAAGGATGAAAATACGGGTACTACGACCAAGACAAGTGGGAAGATAGATGATATAGCAAAGATTATCGAAATCGCAAAAAAGGTGGAGGTGGAAGAAGGGAAACGCCCTGGACGGGTAAGGCTGGCGAAGTTGGCTCAATGCACCCCGTATTACGCACGTGTGGCGTTAGAAGAACTAAAGGAAGCACAAACAGTAAAAATAGGCTAAGGAAAGTGAAAAAAAGGATGAGAGTCTTGTAACACATATAAATAAAGTTAGTACCTCATGTATCAATGTAAAAATAAAAACGTTCATGATCTGGGAGTTTAATGGCATACATTCATATTTAAATTAGTGATGATCATGTGTGAGTTTCGCCACACATGATCATCGTGTTTGAAGAGATGGATTGGACTGTTACTACGATAGTGAGCTAGGAAATGCAGATTTAATATGAAAAGCCAGAATCCAATGTCGGACTCTGACTTTTATTATTACTAGTTTTTAAATTTTATTTACCATATGATAAGCAATTGCTTGGAATTTTTCCATCATCTTCGCTCGTGTTTCTCCGTCTATTCCAATTTCATCAACACTTTCTCCCATACATTCTAACCAAGCATCTGAAACTTCCTTTGTAATTTCGAACTCTAGATGTCTGGTTCGTAGTGCAGGTGGCGATATGTCTTCCGGATAGAGATTAGGACCACCTAGATATCTGGTCAAAAAGAGAAATTGCTTCTCGATAATTTCGTCGATTCCTTTTGTAAAGAAATGTCCTAGTTTTGGGTGTTTTAGTACCTTTCCGTAAAAAGTTTCTACCAATCTCCGAACAGTAGCTGACTCTCCAATCTCTTGATAAATGGAGGTTTCTGTTTTCATAGCGTTACTCCTTACATAGTCAATGTTTATTCCTTATTTTCTGATATACTTTAATAAATGTCAAAACTTAAAACATTTTAGAGGTACTTATATAAATTATAGAAGTATTTAAAAATACAAATAGGCGGTTACTAAGTTTAATAACTGCCTATTAATGTAAGATTTTATAGATCGATTCCATTACTGTCTTTTATCTATTTTATAGCGGAGAATACTCCCGTTTCTCAGCGTAGCGAAAGTGGGAGATGAATCTGCGTCGGACGAGGGAGGGTTTCTACCCTCTCACTAGTCCGACCTATCTTTGTACTTTATCCTTCGTGAATTTCTTCATCCTCCCGAATGACATTGACATTATTCTGTAGAGTTTTAAAATACTTTCAACTGTTGGGAGGGAGGCGAAACCAAATGCATAAGGCCGTTCAGTTTCGGATCTACCCTGGAGAGTCCAGTTTGACGAGCAATAGTAAATACCAAAGGAATCAGTAATACAAAGCCTACTTGGAAGAAGACGGGTATTCCAACGATAAAGGCTACAAACATCATGGTCCAATGAATATTTTTCTCGCCAAAACGAGCGATTAGGGTATGGGCTATTCGTTCTGCTCCTCCTGACTCTGCCATCATTTTACCGAGCATGGTACCAAGTGCAAAAGAAACGGTTTGCTGTTTTCCGATTGTTTCATTCTTCATAATCGAGATAAGAGTAAATTAGTCGTTATAAACTTTGTTATATAATACTACTGAAAAAAAACATTTCATCCTCATGTATTTATCTGTATTATTTAAACGAATAAAATAAAGAAGTTTTGGAGATGAGGAAAATGAAAGCCCTTTCATTGGCGGTGGATATCGGTGGAACCAAAACAGCGGCGGGTCTTATTGATGTAACGGGGAAGTTAGTTGAACGAGTGGAGTTAGCTACTGGGCAAGAGAATGCTGAGCATACTTATGAACGAGTAAAAATTGCGATAGATCAAGTATTAGCAAAAGCCAACTTGCAAATTTCTGAAGTAAAGGGATTGGGGATCGGAGTTCCAGGAGAAGTTGATATAAAGCAAGGAATCTCTTTATTTTCGCCCAATACTCCATGGAAGAACTTTCCGATTGTTGAGCGGTTGACGTTGGATTATCAGATACCTGTTATTATGGACAATGATGTGCATATGGCATCGTTCGGGGAATGGTATGCAGCAGGGAAAAATCAAGAAGATACCTTCTTATTCCTTACAGTTAGTACCGGGATTTTTGTCAGTATTATTCATAAAGGAGAAGTACTAAGAGGTAAGAATGCAGCAGGAGAGATCGGTCATGCCGTTTTTGATCCGGGAGGTCCCCGCTGTAACTGTGGAATGCAAGGTTGTTTGGAAGCGCTTGCATCCGGAACAGGGATGGAAAGAGCGGCAAAAAGACGATATCTAGAACTAAATCCAAACACAAATCCTACGATTTTGACCATGTCACAGATTATGGAAGATTACCAGAATGGGCAGCAATATGCGGTGGAATCAATGGAGAAATCATTGGATTTTCTCACGCAGGGGATCAATATTTTACTTAAAACATTTGATCCGACTCAGTTGATGTTAGGTGGCGGTGTAATCAATAAGAATCCTTACTTATTGCCGATCATAAAAGAGAAGTTACAAAACTATTTATTACCTATTCATCAAACAGCAGTAGAGCGTTTGATATTAAGCCAGTTACAAGGCGATGCGGGAATCTTGGGAGCTGGTTTGCGTGTACATTTTGCACAAGAATGTGTGACTCCATAATTTATGTAAGAACGAGAAGAGAGGGCTGATCAAAGGCAGCTCTTCTTTTTTTGTATAAAAGGGACTATTAAAGGAAAACTTTTTGTATCAGAATTCTCTTGATCATGGATATGTAATTTTTTGATAAGTAAACATTTATCTTTGGACAAAATCTAAAATTATTATTGCATTTAATGTAAAAAGCGAATAATATTATCTGGTAATCATAATAATATTCGTCTTTTGGAGGAAATTATGGAGAATACCGAGCCAAAGAAGTTTTCGATACAAAAAGAAATCGTCGGCGGACTTACTACTTTCGTAACGATGTCTTACATCATGTTTGTAAACCCATCGATCTTGGGAGATGCAGGGGTTCCTTTTAATCAAGTCTTTATGGCAACAATCATTGCAACTGTTGTAGGTACTTTAGTAATGGGACTTTATGCAAAATATCCAATCGCCATCGCGCCAGGAATGGGTATGAATGCCTATTTTGCTTATTCTATTGTTTCAGCAGATAAGGGTCTAGATTATAAAACAGCATTTGCTACTGTTTTTGTAGCGGGTCTCTTATTTGTTATTCTGTCCCTTACGCCTCTTCGGAAAAAGTTGATTGAAGCAATTCCAAGCTCGCTTAAATATGCGATCACCGCTGGGATTGGACTTTTTATTGCGTTTATAGGAATGCGTCTATCCGGTTTGATTCAAGCACATGAATCCAATTTTGTAGCTCTTGGAGATCTACATTCTCCTTCCGTTATTCTGACTATGATTGGTTTATTAGTTACCTTGATCCTCTATACTCTTCGTGTTCCAGGTAGCATCTTTATCGGGATGGTCATAACAGGAATTATTGCTTATTTTACAGGACAGCTAAAGTTCGAAGGATTTGTTTCCGTTCCACAAATGCCAGAACTTATGATTACGAATCCAATTGCTTCTTTTGGAGATATCGTCTCTCACGGATTATATGCTGCAGTCTTCTCCTTCTTATTGATCACCTTATTTGATACAACAGGGACTGTATTAGGTCTTGCAAAACAAGCAGATCTAATGGAAGGGGATCATTTACCACGTTCGGAACGTGCTCTTTTCTCCGATGCAATTGGTACTCTCGTAGGATCGATCTTTGGTACTAGCCCAACTTCTGCATATATCGAATCTTCTTCAGGGATTGCAGCAGGAGCTCGTACTGGTATTGCAGCTGTCGTAGTAGCACTACTCTTTGCTCTGTCTGCTTTCTTTAGCCCGCTAGTAGGTGCTGTGAGCAATGTGGCAGCGATTACTGCTCCTGCCTTGATCATTGTGGGATCGCTCATGATCAGCCAAGTTCGTTTCTTAAAATGGGATAACTTTGCAGAGTCATTCCCTGCATTCTTGGTAATCTTGACGATGCCTCTTACTTCTAGCATTGCGACAGGGATGGCACTCGGATTTATCTTTTACCCAATTATGAAATTGGTGGCTCGTGAAGGAAAAGAAGTGCATCCATTGATTTATGTGTTTGGCTTCTTATTCTTGCTACAATTGGTCTTTTTCCCACACTAGACAGGTATATAAAAGGGAAGCTGCTCATCTATAAGACGAGCAGCTTTTTTGTGTTATCTTATATATTTTCAATTTGCCAATCAATTTCTTTCATGTTGTTCTTCTTTAGGAAAGCATTTGCTTGGGAGAAAGGTCGGGAACCAAAGAAACCACCACTCGCTGATAGTGGACTAGGATGGACGGCTTCTAAAATAAGGTGATGAGAGCCAGTGATCAGTTTCTTTTTCTCCTGTGCATGTCTGCCCCAAAGAATAAAGACTACAGGGTTTTTTCGCTTACTAATCGTCTGGATTACTTGTGAGGTAAACTTTTCCCAACCTTTGTTTTTATGGGAATTTGGCTTGCCTTCTCGTACGGTGAGTACGTTATTTAACAGTAAAACCCCTTGCTTAGCCCATTTTTCAAGAAACCCATTATTCGGAATATAGCAGCCTAGGTCAGTTTGTAGTTCTTTATAAATGTTGACGAGAGAAGGAGGTGTTCGTACCCCAGGTTTTACTGAAAAACTAAGACCGTGGGCTTGTCCAGGACGATGATAAGGATCTTGTCCTAAGATGACCACTTTTGTATTTTCATAACTAGTTAGGTGCAAAGCGTTATATATATCGTGAGCGTCAGGATAGATCGCCTTGGAAGCATATTCTTGCTTGAGAAACTCGCGCAGTTGAAGGTAGTAAGGTTGTTCAAATTCATTTTGCAATTGATCTGCCCAGTCGTTCTTTAAGATTACGATAGGAAGCCCTCCCTAATGAATGCTTATAAGAAAATCTATTTTATTTTCACATACTGCTGTATGTTCGTAAAGGTTTGCACAAAGAAGTTATCTAATATTCTTATTTTCGGAGGAGAAAAGAATTAATAATCTGTACTTTCTTGCTATATTAGAAGAAAAACATAGGGAGATAGATTTGTGGAATACATACTAAAGACGAGAGGAAGCAAGTTGACAATTAAACCTTCGTATATCCAAATTGATCATGGTTACTGGAGTGGAAAAACGAAAGCAAGTTACCGTTTTGCTATAGAAAAAATTGAGGAGGTTATTTTTGAATCTGCGGATGAGAACCAACCTGGATGGATTGGTTTTCAATTTGCACATGAAGGAGATCATCAACCAGATAACGATCCAAAACAAAATCCATACCAGATTCCATTCTCACAAGAAGAGGAAGCAGAGTTTTGTATGGCTAAGCGTTTAGTAAAAGAACTGATGCATGCGACAATGATCAAATGAAAGAAGCTAAAGTCGTTCATTTCCTTTGCAATGGATGGTTGTGGGAATCATTTGGTGTTTGACATGAGGCAAGATAAAATAAATGACGAATATCCAATACTTGCTGTAAGTTCAGGTAATCTAAGTTATGAAGATAGTAAGTTAATAGGAAATTCATTTATTGAGGTTTGCAGAGGAAAAAGATCCATAGATCAGATGTTAAATGAATAAGATTTTATACCGAATATAGTATCAAAAAGCCTAATCGATCACTTAGTATATGCCTAAAAGATAGCTGAACTTCTGGGATAGAAGTTCAGCAGTTTTCTTTCTTAGTGATGCAAATCAGAGGTTAACTAGAGGATGAGTATTGACAATAACTAATGTTCAATATACAATCATTATTGATAATGATAATAAAGATGGTGGTGGTATTGGTGAAGCACATTGATAAATTGAAATTAATACTTCATCCGGTTCGAATGCAAATCGTACAAACATTACAGGGTGGTCGGACATTAACTCCGTTGCAGATGGCGAAGCATCTTGTAGATATACCACAAGCCACTCTCTATCGTCATATCAATAAATTGTTTGAAGCAGGGATCATCTATGTAGTAGAGGAGCGGAAAGTCCGAGGTTCCATTGAAAAAGTGTATGGGTTAGATGAAAAAGAAATAATGTCTCAACATCAGGAGCTTATTCAAATGAATCGGGAGGAACATGCATATTTTTTTATGACGTTCCTAACTAGCTTGCAAAAGGATTTTCAGCAATACTTGGAACAAGAAACGATCGATTTTGAAAGAGATGGATTGGGATTTAGCCAAATTGCTTTGAATTTAAGCGATGAGGAGTTTCAGGATTTTGCTCAATCGCTTCAAAAATTATTGGAGAATGCAATGAAGAATCCATCTGCACCTGGACGTCGACGGCGGATTGTATCTACGATTATGATTCCAGAACCTGTTCATATTGTAGAGGAGCCATCGGAAGATGGGGAGGTAGGAGATTCATAAACCACCTGTTAAAAAGTTTGATCTGGAAGAAACCGCTCTGTTTCCCTTTGATAAGAGGCACAACAGATTTAATTGGGAGATGGTATTCATGTTGATGGTAACCACAGAGAATATCCCGAATTATAGAATCAAAGAAGTGAAAGGATCAGCATTTGGACTTACTGTAAGAGCAAGAGGATTAGGAAAGGATATCGGAGCAACGCTCAAAGGACTTGTTGGTGGTGAGATTAACCAGTATTCTGAGATGTTAGAAGACGCTAGGAAACAAGCATTGGATCGCTTGGTTAAAAATGCACAGGCTATGGGGGCTAATGCTGTTGTTATGATGCGTTTTGACTCTGGAGAAGTCGGACGTAATATGAGTGAGATTGTTGCTTACGGAACAGCTGTTGTTGTGGAAAAGGTGTGAAAAATGGAGCTAAATATGATCATTGCCATCTATTTTGCTTTTCAGCTATCTTTATTTCTTGTCTTTCTTTTGCTCGCAAAGATAAAAGACCGGAGACTTCACCAAAAACATGGAAAGAAAGTTCCACTAGGATTTGAGAAAACCGATGAAGTGATGATGGACCCTACAACTAGCAAAAAGTTCATTGTGTATTATAACGCTGGCTCTGGAGAGAGATTTTATAAGGAAGAAGGTAATGAATTCGTAGAGTAGTACAATGTGTCTTATTATTATCATTATCGATATTGATTATATAAAAGGAGTGTATGATGATGAAGAATAAGCAGTCTTTTTTTATGTGCTTTTTTATTAGTATCTTCTTAATCACCAATCTATTTGTACCACTGAGTGTTTCAGCAGAAGCAGATGTAAGAGGTCCCCAGAGCAAAGAAGAGTTGCAAAAATTTGTTGATACCTATTTCCAAAATAACTTGAACAAGAAGAATGTTCCAGGTGCTATTGTCACAATTGTAAAGAATGGGGAAGTACTGCTAAGTAAAGGTTACGGATATGCTGATCTCGATCAGAAAACACCCGCAACAGATAAATCGGTATTTCGGATCGGGTCGATTTCGAAATCGTTCACAGCTACTGCTGCCATGCAACTAGTAGAACAGGGGAAACTAGATCTTCACAAGGATATCAATCAATACCTATCGTCCTATCAAATAAAAAAAACGTTTGATAAACCAATTACACTTCATCACCTGTTGACTCACACTTCCGGACTCGATGCACAAACATATGCTATTACAACTCAAGATATAAAAATGAAAGAAACGATGGCTCAATACTTATCTCATAATCTACCAAAACGGATTCTCTCACCAGGAGTGGAGGCTCAATATAGCAATTATGGATTTGGAATTATTGGAAACTTAGTAGAAGAAAGATCGGGCATGTCATTCGAAGATTACATGCAAAAACATATTTTTCAGCCTCTTGGTATGGGGAAAAGTTCCTTTGATCTAAAAAACAACATTGCTCCTGATCTAGCTACGAGTTATCAATATGTAAATGGTAAATATCAACCTTATCCGTACGACTATGTGCAATTAAGTGCAGCTGGAGAACTAAATACAACAGCACCTGATATGGCTAATTTTATGATCGCCCATCTTCAGAATGGTCTATTCCAAGATAAACAGATTCTATCTGAGGAAACAGCCAAGCTAATGCATTCTAAGCATTTTACGAAACATCCCAAGATGCCTGGCATTGCGTATGGTTTTTTTGAATCCTATCAAAATGATCTTCCCGCTATTATGCACCAAGGGACAATTAGTGGATTTTCTTCTGAAATGTATTTAATTCCAGATGAACAATTAGGTATTCTTGTCTCTGCTAATAGTACACAAGGAAGAAGTTTGTATGAGGGTTTTCGAACGGAGTTTCTTGATCATTATTACCCTATGAAAAATCAAGCTAACCCGATCAAAGAGAAGACAGCACTTCCAGAATTAAAATTATTTGAAGGAAATTACAATGACAATATTAACCCTCTCCATGGTTATGGAAAGTGGATCAGCTTTTTAAAGCCACCTTTGAATATTAGCATTTTGGATAATGGGAACTTGACTTTAAAATGGGCCGCTTTTGAAAAGGAAAAAGAATTTGCCGAAATAAGTCCTAGATATTTTCAAGAGGTGAACGGAAATGAACGTATTCATTTATTTCAAGCAAAAGATGGGAAGCAACAGTTAGTATTAGGATATTTGCCTTATGCTACCTTTGAAAAATTACCATGGTATAGTGGAGTCCATTCCATTTTCTTATTTGGTGTTCCTATTCTTTTTGTGTTAGTATCTCTGATATTTCTTATCAATTGGTTCATTAGGAGGAAACGGAAGGTCGCAGACCATACCTACACAGTGAAATTCCGAAAGATGTTTTTCGCAATAGCTGTTTTCAATATCGCGTTTTTTCTGATCACGATGCCATTTTTAGGAGAAGCGATTGTATATGGACTACCAAGTTGGTATACCGATATCGTTTGCTCGATCCCATTTGGAACATTCTTGCTCGGGTTATGGTTATCTTGGATCTTATGGAAGCTGTATAAAGAGAAAGTAGGTTCTTGGTGGACAAAATTATCTTACTTCATTTTGGTGCTATGTTCTCTTGGGTACCCAATGTTTTTGTTTTACTGGAATTTCCTAAGTGTTCATTTCTCTTGATCCTTTGATTCATAGTAAAAGTAATGTATACAGCTTTGTAAATACTATGTAGCATTCAATTTATTCAAAATATTAGTCTGAAGTCCGTTCTCAATTTGTCTCCCATAAGGTAAACTACATTTAGATGATTTCCTAAATATCTAAATGTAGTTTTTAGGGGGACCTTTGATGGCTAAAAAGACCTTTTGGCTCACGTTTGGTATCTTTTTGCTACTAGGTATGGTTGGTGTAGCTACTTTAATTCCTACAATCAGCCTCTTAGTAGAGAATCTTCCACAGAACATACCCAATGCACCTAACTTATCTTCTACTCAGCTAATATTTCTTTTGTTACTGAATCCTTTTATCTTGCTAATCATATCGATTCTGGTGGGGAACTGGCTTGCACCACGAATAGGATTTACCTCACATGTAGTAGATTGGATAGCGAAAAAGAGTCTTTTTTGGAAATTATTTCATCCGAATTTGTCCTCTGGCATTCTCGCTGGAGTAGCAGTTGGAGTTATCTTTATAGGATTGGATCTTCTATTTCGTCCATACCTACCTGCAAGTCTTCAAGTACAACCTGTCTCTCGAGGGTTTTTCACTACTTTATCTAGTGTATTTTATGGAGGAATAGTAGAGGAACTTATGATGAGATGGGGACTTACTTCTTTACTCGTTTGGCTTATTTGGAAGGTTTTTGCAAGTGGACCGGTTCCAAGGCCCTGGGTTTATTGGTTGGCCATTTTAATTAGTTCCTTTCTTTTTGCAATAGGACATCTAGGAGTGACTGCTCAATTGGCACCTCTTACTGCCATTGTATTAATGCGAATGATTCTTTTAAATGGTCTAGGAGGAGTAGTATTTGGATGGTTGTATTGGAGAAGAAGTATTGAGACTGCAATGCTTGCTCATGCAGTAACCCATATCACAATGAGCTGTATTCTATGGGGAACCGATCTGATAATTTCAAAGTAGCATAGCAAATGACCAAGTTTCTAAATGAGGAACTTGGTCATTTTAAGATTCTATTAATAATTAGATTGTGGGATCTCAGGTTGTTCTAGTCAATTTCTCCTATTTATTTGCATAAGGTTAAGCAAGCATTGGCATTGGAGGAGGACTAGAATGAAGGGGAAATGGTTAGAGGCTAGTGCCTTCTACCTTTTAAAAAAACACTACCGAAGTCGTAATCCAGAATTAGCTCGTACATATCGAAAACAGTACCAAAGTCTAATGGATCATCTAGTATATGAAATGGATTACCAGCCTTTTATTCTTCAGCCAGATTGTGTAGGAATTCGGTTTTTCTATGCGGGTGAGGCAGGAGAGAGTCTCCAGATTTTTGTGAATGGGGTAGAGGTAGTAGGTTCCCTTCCTAACCATACTGCTACGCAATACGTGCAAATGACTGCTGGGGATAATTATCTTACGTTTGTAACCAATAAAGGTGTTCGATACTCAAAGTTAGTCTCGATTCATCAAAATCAACTTTGTACGCTGGTCTTACTATCTTTAGGGGAGGAAAAAGGTAGGATTCTCCTCTTTCGAGATGAATGGATGAACAAAGAGAAAGGGCCTTGGGTTCGTTTTCTCCATCTTGCTACAGACTTACCTGCCTTAGAGTGGGTAAATCTCAAAGGAGAAATCACGTTATCGGCAATTGATTATTCGAATGTAAGCAAATATCAGCGATTTCAACCTGAAAATCAACAAGGTGGCATGATTCGAATTGCGGGGTCCCATCAAGTAGTAGAATCTCTAGCTCCATTTATGCTTCATCCCAATCAGGTTGTAACAGTGATCGCCATTGGTAGTAAACGCGCTGGAACCTTCCGACTATTACTTTTTTTAGATCGTTAAAGTGATCTTCGTATGAGGCTGCTCCCACCAAAACCATCTTTGCTTGATCTTAATCTTGAAGTGGGAGCCAACCTATTACCTCACTTCGAAAAATTGGACTGGATGGTTTTCATTACTCCTTATTGAATTTTGTACAGTGGTTCTAGTAATGATTAAGACTCTCTCGCATAGGTTAAACAGAGCAAGAAATGTGAGGGAGGTCGGACAATTTGTGGCAAAAATACTTAGACCGTGCTATTCGTTATAAAATGTTAGCAGATTATTATCGTGCCAAAGATGATCGCAAATATAAATATTATAATGAAAAATATTTACGCAATCAAAGGAGATTTGCAGAAGAATATGAGAGACAGAAGATAGGTGGAGGTAGATCAGATTTGCCCTCTCCTTCACCTGAACCTAGAGAAGGTGGAAGTACTAGATCCAATGGAAGACTAAGAATGCTACATGCTTATACAGCCACGCCATCTATGGTGGATGTTTATGTTAATAATCGTCTTATCGCACAGCGAGTACCATTTGCAGCTATTACTAGTTATCTAAGGCTACCAACAGGTAGTTATCGCATGGAAGTTTTCCCTGCAGGAACAAAAGAGAGAGCAATCGTGAACCAACAGTTAACGGTAGGAGCAAATCCATACACGTTAGCAGTGGTAGATGATGTATCAGGACAAACAAATAAAGCCTCATTACTCACCTATGAAGATGATCTGCAAAGTGTAGGGGCAAGAGCCAAAGTTCGTCTGATCCACCTTTCTCCGAATGCTCCGAGAGTGGACGTCGCAGTAAAAGGTGGAAATGTACTTTTCTCCAATGTTGGTTTTACAGATGCTAGATTTATCTCCATCCCTCCCGGAAACTATGATCTCGAAATACGAATTACTGGTACAAATCAAGTGATCTATACCATTCCAAGAGTACAGCTTGATGCCCGTAAGATCTATTCTATCTTTGCAGTAGGTCGTGTGAGAGGAAATCCAGCGTTTCGTGTTTTAGTAGTCCAAGACAACTAAGGTTTACATAATACTGGAAAAGTCACCGTAAATCTAGTTTCAAAACAATCCCCTATTCTAACTAAGAATAGGGGATTGTTTTGGAAAATTATCCTTTTAATTTAGAAGTGATATCTACTAACTCTTGGAGACTTAAAAGAAAGCGTTCTTGTAGGGTAGGGATCAGTTCTCCAGATTCTAAGAAATCACGAGGATCTACAACCATTTGGGAAGGTACGACAAGTGCATTGACACCTCTTAATACAATCCGCAAGTTGCTAAGTGCATTGACGCCACCTTTTCCACCACCTGCTGCAACAGCGATCGCAACTGGTTTTAGCGAGAATTGGTCTCGGCTTAAGAAATCTAGGGCGTTTTTTAGAACCCCGCTCATTCCACTGTGATATTCAGGTGATAAGATGACAAATGCATCTACTTCCTGTGCAATTTTACGAAGTCGAACTACTTCTGGATGTGTATAGGTAAAGCTATCCCCATCAAGCAATGGCAGTTTATGTAGCCTAGCGTCAAAATGATGTACTTGGGTTACAGATGGTTGTTCTTTTAGGTATTTTTCTGCAATCCGTGCCAATTTACCAGTGTTGGAGTCTTTCCGAGCACTTCCTGTCATTAATAATACTTGCATTAACGTCAATCCCTTCGAAATTCGAAATATAAACTAATTTAAATATTATACTCGCCAAGGAGGAATTCAGGCAAATAGGTGTAGAATAATTGGAAATATTTACTCTCCTAAATATGGAAATAAAAGTGTCTGACAATCTTTCTTAATACAGAAAGATCAATTAAACTACTAGTAATCAAGGGTTCCGAAAGGGAGATTCTATTTGAATGCTTACGAGATGGGTGATCTTGGCAAATTTATCCGGAAAGTTCGGAAAGAAAAGGGCCTACGTTTAGAAGATTTATCAGACGATCATATTTCCACTGCAACCATCTCCAACATCGAAAGAGGAGTACCCCATGTTAATCGTGAGAAGGTAGCGTATTTACTGCAAAAATTAAGTATCCAGTTACAGGATATACCCGATTTACTAGAAAAGAACACCGAAAATTTGGAGAGTCTACAACTGAAACTTTTGGCTGTGGAAAGCTTGTTGCATATTGGCAATCAACAAAAAGCAATTCAAGACTTACTGAATATTTCGGACAATTTCTCTTCCTATTCTCTGGCTCAAGTCCATTTATTAAAAGGTAAGTATTTTCTTCAGGTTGGTGAATGGAAAAAAGCAGAACGGGAGCTTATGGAGTCTAACCGCCTTTGTAACCAAGATATGGTGCATCGCAGCAACCTAGAATCTACCAACTATTATTATCTGGCGCAAAGTAGCTTTGAGCAGCATAATTTACCCCAAGCTCTTCGCTATCTAGAGAAAGGGATTTATACGTATCAAGAGGATCAAGATGATCCAGAACAAATTTTGTTTTTGTTGATGACACAGCGAGTTCTCTATCTAGAAAAAGCAGGGCGTGCAGATGAAGCCCTCAAGCGTTTAGAAGAAATATGGGAGCATCTGGATAAAGTACGAAGACTCGAGATCCTGCTTAAGTTATACGCCATCAAGGCGGATCTATTTCGTCGGATGAAATTACATTTGGATGCTGTTCGGTTCGCCCGGGAAGGAATTCAGATCGCAGCCAATAGTTCTCATACTGATGAATTATTTGAATTGTGGACTATTCTAGGAACGGTCTATGTCGAGCTAAATCACTTAGAAGATGCAGAAACTTGTTTTGCATTTGTACGAGAAATGAAAGAAAAGGTTAGCAACAAAAATGAGCTAATTCGTGCATACTGTTCACTAGGGAATTTGTATCTTTTACAAGGAAAGTCTGAAGAGGCAAAACAAGTTTTGTATCAAGCTATTCAGTGGGGAGAGCAGCTTAATGATAGCTATAAGTTGTGCAATGCCCTCCTGATTATGGGCAAACTAATGAAAACAATTCATCAGGAATATGAAGCGATTGGGTATTTGGAACGTGCTATTAGTCTGTCTGATAGAGTGGGTTTGAAAGACAAGAGCTTTCTCGCCTTTTATGAATTGGCAAGTTGCTTTGAGAAAATGGGAGAACGCGAACGTTTTCAACAAGCTACGGAACAAATGTATCTAATTCAACGAGAAATGGAACAAGGAAAGGTACTTGCAGAAGTATGGTAATGGTTTAGGATTAGCTGTCATACAAAAAACCATGGGGTAGAAAGGCTTCCCATGGTTTTTTTACTTTTTGTCGTTGCCTAATATTTGACTAATAAACTTCCCGATCGCTGTCTGATTACTCCGTTTGGAGAAGAGATCGCCTAAGCTTCCAAGAGCTTCTGCTGCAAATCCGCCAATGCCACCCAAAATCTTCCGTTTCTGATTTTGCTTGCGGCCGACCGAAGCAAGATGATTGAGGGCTTCTTGTAAGTAAGGTACAAGAGTAGCAGGCTGTGATATGAGATGGTTTGGAAGAGTTACCTCCATATCGACAAATCGCTCTTCTTTGGTGGTCATTAACTCCATCTCCAGAACCAATCGAACACGCTCTGGCTCCATTGCAACCATAAAGATTACTTCAGAGGCAACATCTGCTAGAAAAACAGTGGGTGTAAAATAAAATTCCTGTGTCTCGCCGTTAAAAAAACGAGAATGCGAAGCCTCTTTTAATCCTAATTGATAAAAGGCATGTAGAATCCGTTCCAATCGCTCAGGTGGCAAGATCTTGATCTCATCTTGATCTGTCTGATCCAAAGCCCCTGCTATGCTTAGTTTTGTTGTGAAAAAGTATCGAATATCTGGATTAGATAAAGGTAAGTCTGTTGGGATGTTTAGATAAAAAGGAACTCTTCTTTTCTGATCAGCTCGTAAGAGAAAAGATGCTTGATACGGTATCACAGCTACTAGATGAGTGTGGACCTTATCATTGCTTTTTATCTCAAAATAAAATTCGATTCGTATTTCTTGAATTGTCTGGTCGACACTTCCACCATGCAATTGCAGTTCGCCTTCTAAGCGTTCTCCTAACGGGATCTCCGTTTTGCTCAGCACAAGATCTACTCGAGATGAGCCTTTCCCGAACCGAGCCATAATATCTTTGAACATGAAAATCCCACCTATGTAAAATTAGGTATCATACTATTATAAAGTCATAACTCATGAAAGGTGAAGGGCAAGAAGAATATTTTTCCTAATCATCCCCGTTCAAGTAAGTTAACATTCAATGGGGGATCAAGGACAACCCCGATAAATGGACTTTTATTGTATGTTGGGTAATAACCCAAGTTGCAAACCTAATTTCTCTAAACGAATATACTGTAGAGAGTTAAAAGGCACGGCTTAGTTGAAATATTTTCACTTTTAAATTAGATGTATTCTTCTTTTTCATTATAGTATATAGTTACTAACGTCTAGGAATGCAGGTAGGAGGGTAGAATTTCTCTATGAACCAAACTCTTTTAGACTCGCCAGCACTGTTGTACTTTTTTATGAGCATATCTGCCATTTTGGCTACATTATATGTACGAGAAAGAATGAAAACAAAATAGCCATTATATTTTATTTTCCCCGATATTGTCGGGGTTTTTTTGTAATCCCTATATGGTATGAAAAAAGCTACTCTCTTCTAGAGAAGAGCAGTAGCCATTGGGAAGGTATCTAATTGTTAGAGAAGATTAGCAACCACAGTCGCCGCCATGTTGATATCTATGGGGTCTGTGATGGGAGCTACTGGAGGAAGACTCACAAGACGAAGATCCCATGTATCCTCTATGGTAGCTGCTGGAAGAGGACTCATCGCGACCACGGCGACCATATCCACCACGTCCATATCGAGGGCCACGATCATAACCATAGTCCATGGAAGAGGAATCATAGCTGCTAGACTCATAACGTCTTCTCGAAGCTTTTCTACATTGTTTCATCAAGTGTTTCAGCATATCTTTTTCGTATTTATGACTTTTTTTCATATGTTTATACATTTCTTTTAGTAACTTTTCATCACATGGGATACAAGGATATTCATATGTTGGTCTTTCTGGTCTTGGTATTGGGATTGGGCGTGGCATAGGTTTTGGTACTGGCAATGGTGCGGGTCTGCTAGGTAATGGTAGTGCTGGTCTTTTTTCCATTGAAATCACGTTCCTTTCCGGTTGGTTGACACTCATAAGGTATGAGCTAGGTGTATGAAAGGTACCAAATGCCGATGCCCATCTTTTTGATTTTTCTCTACGGGCAGGTTGAGCCTATTCTCATGAGAAGAAGTATAATGTCCATAAAGTACTCCGATAAGGTTAACCGTTATTTAAGAGGAGTTAAGACAATCCCCTGCTATGAAATGGCCTTTTGGGAGAATCTCTTATAAAGGGTTTGGGTTTTCCGCTGGATACGTTATACTAGAGACTGTTTCCAACACTTTTTAAGTAGTAATCTGTAACAGACGTGAGACCTTAGGTAAACGATGATTTCTAGAAGCCGATATGGTTAACTAACATTCAGTTCACTAATTAAGCGAAGAATATGGTTTTAAACATGACCATGTTGAGATAAAACAGCTGTTAGATTCTAATGGATCAAAGATAAGAAGGCTCCTGCGGGAGAATTCTTTGGGAGGATGAGACAAATGGATGTATTGCGGATTACACCGAGAGGTTATTGTTATGGAGTAGTAGATGCCATGGTGTTGGCGAGACAAGCTGCCCAAAATAAAGCTCTTCCACGTCCAATTTATATCTTGGGAATGATCGTTCACAATAAACATGTGGTGGATGCTTTCACAGATGAAGAGATAATTACGATCGATGGCGAAAATCGTATGGAACTACTCGATCAAGTGGAACAAGGTACAGTGATCTTTACAGCTCACGGTGTCTCTCCTGAGGTTCGCCGCAAAGCTCGTGAAAAAGGATTAACTGTGGTAGATGCTACTTGTCCAGATGTGACCAAAACCCATGATTTGATTCGTGAAAAAGTTGCGGATGGATTCGAGATTATTTATATTGGGAAATCAGGTCATCCAGAGCCAGAAGGGGCAATGGGTGTGGCACCAGGAAAGGTTCATCTTATTGAAAAGTCATCCGATATTGAGCATTTAAATCCTGGAACCGATCGTCTTTTGGTGACCAATCAGACCACGATGTCTCAGTGGGATACTTCTGACCTAATGGTACAAGTGAAAGAGAAGTTTCCGAATGTCGAGATCCATAATGAGATCTGTCTAGCTACACAAGAACGCCAAGAAGCAGTAGCTGAGCAAGCTAAAAAGACGGAACTCGTGATCGTAGTCGGAGACCCACGCAGTAATAACTCCAACAGATTGGCACAAGTATCGGAAGATATTGCTGGAGTGGAAGCACACCGTATTTCAGATGTCAGTGAGATAGATATCAATTGGTTGAAGGGCAAGAAGAAAGTTGGTATTACGGCAGGTGCTTCGACCCCAACTCCTATTACACGTGAAGTAATACGTTTCTTGGAGCAGTTCGATGATCATGATCCGAGTACTTGGGAAATCGAACGAACAGTGGATATGAAAAAGATTCTACCTCCAATTCGGAAAAAGAAAACAGTGGAAGCATAGAGTAATCAAAGAAAAGAAGCCCGATACTCTTTACAAGAGAGTACCGGGCTTCTTTTTACATCGTTTGTTTTTGATTTCGGTTAAAGCGAGTAGAAACATAATCATAGCACTGATTCATTGTCCCTCGAAACTCTACTTGATGATCTTTTCTCATTGGGTTGTACCAAGCAAAATAGTTCTCTTCGGAAATGATTGATGGTGGCAATTTTTCAGAATCCCGAACCACATAAAACACGTGCATACACCTCCTACGTGCCAGTGTAGACAAGATGGATAAAACGTAAACAGAGCATAAGAGATTTTTTAGAATGACAAAAATATTTTCTAGACTAGATCGTAATAAAAATAAAATAGAAAAACAGGGAATTTCGATTATGAAACCCTGTTCTTAGGTATTTATCTGCTTAGGAACAAGATCCAGTACTACAACAATCTCGTATTTCAATCAATCTAGCGAGTGGAAAAGCTACTTCTTCCCAGCTGTTTTCCCAATTACCCCAACCCATTACTCCGTTGAGACGCTTTAGTTCAAAACATCCGGAAAATCCTTCCACATGATACCAAGTGTTAAGCTCATACTCACTTGGATTTACCAAATAAGATTTGGCAAGATAAAGTCGTTGTTCGATCACAGCTTGATGGCTTGTCTCTCCAATCAGCGTTAGTCTCGCATTCTCTTCTGAGAGTCGCTTGATCTCTCGTTGTAATTCTTCTCGGTTCATTTCCTGAAATCGTGCCATGAAAAAACCTCCCTCTCACTGTAAATGCAGTATAGAGGGAGTTGGGGATGTTTGGCAAGTTACGCATCGTCCATATCATAACGAAATCCGTCATGAAACGCCAGATCCTGTCCAAAGGAATGCTCTTCTCTCAAACGATGAAGTAACTTTTTATATTCATCAGCCCGAGCATTTGGATGCTCAATTTCTAATACTTTAGTGAGTGCCCGAATAATAATGTCACGCTCATAAAAGGACAGTTGCATCAGTTAACCCCTCCTAGGTGTTCTTTTCCAAGAGGTACACTACTATCGTTACCTTTTTCCCGCGTGGTTACACCAAAAATTATGTAAAAAGGGCTAAACTTATGCCGAGAATGCTTAGAATCATATTTGGTTAAAGGAATACGGAAAAAGACATTTGTTTGGTGTTTATTAAATGGAGTATGTTGCATAATGAGCCTAAAGTCAGAGGCGTGCCTTTGTCTAATTTATGCAACAAGCTAATATGGAAAGAATTTCTACTGTATAAAATATGTATATTTTAAAGGGGAAATTATAACTGGGAAACTTTGCAGTATATCTGTTATTGATACAAGCGAAGATATATGATAAGTTATAAAGCGTAAATTTACTTGAGCTTTAATTAGGATCAAGCATTCACTTAAAGGGTTGGGACCTCATCGGACTAACCTCCCCCTGTGGTGAACAGGCGATCCTGGCGGAATTTGGCTCACACCAAACTTTTAGCTAGGAAGGGGGCCGAAAGAGATGGAATTGGAATTCTCTACTTTCGGAAGGCATGTAGCCATGGATGCATGGGGTGTAGATTTTCAAAAATTGAATGATGTGGAATATCTGACCAAACATCTTCAAGAAGCTGCCAAGGCATGTGGAGCGACTATATTGTCTGTGCAAAAGCAGCAATTCGACCCTCAAGGTGCAACCGTACTCGTGATGTTGTCGGAAAGTCATTTGTCCATTCACACCTATCCTGAGAAAGGATTTGCTGCTTTGGACTGCTACACCTGTGGACATACCGTAGATCCGGTTATTGCGATCGAGTACATGCTCGAGGTCTTGCAACCAAGTAAAGCCTACTCCAAAGTGCTACGACGTGGAGACGGACCAGTCGAAGTAGTAAACCACGATTCGGAGAAATCGAAACTAGTGGGACAGACTGCTTAGGCTAGATCCAGTTAGCAACGCAAATAACAGACCCAGTATCTCACAAGAGGTACTGGGCTTTTTTAGTCCTCTCAAACAGGATTTGTTATCTAAACCTGGTTTTATTGGGAGGTATTTATTGTTTGGCAAAATAAAATACCCTCCGTACACGTATTGTGTTTGGAGGGTTTAGAAAGAGTGGAATGAAATCCGTTCTTTCTAGTGTGTCCACTAATAACGAACTGATGTTTTGGATAGTTGCTCCAGCTGTTGGGTAGTGTATCTCATAAAACTTTCTGATTTAGATACAAATTGTGCTTGGTGGTTGTTTGCTAAATGTACTGTTTTTTCGAGATCTTGAATTCTGCAGTTTAATCGTGATCTAGTTGTTTCTGCTTCGTGTGCATGGTCGTTACGTAAATTTCGAATGGTGTTATGTAATTTTGCGTTTTCTTCTATCAAATAATCTACTTTGTTGTTTAGATTGCCTAGTTTGTTATTTTGCTCGTGTACCAAATTTGTTAGATTGTTAATTGTTCCTAATAATTGCTCCAATTGTTCTTGTGATAATTCAACTTTGTTTGTCATGGTAATATCTCTCCTTAATAATTGGTATGGTGTTGCGTTTAGACTGCCAGTTGGGACAATCTAAACGCAACACATACCATAAGGAGAGATATGCTACGATGTATACTGTAAGATAGCTATGATGTTTAGTGTGTTATAGTGGACAATTTCATTCTAACTCTAACAAGAATGGACATGGAATGTATGATGTGAAAAGTCTATGAACCCTGACTTTCTATCTATAATTTCGTAAAATTAATCCATTTCAAACGATTGCCCTAAAAATACACTATACTTAAGTTAATGGTGAAAATATGGAGGTGGTAAGGCTATGAATATTGATTCTGTGCTGGAACAATTAGAAGTAGATTTGGAAAAAATTCAAGTTGGATATCAGCCTCATAAAAAAGTAGCGTATCCTGGTGAGGTTTGTATCAGTGTAGGGTATCGACAAGAAGGTGGCTGGATTTATCATCAGTCAGGGACACAATATCCTACTACTTCCGAGTTGATGATTTCTATATCTCCTGATCGATTCCCAGAGCACCGACCAATTGAACAATTCCGCTTTCATCTGGATGATTTGAGCTTGGATACCTGTTTTTCTTTTATTCTCTGGTATCTTCGCTATCATCAAGTTGAACTACCTGAGAAATACGAGGATTGGTTAGATTATATTAAGCAATGGGAACAGGGGCTTGTAAAATCAACAGGTGATCCTTTTGGTTCGTTAGGTTGTCTACATAGTGCATTAGCTCAGTCTTTTTTCTATGAGCAAGATACTTGGGAAGATAATGCTAGTCACAAACCAGATCTAACACACTTTCATACGGGCTTTAAAAGCTGTATCCGGTTGTTAATTGGAGTCTTATTAGAGGAAGAAGTGGAGCCTTACGACATTCCGGAGTTGGATTACATACCAGAGTATCAAGATGCTGTGTACGCTTTACAATTAGAATATAAAAAATACTTACAAAGTATTGAATACTCTTCTTTAATCCAGTTAGAAATGCCTCTCAAAGGGATGAATCGGACTGTTCTGATCGATGCTTTTATTGGTACGGAAAATACGTATATAGGTCTTTTAAAATCGTTTCTTCAACATGATGAGAAACGAACATGGCTCAAATCCGGATTTCGATTGATTGCACTTTACCGTCCGCAACAAAAAGGAACGAAAAACGAAATGCTAATTTCAGTTGATCCTGGAACACAGATTAGCTTAGAAAAACTATGGAATCGCTTGCAAGAATTGGAGGCAGAAAAACAAAATCAGGAAGTCTCTTGGAACAACCATCTTCATCAGCATACGCATCTAAGTGCACCAACAAACGGAACTACTCTATCTTGGCAGGAGGTGGTTACGGAGTTATGGAGTCTCTATAACCCTGCTAATTCTCTTTTAGTCCGTCCTTATTATTCTAATGGAGAGCTAGGCGAAGCAAAGCCTATTTATCAGTGTGATCCTGTTATTTCGGAGGAAATATCGGGGAAACAGTTAATTGCGGTGAAATGGGACTCCTTACAAACACAACAAATTATTTTGAGTTCCCCCTCGATTCAGAAATACCTTGCGGTTTGTGCATCGAGACAACATACGGGTCAATTACCTCCTGTACATCCTCTACCGAAACAATCTAGCTTCGATACGCTTTCTCTTCCGTGTGGATTGGCTATTATTCACCATGAAGGAATCTTCCTGTTGGATGATAAAAATAATGAAGAGTTAAATCTAGGTGATTATCAAGCACAATTTTTACAACTGCTTACGCGTTCCAAGGTATTAACAAATGTTCATCAAGAAGTGTTAGAAAAAATTACAATGGTACAAGCCTTAGTAAAGAAAAAACGGATACTGCCCTACCATGAATCGGCAGAATTAAATAGTTGGATCACGGAGAAAAAGCTAGAGCTTCGTGATGTTTTATTACGAACGATGCAAACCAATATAGAGCACTCGCTTCTCCAATTCCGAGAATCGGTAGAAAAAAGATGGGGACTTAATACACAGATTCAAGAGCTTTATGAATCACTCAAAGAATTGGAAGGAATTCTTGCCACGATGAGTGATTTTCGTACCAATCGATTTATCAATCTCATTACCATTTATGGGTTTCCATTAGCGCTATTTGCTGGATTATTTGAAGTGATATTCCAAGACGTAGGAACGGCAGGGAGTTTAGGATTAAATTGGAGTGTACTTGGTATATTTTTCGGGCTTTCGATTTTGTCGATTTCAGTGATTGGATTCGTGTTGCGCCAGCGAGATAAGAAAAATAGGCTTTTGGAGAAAGAAGATAGTTTTATTTAACCCAAGGAATCTACTCATCCTTGGGTTTTTTTGTCAAATAAGATCCTTCCATATACCGTGAATGATTAGTCAAGATGATCTATGCAGAGTTAATAAACAGGTACCATAAATTATTATAATATTAACTATTTTCAATTGATGTTTCCTTATTAGTTTGATATCGTGGTTCTTGGAGAGAAGGTATGAGTACATTGATCCTACCTTGTGGAAATTGCACTCTTCCTCCCGTTGGTTTCTTAGGTTTCGTCTGAGGATCAACGGGAGGGAGAGGTTATTTCATTATCATGAGGGAGGAGATCAAATGTTACTTCGTACAAAAAGGCAACAAAATCTGACTCCAAAACCAGCAAAACAAAAGCAAAATTGGTTGAAAAGGTTTTATCTACAATTAATCCAAGAGATAAAGGATAAAACTAAGGATTGGGGTATGTTACAATGGATTACGTTTTTGTATCATACTGGTCTATTTCTGGGTAGAAATTTAATTAAGAGACCGTTACTGATCGCTGCGATCATCTTGATTATATCCGAATATAACCCAACAACTGGAAAGATATTAGATGCATTAAAACAAGTAATTGAGTTGCTAATTAATTTTTAGTAGCCATTTCATTGGTTCACTCTTCTCTCCACAGGATTCATGGTCAAACTGGCCATGAATCCCCTAAATAATATAAATATAGATCTATATAGAGTAAACCCCAAGGGAACAACCTTGGGGTATTTTATTAAGATAAGCATGTCGCATAATGAACCGAAAGCCAGAGGCTGTCCCCTTTTGAGATGCGACTATGAGTGGTAGGGAGCCGGAGCAGATTAGAAGCGAGAAAACCAACCAGCGGTGTGCCTATGTCTAACTTCGATTTATGCAATAAGCTAAAGATAGACCTAAAAATCCCTCCTTACACTATCTGTGTAGGGAGGGATAAAGTAGATTAATTATTCAATTGTTTTGAATCTACTTTATTGATGGTCCACTTGATTGGATACGATTTATTAGAGTGTTTAAACATAGTTAGATCATATTGAATTTTTTTACTATTATCGCTGCATCTAGTATATTGGAGTCTATTATTTTGCTTTTACTCTGTTTCGCTGTATAAGAAACGTTTTGATTTAATAATCACCATACTTTGCTTATTTCCTTCAAAATTTCGTTTAAAATTTCATTGTATTGTACCACTTCATCTTGTAAGTTCTGTTGCTCTTCCATTTGTTTTTGACATTGTTCAGCTACTTTTGCTGTAATCTCAACCAACTGTTCGATATACTGTTTTTCCATGATTCATCTCTCCTTGTAATGTATTGTATGTTGCCACTAAACTGTCTTTTTTCAAGACAGTCTAGATACAACACACAATACCAAGAAGAGTTAAGTGGACAACCTATTTTACCTACTTTTCAGTAAATTAATTTATGCTACATGTGAATTAATATGTAACAAAAACAAACCCACCACTTTCGAATAATAAGTGATGGGTTCTTTGGATTAGAGTAATTTCCGAACATCGTCACCGCTAACTTGGTGGACTGCTTTGTCCGCCAGTTTTTTCGCGTCGTTCATGTTCACTTTGCGTACTGCTTGTTTGACTTCTGGTACGGCACCTGCACTCATAGAGAGCTCTTTGAGTCCTAGTCCCAGAAGGATTTCGGTCATTTCGGCATCTCCTGCTAATTCTCCACACATACCAACCATGATATTATGCTTCGCTGCTGCGTCTGCGGTCATTTTGACAAGACGTAGAACAGCTGGATGAGCAGCATCATAAAGAGGTGCTACGAGTTCGTTTCCACGATCAGCAGCCAGCGTGTACTGGGTGAGGTCGTTGGTTCCGATACTCATAAAGTCCACTTCTGGAGCAATCAAGTCAGCTGTAATTGCTGCTGCTGGAATCTCTACCATGATCCCGACTTTGACGTCAGTAGAGAAAGAGGTTCCTTTGGCAGTCAACTCTTGGCGTGCCTCATCAAGAAGTGCTTTCGCGGCACGTACTTCGGAGACACTCCCAATCATTGGGAACATAATCCAAAGTTCGCCATAGACACTAGCCCGTAACAAAGCACGGAGCTGGGTTTTGAACATATCTGGATTAGCTAAGCAGTAACGGATCGCACGATGTCCAAGGAACGGATTCTCCTCTTTGGGCAATTCAGCATAAGGGAGATCTTTGTCGCCACCGATATCGAGTGTACGAATGATGACAGGATAACCAGCAAATGCTTCTAAAACTTGTTTATAAGCATCGTACTGCTCGTCCTCTGTTGGCCAGTGTGTGTTCTCTTGATAGAGGAACTCCGTACGGAAAAGACCAACACCCTCTGAGTATTTAGCCTTAGCGGCAGCAACGTCTGCTGGGCTTCCGATATTGGCGAGAACATGGATGCGTTCTCCGTTACCAGTCACCGCATCTTCTTTTGCTTCTTCTAAAGCTTGAGCCAATGCAGATTGTTGTTTTTCCATTGCTGCTTTGGTGTTAGCCAATTTTTCTTCCGATGGATTAAGTAGGATTTCTCCTTTTGCTCCATCAACGATCATGTCAGCGCCTTCGGTAATCTTTTCGATTTCTTTTCCTAAACCGAGTACAGCTGGAATCCCAAGGGTTCTTGCCATGATTGCAGCATGAGCAGTTTTGCTCCCTTTTGCTGTTACCATTCCAGCGATCCCTTCTGGGAATTGAGCAGTATCAGAAGGGGTAAGCTCTTCGGCGACAACAACACTTCCTGCGGTGAGCAAAGAAGGATCGAACGGAGTTTTCCCTAATAAGTTTAAGAGAAGACGACTTCCAACGTCTCGAATATCATCGGCGCGAGCTTGCATGTATTCGTCTTCGAGCATCGCAAAAATACCACTAGTTTCGTCTGTTACTGCTTGGCAGATACTCTCTGCATTTTGTTTTTGAGAGCGAATGCGGTTTTCCATCTCTCCCACAAATGCTGGGTCCGATAGAAAGGCAGCATGTGCATCAAAGACTGCTGCTTCCGATTCTCCCATTTTGGTTACTGCTAGTTCGCGTAGTTTCCCAATCTGTTCCTTAGTGGTAACAACTGCTGCTTGGAAACGCTCGATTTCTTGATCTACATTCTCTATGGATACTGTTGTGACTTCCGGCTGCTCTTTTGTCCACCAGACTGCTTTTCCGATGGAGAGTCCTGGAGCAGCACCGACGCCTTTTAACATCTGTTCCACCAGTTTCACCTCCGAAAAAACGGTATTATTCGTTTAAGTTTGCGATGAAATCCGCTACTTTTTCTACCGCTTCTTCTGCGTCTGCACCTTCTGCACGCACAGTGACGGAGTCATTTTGTTTTACTGCTAGAGACATAACACCGAGAAGGCTTTTTGCGTCTACTTCTTTGGCCTCTTTCACCAATTTGATCGTACTTGCATATTTGCTAGCAAGTTGTACGAGCATGGATGCAGGACGAGCATGTAGTCCTGTTGGATTTTGTACGGTAACTGTTTTTTCTGCCATGATAATTATCTCCTTCCAATGTTCAAGAAATAGTTTCTTCAGACCAAGCAATATTTACCCATCTTACCAATAATTTTTCTGTTTGGTCACAGAACTGAATAAGATAGGAAAAAGACAGGAACATTCCATTTGATATGATGGAAGAAACGAAGAAAAGGGGAGCTATATGGAAGCATTTCATCAACTATTGCAATATTATCGCGAGCTTAGCCATCTCAAAAGTGTCTATGGACTATTGATCTGGGATCAGAACACCAAAATGCCAATCCAACAGACCAAAGATCGTGGAGAGCAAATCGGCGTACTCTATGAGCTGCTTCACCAGAAAATGACATCCAAGGAGTTATGTACGCTTCTAGATCGCTCTTCCCAAGAAATAGTAGATTTACCGAAAGAATCTTACGAAGTTCGTCTTGTGAAGCGTGCAGTCCGTGATTATGAACGAGCAAATCAAGTACCTGCTCCCTTTATGGCCGAAATCGCCCAACATGCAACAGAAACCTATCAAGCTTGGTTAGAAGCAAAGTCATTAAATAATTTTAACAAAGTAAAAGGTCACTTGGAAAGAATGATTGACTATAGCCGTGAATACACGGAATTTTTCCAAGATAGAGAACACGTACTAGATCCCCTTATAGATCTAGCGGAATCAGGTTTAAAAGTTTCGTATGTGCAAAAAATCTTCCAAGATCTACGTGCGAAATTAGTACCATTGGTGCGCCGCATCACCTCCCAAGAGGTTGCTCCTTATCCAACACTCCCTTCAGTTCCGAAAGAGGATCAACTTCGTTATACAGAGTGGCTTGTGCAAAAGTTTGGGTTTTCGTTTGAAAAAGGGAGACAAGATCTTTCGCCTCATCCATTTATGATTCGTCTTGGAGCAGATGATATTCGGATCACAACGAGAGTGGAGGAAGCTGATTTTACAGAATCCATCTTCTCCAGTATACATGAGACTGGACACGCACTCTATGAACTGGGTCTAAGTCGGGAATATATTGGAACACCGTTTGATGAGATGTCTACCAGCGTTCATGAGAGCCAGTCCAGATTGTACGAGAATATCGTAGGTCGAAGTCGGGCTTTCTGGTCCTATGCTTATCCCGAGTTACAAAGACAGTTGCCTCAGACGAAAGGGTTGGAGATGGAAGATTTCTACCGGATTATGAACCGAGTTGAGCCATCTCTGATTCGAACCAAAGCAGATGAAGTGACCTACAATTTGCATATCATGATTCGCTTTGAGACAGAGATGGAGCTTTTGACCGGGAAGCTAAAGGTAGACGATCTACCTGACTACTGGAATGCAGCGTATCAATCCACGATGGGTGTACAGGCAACGAGCTTAGCAGAGGGTGTACTACAGGATAGCCATTGGTTTTCTGGGATGGTAGGTGGATGTTTCCAAGGATATGCTCTCGGAAATCTAATTAGTTGTCAGATATTAGAGAAGATAGAGCGTAGCTATCCTAAATTATGGGAAGATGTTGCCGATGGTACATTGGTTCCACTTCGTAGCTGGTTGCAGGAAAATATCCATCGACATGGATCTTACTATGATACTCCAGAGCTTCTCGAAAAAGTGACAGGGAAGGAATTGAGTGTTGATCCATTTATCCGTTACTTAGAACGAAAGTACGGAGATCTGTATCCTGGGCTATAAAAAGCATTTCTTCTCCCTGTTGGGGATCGAATTTTAAATAATAGAAACCTTTGGGATTTGAGTAATGATGAGGCTCTTGATCTAGGGACGACTTTGTCAAAAGCAACGTAAGTTTTCTGATCAAGATTCTCGTATTAGGTGAATTCCTCTTAATAGATAACTAACAACTTAGAAGGGACGTTTCCTATGCAACGTATTACGAAAAAAGCGCCGAAAGCATCAGAATTGATTCGCGATACAGAAGAACTAGAAATTGAACGAGTAGAGATTATCTCCGTAGATTTGTCAGACACGGATGAAGTAAATCAGATAGAGGAAAAACCAAGTACATTAGACCTTCTAGAAGAAGATGTGGAGGCATTAAAACAATTTGAAGATCAGCTCCTCACAGGTTGGGATATCTCATCTTCTGCTGAAGTACCATTGGAGTTAGAAGAAAACTGGGATCTCGAAGCATGGATTGAACAGTGGCAGAATCAAGATCCGAACCAATTCCCTGAATTACCTCCTGAGCTAGAAGAACGTTTGGAAAGAACGCTACCAAAGCAACAGCTGAATCGAGATCAGTTCATTTTCCAAGCAATCGCAAATGCTTGTAAAGAGTGGGAGTTAAAAGAACTGCGCGAAAAAGGGAAACGCGAAGGCGAAGAAGCAGTTTTGATTGTAGATCCAAAGAACGGAAAATATCGTTGTTTTCCAGCAGACTATTTTTCCAAGGAAGCCTTGGCTTACTTTGAAGTAGTCCCAGGGAAATATTACCCGATTCGCTGGCAAAAAACGCAAGCAGGATGGGAAAAAGTACAGACAGGCTATTTCCAAGCTGCCGATTTGAGGCAAGCAGCGTATGTTCTGATTCGCGATGGAAAAGCAGTTGGTAATTGGGAGAAAACACCGATTTCATTCCTAGATGATGGATGGAAGTGGGGTATTTATGATCAATCTCAAATAGTAGAAGTGAAGGGACGGAAAGAAGAATACGGCGCTCTTTACTATGATGTTTGGATTGATAATGAACGAGTGGATTCTGTACTTACTGTTCAGGAAGTGCTGGATATATTGCCGAAATGAGTGTGAAAAAATAAAAAGAAGTATCGGGGCATGCCTCGATACTTCTACCAAAATCTATCTTCTGTTATCTAAGTAGCATGAAGAGTGCCATCGAAGCAAAAAGTAGAATGATATAGGCACGACCATAGTTACTAATAGGTTTTTTGAAAATAGGAGTTCTGTATTCCGTGTTATGAAGGTACAGACAAAAGATCGCGATACTGAGTAAAAAGTTGCATAGTAAAAATGCGATATGTTCTGGTGTAATAGCTACTGTATTCGGCAGGTTTTGGATATCTTTCCAAACAAAAACAACTTGTGCGTCTAAGTAGGCAACAAATAGTAAAAGCAGTAATTGTTCGAGCTGTAAAATGGCAAGTAGAAACAGGGTCCTGATTTTTAATTTCGCTAGATCTTTTTGTTCAGAATCTTCCCATAGCAAGCCTCGCCTATTAGTAGACTCGTTCTCCTTTTTTGCTCGTCTGTTCTGCAAAAACTGGTTCCATCGTTTTTTCATAATATCTTCTCCTCTCGAAAGAGGAAAGGGTGAAGCAGATTTTGGTTCCCTTTCCCCGCTACCAAAGCTATGGAATAGATAGCTCTCGTAGCGAGGAAAGGGTTATTTCTATTATACAGAATTGGCAGATATTTAATGTTTTGAATGTGAACAAAATGTGTGAACAATATGGATCAACACACGTTGATTGTTTGCACATGGATAAGAGACTAATCCATTTTTCATAAAGTTATCAAACTATATAGGAAATAGCCCCTTCTTTGTCAAACAATCTAGGAGGGGCTTTGTACTGGAAGTTAGCAGGATATTGTCGACTTGGTAGAGAACGGAATGTGTGGGTCCTGTAATATACAACTTCTTAGTTGGTTTTGCAGAAGGGAGGGGCCGTATTGATTTTGAAAAAGAAGCAAATGACAAAACGGTTTAACCGTGCAGCAAAAACATACGATCTCTACGCTGAAATTCCTCGTAAGATGGCTCACCGACTCATCTATACTTGTAGAGAGCGTCAAATAGAAGCAAAACAGATTCTAGAGATTGGCTGTGGAACGGGTTTTTGTACAACCCTTTTACAGGATTTATATCCTCATGCGGAAATTCATGCTATTGATTTTGCGGAAAAGATGATTGAAGAGGCGAGACGGATTAGCAGTTCTCCACATATCACATTTCAAGTAGCAGATGCAGAGGAGGATGGTTGGCAATTAGCAGAAGAGTATGATCTGATTGTGATGAATGCAACCATGCATTGGTTTTCGGATCCTGCTTCTGTGTTAGAAAAGTGTTATCAGATGTTAGCGCCAGACGGGTATTTGATCGCATCTACGTTTGGTCCAGATACCTTTCAAGAATTGCGAATGATGTTTGAGGTAGTGGAGTTAGATTATGGGATGGATCCTGCTTGTCACGTTTTGCGTCTTTGTGATGCTACTAGTTGGAAAGAGAGAGCAAGGGCAGCTAAATTTCATCCAATTCATCTAGAAGAACAATGGCATCAAGAGCATTATCGAGATTGCCGCCAATTCTTAACGACGATTCAATCTACTGGGTCTAGTTACAGTGAAGACCGCCAATCCTTGTATGTATCTCGGAAGATCTTGCCAAAAGTAATGGAAAAGTATGATGTTTATTTTCGAGATCGTCGAGGTGTTTACGTTACGTATCACCTATTTCAGCTGATTGGAAAAAAAGAATTGGTTGGTGTTCCATAGTTCTCATAAGATCTCAAGTAACGTAAGAGGATCGTGCACTAGGGCGCGATGGAACGAGTCTCATCATGATTCTCTTAGGTAAGTGTAGTTTTAAAGGACTAGTTCATAGGATAGGAGTTCTCTCCGTCCTTTTTTTGTGCTTTTTTACAAGAAAATTCATAGAGGAATTCTGTTATTATGGAATTACGTAGAGAAATAGGAGGATCTTTTTCTTTGGACGAAGCGAAAGTTTTATTAGTAGACGATGAACGGGAGATCTCCAAAATTTTAGAGATTGCCCTGAGAAAAGAAGGAATTGAGCAAATTCGTATAGCGGAGACGGGTTATCAGGCTATCGAGATTGCACAAAAATTTCATCCAAATGTAATTGTATTAGATGTGATGCTACCGGACTTGGAAGGTTATGAAGTATGTCAAGAGATTCGAACATTTTCCTTAGCACCAATCCTTTTTCTTACGGCGAAATCTTCGGATTTGGCAAAATTGAAAGGATTCCAATTGGGAGGAGATGACTACATTACCAAACCTTTTCATCCATTAGAAGTAGTAGCCAGAATACAGGCACAACTGCGGAGGATGAAGATTTGGCAGCAAGTAGGGATGGAAATAGAACGCAAGAAAATCTATACGTTTGGTAACGTTACACTCAATGAATCATCTGGTCAACTGTTGATCGACGGGGTTGAAATGGCTTGCCCAGCAATGGAGTTTAAACTGCTTGCCTATCTCTGTGCTCATCCTAATCGTGTTTTTAGCCGACAACAGCTCTTTGAAGCGGTTTGGGGAGTGGAGAGTATTGGGGAAGAGAGTACTGTAATGGTGCATGTACGACGAATTCGGGAAAAGATCGAACGAAATCCTAGTAGACCATTACATCTACTTACGGTGAGGGGCTTGGGTTATAAGTTGGTAATGGACCGATGAAGGGTTGGTTCCGAAGAAATAAAAAATCTAGACTTTCCATGAGATCGCGCATAGGGGTCTTTTTAATCGTACGCTTTGTGGCGATGTTCATCATCGTAAACGTGTTAGGATATATCGGCATGGTTTATTTTACGGTCAAGATCGTGAGACCAAATGAAGTGTATTTTTTTGATAATCCGCGAAGTCTCCTAGATTTAATAGAAGACCAAACAGTTTGGAATGGACGAGAGCCCCAATTATCGAATGAAGTATTAGAGATGTTAGAAATAGAAAAAGGCTGGATTCAAATTCTAGACGAACAGGGAAACGAGATGTATTCTCTGCACAAACCAAGCGATGTTCCCAAACATTATACAAATGTTGAATTGGTTGATTTTTTCCAAGAGAAGAAATTCACTGGATACTCGATCCATTCTTGGTACGCAACAGCCAAGATTGATGGAAAAAATCAGCATATCGCGATTCTAAATGGAATGCCTTTACGTGGAGGGGAAATTGCAAAAGAGGTAGCAAAATCCCTTCGATTGGAGAATGGAAATTTTGTACTTCCTTCTCAGGTATATGAGCTAGCGGATCAACGCCGTGGTTGGTTTCAGATTGTAGATGAAAGCGGGAAAGAAGTATTTCAATATCGTCGTCCAGCAAAACAGGACACCTACTATCGTCCTGGAGAGTTACACCTAGAAAGAGAGTACGGTGATTGGGGTGTTCGAGTTCCTATCACCTTGTCTAACAAAGAGTACACCATTATTGCATCGGAACCAATCATTCCCAATTATCCGTCTAAAAATGATCCATATGCAAAGATTAATGCCTCTTTATTGATAGCTGGTGTAGCAAGCATACTTCTCCTGGTAATAGCGGGGATCTCGATCTTTTATGGGAGACGTCTAGGACAACCGGTTCTGCATCTTGTTAGTTGGATTCAAAACTTGTCGGAAAAAGAGTGGGAAGAACCGCGAGATAAGAAAGGACATCCTCTTTCTATCTATCCCAAGAATGGGAAATTGAAAAAAACGTATCGAATGTATCAAGAAGTGTTTGATAAGATTCGGCTGTTAACTGATCTGCTCCAAAAGCAGGAAAAAGATCAAGCAAGATTAGAGAAGACCCGAGAAGAATGGATTACCGGAATTACTCATGATTTACGAACTCCATTGTCTTCGGTTAAAGGTTATGCAGACTTGCTTCAACAACCAACCTATACTTGGACTACTCAAGAGGTTCAAGACTTTTCTCAGGTAATTACAGAAAAGGCGGCCTATATGGAAAGCCTGATCGAAGATTTGAGCTTAACCTTTCGCCTGCAAAATGATGCTCTGCCCCTTCAAAAAGAACGAACTGATCTTGTAGAATTATTGCGACGAATCGTAATTGAGCTGGTAAATGCCCCGATCTCAGAAGGCAAGGAAATTTTATTTGAACCGTCTGCTATGCGTATAGAAACTTTGGTAGATGAGAAGTGGTTCCGACGAGCATTGTCTAATCTAATTGGTAATGCGATCTTGCATAACCCAATAGGGACCAAGATCCAAACTCAGATTGAGTTAGATGAAGTATCGGGAGTAACTACTATCCAAATTCAAGACAATGGCGTAGGGATGGATCAGGAAACATTGGATCATCTGTTTGATCGGTATTATCGGGGAACCAATACACAAACCAAAGGGACGGGGACAGGACTTGGGATGGCGATTTCCAAGCAATTGTTAGTGGCTCACGGTGCACAGATTGAAGTGGCCAGTCAGCCAGGAATAGGGACGAATATTACGATCCATTTAGATACTGTTTCAAATTAATGGAGAGATATTTTGATTTAGAGAACGGCTTTGTCAAAAGCAACGTAAGCGTTCTAATCAAGATTCTCAGAGTGGAAAAATAAGAGAGGAGTGTATAAGGTGAAATATCATATCCTTCCGTTTTTAACCCCAAAATGGGTTCCGTACGAACTGCAAACCAAAATGGGAGCTACTCCTAATTTTGCTGCAATGGAACGAGCCTGGGATAACATTTTGAAAATATACCATACCAAGTGGTACAAACGTTGGCTCTATCAACCTTGGTTTTCATGGGAGTATCACGCGACAAACAAACGAGTGAACATTTTCTTTATGACACCTAATGATTACTTAGGACCGATGACGTGGGACACCTATGCCAATCAGATGGGTGATACATTTTTCCAAGATAACGCTCCACCAGCATTTGATTTTAACAAGCCACATGCAGGTGTGAAAATGGAATTAGAGCGTGACTTTTCTGTTCCAATTCTACTTTCGTCTGAGCAAGACGGTTCGTTCGACCCTTATACCTATCTAATCAACATGTTAAATGGGATGCAGCCTGATATGCACGCAGTAATTCAATTTCTTGTCCGTCCTATCTATGATTCACAAGTCGCATCTCATTTTAAAAAAGCTTTAAAAAGAGTGCGAAAGAGCAAAGGGCTACCAGGAGAGAACGATCAATATCTGTCTGCAATCACAAACAAGATGTACAAGAATAAAGCAGAGGTCGCGATTAAACTTGCTGTTTTTGGACCAAGCCAGGAGCAAGTATCCAAACAGTTGGATGTTCTAGTCCACGCATTTGGGGGATTTCAATCAGAAGAGATGAATCGTCTCACCGATCGAGAGTGGTTTCGGATCATTCGCCCATTATTCCGCTTTGAGTTAGAAAATAGAATATTTCCGATGAGACGAATTTCCAATGCCAATATTATGGCTACTGACGAGATGGCGAACTTATTACGACATCCAACATCAGGTGGTACTTCCAGATTTATTAAGTTGAAGTTTCAAAAGGTTCCTATTCCTCATCTTATTCGAAGACAAGGAAATACAGAGAAACCAAAGATTCATCTAGGAAAAAGCGAACATATGGCGTTTGACTTGGACACCTACTTGCCGCTTGAATTGTTAAATAATCATATGACCGTACTTGGTGGGAAGGAATCAGGAAAGGCGGAGTTTTTGGTTGACCTTGTTACGAAGCTTGCGCATTTAAGTGACGAGGAAAACAAGATGGGCTTTACTGTCATTGATACAGTAGGAAATCTAGCAGAAGAGATTATTGCGCGAATTCCCAAAGAAAAACAAGACCGAATTCGGGCTATCCGCTTAAATGATGGTAAGTTCCCGATGAATCTATTTGAGTGGGATTTTGATGCTCCTCCACAAGTGAAATCAAGGCTACTTACCTTTTTAATGGGTGGGGAAAGCCCTACCTTGATGGATCAATTTATCCTGATCGGGACAGCATTAGATAAATTGAATCTGGCTACGCTCCGTAATATGCAACGTTTCTTTGAAGACCCAGAGTTTCGTGAGCGGATTGCGTTTTTCTGGAGAGATATCGAAGAGCCTGATCATGTTCCAGTCAAACGGTTTTTGGAGAAGTATAGCAACCTAACTACTTTCCAGAAAGAATTCATCAACTCACCTATTTATCAGTTAGTCAAATCTTTCAATACTTCTGGTACAACAGGACCATTCCGGAAAAAGACCAATGGGTTGGAATTTACTCGTAATATGAGAGAAGGAAAGTTTCAGATTTTGGACATTTCCAATCTGGCATCCGATGATTCTCATACTATCGGAAAACATGTGCTTTCCTTTTTACATTGTGCGTTGCTTGCTCGTGGCCAATCAGCACTTGATGCAGGAGAGACTCCTAACATGCATCCGATTATATTGCATGAAGCGTCTGGATTTTTGGGAGGCTCGATTTTCCGTTCATTGGAGACCTTTATGGATGAGGCACGAATTTATCGAACTCCATTGATCCTCAGCATTCAAGGTATTGCTAGTCATTTGCCTAAAGATATAGCAGATGCTGTTTTTCGTCGGGCAGCTTCGTTAGTATCCTTCCAACTTCGCAACTCATCAGATGCCGAATTTGTAGCAAAAAGTTCCAATGCTGGGGTAACAGGCATTACGGGACAAGATTTGGAGCGGATCGATCCGGGATATTGTTATATCTCGATACCAGCTGAAAAACAAGCGTCTGGTCTCTTTACACTGAAGCCCAATCAGTTGGAAGACGGGTTGTACCAACATATAGCGGAAAGCCTGTATGCGGAGTCGTTGAGACTGGCTACAGAAAAAGAGAAGCAAGCAGTAGAAGAGATGGAACGTCAAGAAGCGGAACGTATGGTGATTTGGGAGCGAGAAAAAGAGGCATATCGCAAAGAGATGGCGGAAAAAAGGGCGAAAGAGAAATCAGATTCGCCTGATTTGGAAGATTATCTTCAATTCACCTATGGAACGACTGGCGAAAATCGTTATGGACAGATGGGCCCTAAATAGAATCGATTTTAATGAACCATCCAAACAAATAAATGAAAGAGAATCTTGATCGAGAGGTTGAGCATTTTGATCAAGATTCTCGTAAGGAATGTTCCAGCAGATTGGCTTCTATTAAATAGAGAGAAAGGGATGTTCAATGCGATATCACTTATTTCCGTTTTTAATACCAAAAGAGCCTTGTTGGTGGCAGGTTCAAGTAGGTACTGGTTTACAGCCAAACTATAAAGCGACAGAGAACTCTTGGAAAAATGGATTGGAAATCCTGCGCAAAAAGTGGTACCAACGGATTATCACACAGCCTTGGATGGGGTGGGAAGTACATGGGACTTGGGATGAGACCAAGTTCTATTATTGGACTCCGGATTATAGTACTGGGGAACGTTTTCATGAGGCTTGGTCCAATGATATGGGGTTTGTCAATATACTCCAAGAGAACCCGCCGGCTTTAGATTTTGGGCGTCCGCACTCCGGAGCGAAACTTCAATTCTTCCAAGATTTCTGTGTACCGATTGAGATCTTCAGTGGGAATAGCGTAGACTCCATGACCAACTTGCTTCAGTTCATGACATATGTGGATCCTGGAGAACGAGCAGTAGTGCAGATGTTGATTAAACCAGTCTATGACGAGAAGGTAGATAAAGATTTTCGACGTGTGCTCTCTAAGCTCCAAAAGGGGCAAAATAATGCAAATGGAGAGTATGTTAAAGCGGTGATGCAAAAGTATCAAAAGCCGAAAGCCGAAATAGCGATTAAATTGATTTATTTTGCAGATTCTCAGAAAAAAGCAGATAGCCAAATGGATCAGTTCGTCAAGGCATTCTCGGTATTCAATAGTAATAAATTCAATGGTTTTGACCGACGTCGTTGGTGGAAAATCATGAAGCCGCTGTTTCGATATGAAGCAAAAAATCGTATCTTCCCAATGCGACGTAAACAAAATGCGTTGATTATGGCAACAAATGAATTAGCTAGTGTAGCACGAAATCCTACCTCTGCTGGTTCATCCCGTTTTATCCGATTACGTCATCAAATGCCACTGTCTAACATCGAGGCACGTCAAGAGTGGAAAGCAGCTGACCCAAGTAAAACGCTTTATCTTGGGCAGAACTTATTCCATTTTTGGAAACATGATATCTATCAAAGTCTATCGGATGCACAGAAAAATACGTTGGTGCTGGGCGGACCTGGTATGGGGAAAACGATGTTCCTTGTGAACTATATGGAGCAGTTCTTACGTCTTCGTACCAAGGAAAATAAGTATGGGCTGACAGTAATTGATCCAAATGGCACGTTGACGAGAGAGATTTTGACCCGCATTCCACCAGAAGAACAAGACCGCTTCCGTGTCTATGAGTTTCGTAAAGGGAATGTACCATTTAATATTTATCAGAATGACTCTCCGATCAGTGACAATAAGAAAACCCGAACAGCTCAGGGTGCAATTAAGAAGTTTGACAAATCTTTCTGGCAACCGATGGTGGAGGAGAATCTCTTGAATGCGGGGATTGCTTTGAGTAATCTCAATATGGCATCAACGGGAAATGTACAAAAGTTGTTGGAGAATGATGGATTCCGACACCATGTAATGCAGCTACTCGACCCCAATAATGAAGATCAAGCTGGACTAATCGAGTACTTCCGCCGTTATGACGAAATGGACGATGTTCGTCAGGATTTCTTGAAAGGTACTGCGATGGCAAAATTACGCAATCTAAACGTCTCGCAGATTGGACCAATGTTAAATTCGCATGCTTGTGCGCCTAGCTGGTTTCAATCGATTGAAGAAGGCTGGATTCAAGTATTTGACCTATCGGGTCTCTTTCCAAACGAGAAACAATTCTTAGCAAGCGTTGTATTTGGGTTCACGCAAGTGGCGATGCATTCTCGAGGTGGAAGACCTACGGAAGAATTACCTTATCATCCTCTTCTTGTTGATGACGCAGCGATGCTACTACAAAATCACTATGACAAGATGGAGCTCTATGCTGGTGAAGCGACTCGTCAGCGAATCCCATTTGTCTTTGCTGTAGAAGGTCTTTCTAATTTAATTAAGCCGGAAGTAATGGACTCCTTCTTCCGAAACTTTGGTACCTTTGCCTCATTCCAAGCAGGTAGCCCAACCGATGCTAAGATAGCTTGTGCCAATCTCAACAGCTTTGCTTTAAAACCAGAAGACTACAATTCAGTAGAGCCTGGAAACTGCTATATGCAAATGCCAATGGGGGAGGACCGTACCAGAGTCTTCTATGTAAAACCAAATCAGCTGGATCCAGGACCATATGCTGACCGTGCAGAAGAACTACGCAAAGCGACGGTAGCCTATGGGGAGGCCAAAGAAGCGGCAACTAGAACGGAACGAGAAAATCAGGCAAGAGAAAGACTAGCTAAATATCAGGCCTTTTTACAGAAGACCAAACAGGAAAAAACGGATAGTGCTGCTACATCAGATCATACGGTCTCTACAGAAGAGATCGTAACTAGGATCAAGCCTACCCAAACTGAAACTTTTACAGAGCGCAAAGCAGAAGTGCCAAAGACAAAAGCATCCACCTCTGATGAGATGGATGAGTTCATCGACTTGTTATACGGCATGTCTAGCAAATCAAAAAAGGCAGAATAGACGAGGATAATTACTCTACACAAAAGTCGAATAACAGAGAAAATATTGATTTGGGAATCAAAGCAATTAAATCAATGTGATCATTGTAGAGTGGGTGTAGCTCTAAAAAAGAGAGTTTTAAGCTTCCATTCTATTTAGGAAAGGAAGGTGAGAGAAAATGGCAAAACCAATTAAAAAGGATGATTTACGAAAGTTTGATGTAAAGAAGATACTCCTCATAATTTTAGGAGTCACTCTCATTCTTATGGCTAGTTTAATGGCATATGCATGGTGGGCTAATTCAGGAACGGATGGCAATCATATCTCATCGAAATTTAATCAAGAACAAATCGAAACCGGTGTCCAAAGTGTAGGGGACCAAATCATGCAGTGGCTTAGTGAGAGGGACCCACAAATGATGTTATTAATCTTGGTAGTGGGGGGCTTTATCTTAGCATTTGTTACCAAGAAATGAGTTATATAAAACAGGGCAGTTCTTCTTATATAAAAGAAGGACTGCCTTGTTTTTAGTTAGGACTACGTCTGGCATAGTAGTCTTGTTGCAATGCGCGGAATTGATCAGAGACACTATGGTTGCCTATCGCATAGCGACCAGTTGTGGGATTCCATATTTTATAAGCATGAATAGCTTGATCTAGTGATTCTTTATCATGGGGCGAGATGAGATATACCTTGTAACCATCTCGTTTTTTCTTGGAAATCCGATCCATATAGACGGAAGAATAGGTTTGGAACTGTTTTACCTTCCCTTCTTTTTGCAAAGCGCCAATTACCTTGGCTGGAATATGATGATCGGAGAGAACATCTTCTTCACTCATGGTATTGTGAATCACACTAGGGAAATTATGTTCAAAATAGAGTGCGATATTCTGAATTACATCATGTTGGTATTTGCCACCAGGCATATTATAAATATGATAAAAAGGTTCCTCTACTCCTAGGGATCTCGCTGCATCTCGGAATTCAAGGACACGTGCCTCTCCGATCTGTTTGGGAGTCAGTTTTTTCTTTGCTAGCCGACTCACCTTATCAATTGCCCCAGTCGATTCGCCGTGGGAAAGCAAGATCAGGAATACCACTCTACCACTTTGGATATCGTTGCGAATCGGAACTCCAAAGGTCAGGATTTCGTCATCTGGATGGGGTACATAGTAAATAGAAATTTCCCGATGTTGAAATTTACTTGGATCAATCTTGAGTGGTTCCACCCCATCGCCAGGCTGTTTGCGTTGTAACTCTTCCAGAGTAGGACCTTTGACTGGGACAGATTTACTTTCTGCTTGTACTTTGTTTATATTATCAATAGATTTCCAAACCAAATAGGACCCGCTAAATAAACAAGTGAGAGCGACTAAGCCAATGAGCCAATTTGACTTCATTTCCGTTCGTCCTTTCTACTACTTATCTCTCTATTGTAATGAGCATGGAAAGTTTGAACAGATCTATTGTTATTTGTTTGGAAAAGATTCAGATACGAATTAGAAAAATCTCCGATTCATGATGATTTCTTATAGAGGAATTAAGGAGATAGGAGTTTTATGAATAACTCTTGACGTGGTGTAGAAGAAGCGAAATAATAGTATTGGAAAGAGTTATTTAACAATTAATTTTCTGTAATAGGGAAATGTTTGGTGAACGCCTGAAGCAAGGTGTTTTTTTACACCTACAAAATGAATGACTGTTCATTCATGAAGAAGGAGGGGCTGTTGTTGAAACAGATCCGAAGAGCAGCAGTGTTAGGCTCTGGAGTGATGGGGGCAACAATTGCTGGTCATCTAGCTAACGTAGGGATTCCAACACTTTTATTGGATATTGTACCAAGGGAACTGACCGAACAAGAGAAAAAAGCAGGACTTACATTACAAGACCAGACAGTACGAAATAGGATCGCCTCTATTGGTGCCAAGAGACTTCTAAAAGAGAAACCAGCACCACTATATACTCCAGAAGTACTAAACCTGATTGAGGTCGGCAATCTAGAGGATGATTTGTCTAAGCTATCAGAAGTGGATTGGGTAATTGAGGTAGTAGTCGAGAATCTGGCAATCAAACAGGCTCTTTTTGCGAATATCGAAAAACATTGGAAACCAGGAATCTTGGTTACTTCGAATACCTCAGGTATTTCGCTACATGAGATGGTAAAAGATCGCTCCGAGGAGTTTCGTCAACATTTCTTTGGTACACATTTCTTTAATCCACCACGCTACCTACATTTATTAGAAGTGATTCCGACAAAGTGGAGTAATCCAGAACTCGTTTCCTTTATGAAAGCGTTTGCGGAGAAGAGGCTGGGCAAGGGTGTCGTTTTAGCCAAGGATACGCCGAATTTTATAGCGAACCGTATCGGAACATATGGATTACAAGTGACTTTGCAAGCGATGGAAGAGCTGGGATTGGGACCGGATGAGGTAGATACAGTAACGGGCAGAGCAATGGGAAGACCTAAAAGTGCAACTTTTCGCACACTCGATCTAGTCGGTCTTGATACTTATATACATGTGACAAAAAATGTAGCTGATCAGGCGCAAGATGAAGAAGATCGTGAAACGTTTGCCGTACCTAAGTTACTGTCAGAGATGGTTTCGAAAGGTTGGTTGGGAGCGAAGAGTGGGCAAGGATTTTATTTAAAACAAAAAGGTTCGAAAGGCTCGACGATCTTGGCTCTAGATCCAGAAACGATGGAATATCGAGAGCAAAGGAAGTTAAAGGCTCCGTCACTCGATTTATCGAAAAGAGCGAAAACGCTACCAGATCAGCTAAAAGCTCTCGTGTATGCGGAAGACAAAGCAGGGAAATTGGCTTGGACTATTACAAAGAAAGTGCTTCTCTATTCAGCCAAAAAGTTAGAAGAAATTGCCGATAGCATTCAAAGTGTTGATGAAGCGATGAAGTGGGGCTTTAACTGGGAGCTAGGACCTTTTGAAACATGGGATGCAATTGGAGTAACAAACTCGGTTGCCAAGATGAAATCAGAAGGAGAAACGATCCCAGCTTGGGTCGAAGAAATGCTGGCTGGTGGGAACGAGACTTTCTACCAGTTAGGCGATGGGATTGTAAAACAATTTGGGATTACGGGCAAATGGTCCAATGTAGAGGAGCCAAAAGAAAAAATATCACTATCTCGCCTCAAAGAACAAGGCAAGCTGATCAAGGGAAACAAAGGGGCTAGTCTCATTGACTTAGGGGATGGAATTGCAGCACTAGAGTTTCATTCGCTCAAACAAGCTATTGGAGCAGATGTGATTCAGATGATGCAATACGCAATGAAAGAGGTAGAAACCAACTATCGTGGGTTGGTAATCGGGAACCAAGCTCCTAATTTCTGTGTTGGTGCCAACCTAATGCTGATGCTGATGGAAGCGCAAGATCATAACTGGCCGGAATTAGACTTTATGGTACGACAGTTCCAACAAACGATGGGGGCACTTCGTACCGTGAATGTCCCAGTAGTAGCGGCACCTTTCCAACTTGCTCTGGGTGGCGGAGTGGAGGTCTGTCTACCAGCTGATCGGATTCAAGCATCTAGTGAGACATATATGGGTCTAGTAGAGGTAGGAGTAGGACTGATTCCAGGTGGTGGTGGAACGAAGGAGATGTTGCGTCGAATCACCGAAAAGAAAGGTTCGACGGATGGTTTTAGCTTACAACCACTAGTCAACCAAGCATTCCAAACCATTGCTCAGGCAACTGTCTCTACTTCAGGTGTTCAAGCAAGAGAGCTGGGCTTCTTACGTGCTGAAGATGGGATTACTGCCAATCCAAACTTCTTGATTTACGATGCGAAAAAAGTAGCAATTCAGATGGCGGAGTTAGGATATCAGAGCCCAGGTGCTCGCAAGATTCCAGTAATGGGAGAGACAGGGTTCAACGTATTACGTTTCGCAGCATATGACTTCCTCCAATCTGGATATATCTCCGAACACGACTACAAGATTGCGACCAAACTAGCATATGTCCTGTCTGGTGGCGATCTACCAGAAGGTACATTGGTAGATGAGCAATACTTACTAGATTTAGAGAGAGAGGCCTTCCTTAGTTTGATTGGGGAGCCAAAAACCCAACAACGGATGCAATACATGTTGGCCAAAGGAAAACCATTACGTAACTAGGAGAGAAGGAGGGAGAAAACATGATACAAGAAGCTGTGATCGTGGCTGCTACACGTACAGCGGTCGGCAAAGCAAAGAAGGGGAGCTTGCGTTACACAAGACCAGATGATCTTGGTGCGATCGTAGTGCGAGATGTATTGGAGAAGGTTCCACAAGTAGATGTCCAAGAGGTAGAAGATGTCATCATGGGTTGTGCCTTTCCAGAGGCAGAACAAGGAATGAACTTAGGACGGATCGTGGCCCTTCGTGCTGGATTACCTACTACTGTTCCTGGGATGACAGTGAATAGATTTTGTTCCTCGGGTTTGCAGACGATTGCACTTGCTGCAGAGAAAATTATGAGTGGTTTTGCAGATGTGGTGATTGCAGGTGGAATTGAAAGCATGAGCATGGTTCCAATGGGAGGGAACAAACCTGCTTTTAACCCCTATTTGATGGAAACGCTTCCTGAAACCTATATGTCAATGGGACACACCGCAGAGGAAGTCTCGAAGCGATATGGGATTACACGGGAAGAGCAGGATCGATTTGCCCTTCGCAGCCATCAAAACGCATTTGCAGCGATTCAATCTGGGAAATTTGAGAAAGAAATCGTACCTGTGCCTGTCTCCTACTCCTATTTAGATGAAAAAGGGAAAAAACAGCGTAAAGAGTATCTTTTCCAACAAGATGAAGGGGTTCGCCCTGATACGAGCCTCGAGGTACTTGCCAAACTCCGTCCTGTCTTCCGTGTAGGAGGAACGGTTACTGCTGGAAATTCCTCACAGACAAGTGATGGTGCAGCAGCAGTACTAGTGATGTCCCGCAAACGGGCAGAGGAGCTAGGAGTAAAGCCGCTTGCGATCTTCCGTGGATTCCAATTGGGTGGGGTAGATCCCGATGTAATGGGAGTAGGTCCAATTGTGGCTGTCCCTAAACTTCTTGCCAAGACAGGTGTTACGTTGGATCAGATTGACGTAGTGGAGCTGAATGAAGCGTTTGCCGCCCAAGCATTGGCAGTAGTTAAGGAGCTCGGAATCAATCTAGATATTGTAAATCTCAATGGCGGTGCGATCGCCTTAGGGCATCCACTAGGCTGCTCTGGTGCCAAATTGACGGTTACCGCTTTACATGAATTAGAGCGCCAACAAAAACGCTTTGCCCTGATTACGATGTGTATCGGTGGGGGAATGGGAGCAGCGGGTCTAATCGAGCGTGTCTCTTAGAAATCACTTCAGCAACATTCCGTTTTATAGCAACATCCCTACTTCAGATCAAGATTTACTCCATTATCTTCAATTTTCCAAGGATAGTTGCCAGCTAGTTTCTGCTATGTATCACGAAAGCATGGTATCGATCCAACTAGAGATAGGGGACGATGGGAGCAATGAGTTAAGTCCCCACTCTTTTTCAAAACATAGAAAAAGATAGAGAGAGGAGTCATTTCCATCATGACGAAACAAGCTACATTAGGTGGTTCGTATTTAATTTCCGAGACTGCTCCACAGGATGTTTTTACTCCGGAGGATTTTAATGAAGAACAGAAGATGATCGGAAAGATGACAGAAGACTTTGTGAAAGATCAAGTCTGGCCAGTACTGGATGAGATTGAAGAGCATAAGTTTGAGCACACCGTTCGTCTGCTCAAAGAAGCAGGAAATCTTGGATTACTTGGTGCGGATGTACCAGAGAAATATGAAGGACTAGGTTTAGACAAAGTAAGTTCTAGTCTTATTACCGAAAAGATCACCCTTGCTCGTTCTTTTGCCCTTTCACATGGTGCACATGTGGGAATCGGGACACTGCCAATCGTATTCTTTGGAACGGAGGAGCAAAAGAAAAAATATTTACCAGACTTAGCGACAGGACGCAAGTTTGCGGCATACGCATTGACCGAGCCTAGCTCTGGATCGGATGCACTTGGTGCGAAAACGACTGCCAAGCTTACTGATGATGGCAAGTATTATCTCTTAAATGGAGAAAAACAGTGGATCACCAACTCCGGATTTGCCGATGTCTTTGTTGTCTATGCCAAAGTAGATGGTCAACATTTCTCTGCTTTTATTGTAGAGAGAGACTATGATGGTGTTTCTACTGGTCCAGAAGAGAAAAAGATGGGAATCAAAGGTTCTTCTACGAGAACTTTGATTTTAGAAGATGCCAAAGTACCAGTAGAAAATCTGCTTGGCGAAGTGGGTAAAGGACATAAAATCGCCTTCAACATTCTAAATATTGGTCGATATAAATTAGCAGTCGGAACGATGGGTTCTGCCAAGCGTGCAATTGAACTCTCCGCTCAATATGCCAATCAACGAAAGCAATTCAAAACACCAATCGCCAAGTTTGGTCTGATCCGAGAAAAACTAGCGGATATGGCGATCAAAACGTATGCAGCTGAGAGCATGGTCTACCGAATTGCAGGGCTTTTTGAAGACGGACTTGATGGAGTAGAGAACGCAGAGGGGGCAGTCGTCGCAGCAGCAATTCATAACCTTGCGGTAGAGTGTTCTATTGCCAAAGTATTTAGCTCAGAGGTATTGGATTTTGTTACCGATGAAGGTGTTCAAATTCATGGTGGATATGGTTTTATGAGCGAATATGAGATCGAAAATCTGTATCGTGACTCTCGGATTAACCGAATTTTTGAGGGAACGAATGAGATTAATCGTTTGCTCATCCCAGGTACGTTGATGGGAAAAGCACAAAAAGGGGAACTTCCTCTTATTCCAGCTGCGATGAAACTCCAAGAAGAGCTACTTCTGTATATGCCTAGCTTAGAAGAGGAAGAAGGAGCATTAGAGGCAGAGAAGAAGCTAGTTGAAAATGCAAAGAAAATTTTCCTTATGGTAGCTGGAGTAGCAGTAGAATCATTTGGAACGAAATTGGATTCACAGCAAGAAATTTTACGTGATCTAGCAGATATTGCCATTGAAACTTTTGCGATGGAGAGTGCATTGCTTCGCTCTCTCAAAGCGATTGCGCATAATGGAGAAGTAAAAGAGCAAAGCAAGATCGATCTAACAACTGCGTTTATCTACCATTCATTCCAAAAAGTAGATGCTTTTGCCCGTCATGCACTATGTTCTATTGAAGAGGGAGATATGCTACGTACTCAATTATCGGTGCTAAAGAAATTGACTCGTGTGCAACCGATCAACGAAGTGAAACTCAAAAGAGGGATTGCGAAACGTGTGTTAGAGGCGGAAAAGTATGTAGTTTAACAGGTTTATTGATTAACTAAATATTAGGAGTTGATTTTTAGCCTGAAATGCTTTTGTACCGCTACTCAGCGGACCCAGACTATGGAAGGAAAACGAGGCTCAACTGTTTGAGGCGTTAGCTGAGTTTCTTGTGCCCCTTGTCTTGGGTATGAGCTTCGCCTGAAATGGGCTGGCGGAGCGGTCTTTTTTGTCTCTTCGTAAGGTACAAATCGCATGGAAGGAGAAAATCATGCTTCGATCCTCGTTGTGAAAATTTTGCTGATCAATATTTTTGTTAGTCTAAAAAATGAAAAGTATCATCCAGTTAGCGTTCAGAGGGATCCCTTCTGAACGCTTTTTCTTGTACTAAAGTTTGTCCACATGGACATACTGGGAAGGGTAAGTCAGTAAGACGGTAAGATTTGTATACGGTAAAGGAGTAATGGGAATGATGAATTATATGATTAGCAAGATTAGTAGTAAGTTCCAGGTTGTTATTCCCCGAGAGGTGCGGAAAGCTCTCCAACTACAAGAGGGAGATCAACTTCAGTGGAACGTGATGAAGACTGGAGAAGTAAGGGTTCAAAAGTTAGAGCTACATACAGCGATCGTAGATTTTTTTCAGATTATGAAGGAAGAAGCGGAGAAGAAAGGCTATACCGAAGAGGATTTGCTGGAGGAACTAAACCGGATCCGAAAGGAACGTGACTATGTTAAAACACGAGAATAAGCTTCGTGTCTTTGCAGATACCAACGTTTTTATCGACGCGATCATGGGAAACCAAGCCAGTATTGATTTTTTTCAGCATGTTGGTACTACCAATCAATTGGTTCTTTCGACCTCCGTACTCCAAGAGTTTTTTCAAGTGATAGATCATAAGTTTCCCGAACAGGCACTACTTGCAAGAGAGTTCCTCGATTTTTTAGATTGCGAGATCGTCTCTACTCCTGTTCGAGAAAAAGTTCTTTTGTTAGCGGAACAGATTCCTCTCATTCGTGATCCAGACGATGTGCATATCCTCGTTTCGTGCTGGTTAGCTGATTGTGATGTCCTCGTGACGCAAGATAAACACTTTCATACGACACGTATTCGTGAGCAGATGAATGTTCTGCGTACCCAAGATTATTTACGTCAATACGTGCTCAATGACTCATATCTCCATTAAGCTAAGACACTAAGTTGCCATGCTGCTTGGATTGCAGATTCAATCCCTCCTTGGATCCACCCTTGTAGAGAAGAAGTATGTTCTCCAGCAAAATAGATTCGACCTTCTGGAGAAGCAATATAGTTTCGAAATTCGAGTTCTTGTTCTGGTTTGAAAAAAGAAGAGGCACCTCCTGCATAAGGCATTTGAGTCCATGTTACCGCTGTACCTGTAACAAAATAAGAATAGACATCTTTACCATAAATTTTGGATAGCTCATAGAGAGCTTCGTTTACTTTTTCAGGGATGGAAAAAATATCCCATATAATAGAATCGTCTTCCCATGTATAGCTAGCTGTTACGACACCGCCTTCTTTGTCTTGCTGTAATTCTGGATTAGGGAAATAGCCAAATCGGATGGGAAGATCGGTAATGACTTGCCCCCCGAACTGACCTTGCTCCTCCCAAAAACGCTTTCGGAATTGGATTCCTATTTTTTGAGCAGGAAGATAATGAAGTTCGCGAATCACTTTTCGTTTTTCAGAAGATAGAACTGGTTGAGGTGTTATATCGACGAAATTTAGTACGGAATAAGGAATTGTCACAAGTAGCCGATCAGCGGAAATTAGTTGTTGGGCTCCTGTTTGGGTATTTTCTACACGTACAGTAGCCGATTGGGAATTCTGTGTGATACCTGTGACTTTCTGGTAAAAGCAGATTTGATCACAAAGAAGAGGAAGGAAGGCATTGGGCAGCCGATCCATTCCATCTGGAATGGACCAAAAAGAATTTTCCTTGAAAATCCGGTAGTCTTGCAAGGTTTCTAGGAATGATAGTTCTGGATAACCTTCGATATCGAGCATTACTTTGATCATTTCGATCGCTCCAGTAGATAGAGATGGACCGACTGGATTATAGCGGAGAAAATTATCTAGTGAGTATTTGCTATATTTCTCCTGTAGTTCTCTTAGCACATCTGGGTTTTTGCGAAACTCTGGTATTGATTTGGTTGCTTCTTCAAAAAGCTGATCTGCTGTTTTTCCTCTTTCATGAGGAGCTACTGGAAAGCCTAATATGTCCGGATTTCGTTCATATTCTTGACGAGTAGTATGTACGCCACGTACATAGATACGATCTTGAGGCGTACTATTAATAAATCGAGTGAGAGGCAATCCAAACTTCTCTATGTATGCTAGTGTGAGGTAATGTTTACTTGGAATACGCATAGCACCAGCGTTAAAGTAATGTTCATCTGTAAAGGGCTCTCGTAGAGTCAGAATTCGTCCTCCTACACGGTTCGATGCTTCTAAGATAGTTACTTGATGTCCAGCTTGAAGCAAGAGGGAGCCAGCTACCAATCCGGCAATCCCTGCACCAATAATAAGGATATGCTCTGGATTTTTGGTTGTAGGAAGCCCTTGATCGATGATGGAGAGCATTTCTTGCTCAGAAAGTTTCGTCTGGTGCTTCATATCCAGTTACCTCCAATCAAGTGATTGCTTCAATCTATGCAATCACTTGATTGTCCTACGACTCAAGAGCCTTCTACTTATAAGATCGTGTAAATAATATAAGAACATTTTGTAAACGCTTTATTTTGTGACTAGTAAATAAAACGTTTTCATATATAATAGATTTTGGATCCCCCTTCTATGGATCCCACGAGGAACTAGAAGGGGGAAAAGTTTTCCATCCTTCTAGTTCCTCCACATTACAATGAGTGGAGGTTGGTAAAAATGAAACAATGCACATGTTCAAATCCACAACCAGTAGATGCTGTGGATGGAAAAGCGATTTGTTCATGTGGTGGGGTTATCACAAAATAACATCATCACAGCGGCAAGATACGGGAGATTCCTGTATCTTGTTTTTAGTTTGTAGAGGAGTTGGTCAAGATGAGTGAGATTGAAGAGGTTATGATAGATTCCGAAGATGATCCTGAACTGGAAGAAAAGCTCGAACGAATCAAAGAACTAGCCCAGAAAAGAGATCTAGCTAGTACAGAAGAGATTTTCCAGTTGATTAAAGAACAACAAGATGAGCATGTGATATGGACTCTCGTCGAAGATCTTCCTGTCTTATCTCTTCCTGAGGTAGCGAAAAAAGCCTTGATGAATATCTTTCATACCATAGAAAGAGGAGACTACTCACCAAATTCTATCGTTATAGAAAAGTTGGAAGACTATTGGGATGAAGAGGTAGAGGCATTTTTATTAGATAATATCCAAGATCCGGATGAGATGGTTCGGGTAGCGATATGTGAATTGCTAGGGCGTGGAGAGTCGCAAGCTGGTATCGGGGCGTTACGGATGCTTCTGCAAGACGAGGAATGGTTAGTACGTGGCTATGCAGCTCAAGCTTTAGGGGATATTGGTAATCAGGAACAAAAAACATTTCTTCAACAATGTTTACAGTCGGAAGAAAGTGATTGGGTACAAGTGAACCTCTATGAAGCACTTTGTCAATTGGGAGAGAGGCAGTATTATACTTCTCTATTAGATTTACTGGATTCGCCTTCCTATCATACTAGGATCATCTGTACCTCTGCTCTTGTAGAACTAGTCGAAAAGCAAGATGTAGAATTGATCTTAAAAAGATTTCGTCAGAGACTACTGATAGAGGACGCTTACTCGGTAGAGTGTCATTTACAAGATAAGATAGCCTATTTGGAAGAAACGTTTTACGGGAATTAGTTTGACTGCATAGATGGAAGGAAGGTCATTACTAATTGCTAGTATTCTAGTAGCTCCGACAGGAAGAATTTGGATTAATGAACAATCTGCTGTCTGTAAAAAAGGTAGAGTGCCTATTTCTGACCTCTACCATTGTTGGATTGGTTGACGATCTTTTTTCCGATTGCCTTCCTTCTGATGACGCTCCGCTAATACTTGGATCACATTGGACCAAGTTACACCACTGATTTCTAGCAATACCATTAAGTGATAGAGCAGATCAGCACTTTCAGCAGCTACTTCGGCACGATTTTCTCCTTTTGCTGCTAGAATTACCTCGACTGCTTCTTCTCCGAACTTTTTACAGATCTTATCCATCCCTTCCCGGAAAAGATAGCTTGTATAGGAAGAAGTGTCTTGGCTTAATCTTTTTTCTTGGACACGTTGTTGTAGGTCCTCTAGCTGAAAGGGGACTGTACTCTCTTCTTGTTCGGTTGAAGCTGGTATGGATGCTATTGGCGTGTCAAAACAAGAGACGGCTCCTGTGTGACAAGTAGGTCCTGCTGGTAGAACCTGAACCAATAGTGCATCTTGATCACAATCTAGGCTCCAAGAGACTACTTGCTGGATGTTGCCTGAGGTTTCCCCTTTTTTCCAGAGACGTTCTTTGGAGCGAGAGTAAAACCAAGCTACACCTGTTTCCGCCATTTTCTCAAAGGCTTCTTGGTTTTGGTAACCAAGCATTAGCACTTCGTTGGTCTTGGCATGTTGCAGAATGGTAGGGATGAGTCCTTTTGAAAAGTCAGGTTTCACGGATCGGTACTCCTTTCTGGATACAAGCCTCTTTGACTGTCCCAATACAATAGGTTTCCTCATGAAAAATAGAGGCAGCTAAAGCAGCAGAGACTTTTGTTTCTTGGAAAACTTCGACGATATGTTCTGGTGCACCACAACCGCCAGAGGCGATGATCGGTACAGAAACTTTTTCTCCAATGGCACGTAGGAGCGGCAGATCATATCCGTTTTTCTCGCCATCTTGATCCATGCTGGTGACAAGGAGTTCTCCAGCACCAAGTGAGACTGCTTTTTCTGCCCACTCAACCGCATCGATTTTCGTCAAACGTTTTCCTCCATGTGTAGAAAGAACCCAACGATCTCCGTCCTTTTTTGCATCGATAGCGACTACGATGCACTGAGAACCAAATCGATCACTTGCTTCTCGGATGAGCTCAGGTCGACGAACAGCAGCACTATTGAGACTTACCTTATCAGCACCAGCACGTAGAAGTTGTTGAATTTGTGTTAGATCGGAGATACCTCCGCCAACTGTTAGTGGAATAAAAAGCTCTTGGGCAGTGCGTTCCACTACGTCGAGCATCGTGGAACGCCCTTCTACCGTAGCGGAAATGTCGAGAAAGATTAGTTCATCTGCACCTTCTGCGTTATAGCGTTTTGCCATCGCAACGGGGTCTCCCATCTGGCGGAGTCCTTGGAATTGAATCCCTTTTACCACATTCCCCTCTTTTACATCGAGACAAGGGATAATTCGTTTAGTTAACATTCATTTTCTCCTCCTTATCCCAGATAGTTCCTTCATAGGCCGCACGTCCTACGATGACGGCTCTAGCGCCAGTTGGTTGAAGTGCTTGGAAATCGGATCGATCCCGAACACCACCTGAGGCGATAACATCACAGGAAACAAGGGAGCAGAGCAAGGCGGTTCGCTCTAGATTAGGTCCTTGCATGGTGCCATCGCGTTCGATATCGGTGTAGATGATACCTGCTACCCCTGCCTGATCCATCGCGGTCGCCAAATCCCAGATGGTCGCCTCTGATGCATCCAACCAACCATTGGTTGCCACTTTGTCCCCTTTTGCGTCCAATCCTACATAGATCTTTCCAGGATATTTTTGAGCCAGTTGTTGAACCAATTTTGGATCTTCTACTGCGATCGTTCCCAAGATCACGGCTGCTGCTCCTGCTTGAAGATAGGCAGCAACAGTTGCCTCGTCACGAATACCCCCGCCAACCTCAATGGGTACTTCACTTGCCGTAATCAGTTCTTGGATCAAAGAGAGCTGAGTAGCTTTTTTGTCTTTGGCACCGTTGAGGTCGACGATATGGATGCGCTCTACCTGTTTAGAGGCAAAAAAACGGAGTGCTTCTTGTGGGGTGAGTGGCATTTCTCTTTTTTGCCCATAGTCTCCTTGATAGAGACGAACACACTCCCCGTTATATAGATCGATTGCCGGCCATATTTTCATCTGATACAAATCCTCCCTCTAGTGCTTGTTTTAAAATGCGAAGGCCATTTTCTCCGCTTTTTTCTGGATGAAACTGGATTCCGATCACGTTGTTCTGTTGGATGATGGCTGGTATTTTCTCTCCATAGTCTGTAGTGGCGATAATCCAATCTGAAGAGGTATCTACCATATAGCTGTGGACAAAGTAAACATACTTTTCTGCAACATTGCCTTGTTCCCGGTGTAGCTGGTTCCAGCCCATGTGAGGTAAAGGGAGTTCCGAACGAATAAATCGAACAGTACCAGGTAACAGACCGAGACCACTCGTTCCTCCACCTTCTTCTCCGTACTCTACAAGTAGTTGCATACCAAGGCAGATTCCAATGAACGGCTTTTGTCTAGCTATTTCTTGCAATACATCCCGTAAGCCACGTTGATCAATTTCTTTTATTGCAGCTGTAAAGGAACCAACTCCAGGGAGAATAATTGCCTCCGCAGCTCGTAATTCCTCAACACAATCCGTTAATTTTGCTTCGTATCCAAGAGTGACAAGTGCTCGTTCCACATTCCCTACATTGCCCATCCCATAATCGACGATTGCGATCATGCCAATACCCCTTTCGTCGATGGTAGCTCTTGGCTTACGACATGGATCGCTTCTTTGAGTGCTCGCCCAAACGCCTTGAATATACTCTCGATTTGGTGATGCGTGTTGGAGCCATGCAGGAGATCGATATGCAAGGTGATCCCACTATGCAGACAAAAAGCTCGGAAAAATTCTTCGACTAATTCAGTATCAAAAGTTCCTACTTTTTCGCGAGAGAAGGAAGCGCCAAAATGACAATAAGGTCGTCCGCTAATATCGAGGGTGACTCGACTTAGTGTCTCATCCATTGGAACATAAGCTGTTCCATAACGTTCGATCCCTTTTCGGTCCCCTAGTGCTTGACGTACTGCTTGCCCAAGTACGATCCCTACGTCTTCGACTGTATGATGATCATCTACATCCAGATCCCCTTTTGCTTGAAGAGATAGGGCGAGGGAAGCGTGAAATGCAAATAAAGTTAGCATATGATCAAAGAATCCAACTCCAGTATTGATGGAGGAATTGCATTTTTGATCTAACTCCACTGTGCAAGAGATCTGGGTCTCTTTGGTCTCACGAACGACTGTAGCTTGTCTCATTTGGTTGCCACCTTTCGATTGCGCTTTGAAATAGAAGAAGATGTTGAGGTGTCATTAGGGAGATACGACAACACTCTCGTAAACTCTCTGTTGGAAAAAGCCTTAAACGAAATCCGTTTTGTTCACAGTACTGGGCAAATGGGAGCGCCTCTGCACCATAGAGGAAAAAATAGTTGGCATAACTATTTAGCATCTTAAGTTCTGGAGTTCGTATTACTACCTTTTGAAGAATGGCTTCCAGTCGATCCATCATCTCACATTGTTCTTTCCAGAAAAGTGTAACTCGCGACTTTTGACGGAGAAGTTCTGTTGCAATGGCTAACGAAAGATGATTGATTGGAAAAGGTAGTTCATATTGTTGGAGTAGTTGTCTGGTCGATTGGGTTGCGATCGCAATCCCAACTCGTAAACCAGCCATACCAAAGCTTTTGGACATGGTACGCAGTCGGATGACATGATCTAGACTTAACCAATCCACTGAAGCATCTGTCGTTTCTTCTGCATCAAATCCGTAATAGGCTTCATCCAAAATAAGATAGCCCCCAACTTGTTCCATTGCTTGTGCACACTGTTTGATCCAATCAATTGGAAAGAGCTGACCAGTTGGATTGTGTGGGTTAGATAAAAAGAAAAGGGCAGGGCGTGCAGTTTGAATGGTTTCCAAAATCTTCTCCAATGAAAAAGAAAAGGATGAATCAGCTGGCACACTGACAACTCTACGTCCAGCTTGCTCTGCGCAGACTCGATACATGGTAAAGTCCGGTTCCAACATTAGAATAGGCTGGTCATTTTTCCCTAATACGAGGCAAATCTGTTGAATCCACTCATCAGAACCGTTGCGTGCTAAGAGATTATCCACAGGAAGCTGAAAGAAGTTTGCATAAGCTTCGAGAAAGTTCGTTAAATGTGCAGAAGGATAGCGATTGATCTCTGCTTGCTGAACGATGGTTCCGATCTCCTCTGACGAGAGGGGCGAGCGGTAACTTTCATTGCTATTTAAAAGAATCATCTCTTATTGGCTCCCTTCTTTTCGGATTCGAACAGATGCTGCGTGAGCTGTAAGTTCTTCTGCGATTGCCAATTCCTCTACATCGGATGCCTCTGCTAAAAGTTCTGCCTTGCTATAGTGGAGTATAGAGGTGCGAGTATAAAAATCAGATACGGATAATCCACTAGAAAAACGGGCTGTTCCTCCAGTTGGCAAGACATGACTTGGTCCTGCAAGATAATCACCCATTGCTTCAGGTGTCATGTCCCCAACAAAAATAGCACCTGCGTGCCTGATCTGAGCGGCAATGGCCCAAGGTTCTAACGTTTGGATGGAAAGATGTTCAGGAGCGATCTCACTGGCTAGCTCGATTCCCTCAGAGAGATTGGAAACCCAAATAGTATCGTGATAGTTTTGAAGTGATTGCTGGATAATCTCTTTGCGTGGTAATTGCTCCGTTTGGCTAACTAACTCTTTTTGAACTTGCTCGGCTAAAGTGCGAGAAGTAGTAATCAAATAAGTCTGTGCCTCTTCATCGTGCTCTGCTTGGGCGAGAAGATCAGCAGCGATCCAAACCGGATTAGCTTGGCCATCGGCTATGATGGCTAGTTCGCTAGGTCCTGCGATAGAGTCAATACCAACATCTCCATAGACAAGTTTCTTCGCCGCCGCAACATAGCTATTACCTGGGCCGACAATTTTATCTACTTTTGGGATCGATTCCGTCCCATAGGCAAGGGCAGCAATCGCTTGGGCTCCTCCTACGGTAAATACTCGATCTACCCCAGCCAACCACGCTGCTGCTAGCACTTCAGAACGAACGTTGCCATCTTTGTTTGCAGGAGTGGTGATAAAAATTTCCTCAACTCCAGCTACCTTGGCAGGGATTGCTGTCATCAAAACAGTGGAAGGATAAGCTGCCTTGCCACCAGGAACATAGAGACCTACACGATTAAGTGGGCGATACCATGCACCCAAAATCTTGCCAGCTGAAGAGGGAGCCATCTGATTGCTCGGTTTTTGACTCTCTTGAAAAGTGGTGATTTGTTGTTTTGCTCGATTTAATGCTTTTTGTAGAGCAGATGGGAGCTCTTCCCATGCTTTTTTCCATGCTGTTTTGGGGATCTCCATCTCGACCAAACGAAGGCCATCCCATTTTTCGGTGTATTCTTTTATTGCTTCATCTCCACGCTTTCGAACTTGGGACAGGATCTCTGCTACTTGTGTTAACACTTGTGGCTGGAGTGTACTATTCTCTCGTTTTTTCTGCCAAAATTGCTCTTGCGTCTTGATCTTCATTCGATGGACCCTCCTTCTCTTGGTCACTCCACTTTTGAATGAGTGGTTCGATCTCGGCTCTCTGTGTAAAGTAGGCGTGCTTGTTGACGATACAGCGAGCCTGAAGAGGTGCGAGTACTTTTCGTTCTACCAGTCCATTTGCTCGTAATGTACTTCCTGTTTCCACGATGTCGACTATTCCATCAGAAAGTCCCATTACAGCTGCTAGTTCTACTGATCCTTGTAGCGGAATACATTCCACTTCTTGTTGGAAGGTAGCAAAATATCGCTTCGTTACATTAGGATATTTGGTTGCAATGATTCGTAGTGGATCGTGTAACTCCCGATCTTTTCTCGTTGCAATCGCAAAGTGACATATTCCAAAAGGAAATGAGAGGAGATGATAGACATCAGCTTGTGCTTCCAACAGAGTATCTTCTCCAACCACTCCCAGTGAGGCGATTCCTCTTTCGACATAGGTTGGGACATCAGAACCTTTGACCAACAAGAAGCGTATCTCTTCCGCCTCGACGACTAACTCTCTGCCTGCCTGCTTTAGCGCCTCTGCACAGGCTTGCTGCCCGCGTTCTTCTAAAAATTGTATATATTGCTTTTCCAAACGCCCTTTTGCGACCGCTACCGTTAACATCATCTTTGCTCCTTTCTTCCGAAAAGCTCTAACACTGGCATATTGATCGCCATGCCAAACGAACTTGCCTCTTGGGAAGAAGGGAGACGATATCTACCACCAGTTGTAATCGGCTCTAGTGCTTCGGTTACATAAATCTGACATGTGATTCCTTCATAATAGGAGCGTTTAGGCGTAGCTCCGACATCTAATACGATTTCTTGTACACCACATTCTCTTAGTAATGAAGCAAACACCCGTATCTCTTGTACTGCTTGCTGCCATGCAGGTGTAGAGATAGGAGGTTTTGGGAATGCGGTTGATTCTCGTTTTGGAAGATACATTAATAGTGAGAGAAGGGATTGGTACTCCTCTGGTCTCTTTGAATTATTAATTAGACGTTGGATCGCTTCATTATTTTTATAGCGAATTGCTTCACGGAGCTGGGTCTCCTCGATGAGTGGAGAAGCAGGTAGATAAAATTGATAAAAATGATGATAGCCAATGACGGCAGTCATCGGAGCTTGCTGTATTTTTTCTTGCAAATAAGGAAGGATCACTTCTAATGTTTGCTGCTCTGCTAGTGGAAAAGGGGTTTGAAAAGCCTCTAATCCCAATTGACGACTCATCCCATCATTCCAAAAGGTATCACCTACATATGCCACCCGATCAGCTAACCCATTGTCTTGAATCCTTTGTCTTGCTACCACTTCTGTCCAGTCATAACGCAATGATTCGACTTCGCCCTGTTCATTGAGCCATTTTTTCCGGACTGATAGATCCTCTCGTCCTTCCGCCACTAGTTGATCCCAACGATATCGCTCTAAAATTGGGAGTTCGATCGGTTGAAAACCTTGGGATAGAGCGAATTCGAGAAACTCCCATTCCCATCGCATTTTTCGAACATAAGCTGCGCCGCTTTTAACCTCCTCTGTTGACCAAGACATTTGACATCCTCCTGACTACTCTGTATGCTTTATTTTATTATCTCTCTAATGTGTTATCTCTCTAATGTGATAAAGTAATATATCCAAGTTAACATGATCACAGCCGATCGTCAAATAAGATTTTGTTAAATAGGAGTGAGTTGGATGGATCTATGGGATGCGCATATTCACACACCATTTTGTCCACATGGCACGTCTGATTCCTTAGAGCAGTATGTAGAAACAGCGATCAGTCGAGGTCTTACGGGTATTATCTTTACCGAACATGCTCCGTTACCTCGATCATTTGTTGACCCCACACCCAAAAAAGACAGTAGTATGCGATGGGATGAAGTAGAAGTTTATTTAGAGGAAGTTCATCAGCTCCAAGTTCGATATGGTGATCAACTGACCATTCGAGCGGGATTTGAGATAGATTACCTTCAAGGCTATGAACAAGAGACAATGGAATTTTTACAAAAATATGAGCCTTGTCTTGCTCATTCCCTCCTCTCCGTCCACTTCTTGCCACTTCCAAATAGGGAATTTCTCTGTCTCGATTATGATAAGAGGATGTTTGGAGAGATTGTCCAAGCTTATGGTTCGGTAAAAAAGGTCTACCAAGTCTATCGAGACCAGGTTCAAAACGTCTTAGCAAAGCCATTTGGTCGTTTGACCCCAATGAGATTAGGACATCTCAATCTAGTTCAAAAGTTTGAACAAGCTTATCCATTGAAGGAGACAAAGAAAGATACAGAACTGGTAGAGTGGCAAAGCCTTTTAGATCAGGTACAAATAGCTGGATTTAGCCTTGATTACAATACTTCGGGGATTGATAAACCTTTATACGGTCAAACTTATCCATCGTCTATATTAGTTGCAGAAGCACAAAAGAGGGGAATTTCACTTATTTTGGGATCTGATAGCCATGAGGCGAAAACGGTAGGAAGATATTTCGAGGGAAAGGCCGGCAAAAATTGTTCACAAAATGAATAGATTCTATTTATATAGTAGTCTATTTTTGTGAGATACAATATCGTTATATTTGCCATTAGGCAGATAACCAACATTCGGGGAGACCGTATCAATCCGGATGTTGGTTATCAACATCGGATGATATAGGTCGCTCCTACTAAAAAAGGAGAGATTGAGTATGAAAAAATTAGTAAGTGTCGTAATCGCAGGAATGATCGTAACAGGGTGCCAATCATCCCAAACAGCAGAACAACAAGTACCAGTACAACAAAAGGAAGTAACAACAGAAGGACCATCTGTTCCAGAAAAGACATTAATACCAGACACAGAAAAGTTAGTAGCTATTGATAGTAATAGTTCGATCATCGTTCCAGACAATTGGGATGTAACGAAAAAGACACCTTCGGAACAAAATGTAGAAACATACATCGAATTCTCGTTTAAAGGATCGACTCTTTTCGTTTTAAGAGGATACACAGGATATACAGAAACAAAGTGGGATCAGGATTTTGAAGGTGGACTAGAGAAAAAACTCGCAGTAAAACAAAACATTATTTACTCCTACATGGATACAACAGAACCTAGCCAAGAAGCACTAGAGGATGAAGTACTACTCGAAGAAACACAAAAAGAATGGGCAAAGGTAGAAAATGTAGTGAAAACCTTCCAGTAATCGAACAAGACGATACAACGATTACCATCCGATGTTGAAAAAGACGAACGAACTAGTTTTTAGTCGTTCGTCTCTTTTTATATAGAGGGGGCTTAAGATGACAAGAAAAAGTATAGGGAAAATGATAGACAAAGTATTACTTTGTTTCCTCAGTTTGCTTGCCATTTTAACAGGTTACTCCATATATAGTGTTTGGTCTTTTGGTGGAGTAAATCAATTAGTCAAAACCGATGCTGCCATTGTATTAGGAGCAGCGGTCTAGGAGGACAAACCCTCTCCTGCACTAAAAGAGAGGATCAATCATGCAATATGGCTCTATCAAAAAGGATACGTACAGAAAATCATTTTTACTGGTGGTATAGGTGACCAAAAAACGATGTCAGAGGCAGAAGTATCACGAAATTATGCTTTGGAGAAACAGGTAAAGCCAGAAGATATTCTGATCGAGAGTAAGTCAAGAACAACAGAAGATAATCTTCGATATGCTTATGATGTGGCAAAACAGAATGATCTAAAGACATATACCATCGTAAGTGACCCTTATCATATGAAACGCGCAATTGTGATCGCCGAGGATTTAGGGATGGAAGTATATTCTTCCCCTACACCTAGCACGGTTTTTCGCAGTTTTAAAACAAAGTGGTCCTTTTTCTGGCAAGAATGGTATTACTATATTGATTATCAAATAAGTCGTTCCACATAGCTAGAAGAAGTATGGTTTCAGTCTTTAGAAAAAGTATCATGAGCATATTTTTTCCGCAGTTTCATCAGATAAGGTACTTGTTGTTTCATATTTTGGTACACAACAGTTTCCACATTATAGCGGGACCAAATATCCGCTAATCGTTCCTCTATTGTGATGGTTTGTCCATCGGGAGAAGTATGAATATCACAGTAAGTTAGAAAATCAATACGCTCTTGTTGACTAGTGGTGACGAACTTGGACAGTTTTTCATACATCTCCCTTATTTTTCCACCATGTAATTGTGCTTCCCCATCAGCTCCACCATGAAAGAGAATCGCCATGATGACATCCAGTTCAAACCCATGTTCTAGTGCATATATTGCTCCGTCTATCGGATGGAAACCAGTACGAATCAAACTAGGAGAATATCCAACGTCATGTAGATAAGATTCAGGGGATTTGTTCGCTTTTTGAACGACTCCTAAAATGTGTTGGTAACGCATATCAGTGGGGGAAAAGTAAGTCTGTAGCCACTCTGTGGAGAGGATAGGAGAAGTTTTGCTATTGGGAATAACGCCATAAGTCTCTCCTAGCAAAACAAGTGGGAACTCTACATAGCTTGAGAGATGATAATCTGCCTCAATTTCCTCGTTTTGGAAGGCACAAGTTTGAATTCCTAGCTTACGGGCTGGTTCTAGATCTAACTCCCGATCTCCAATAACAAGATTAATCCCGTATTTGGCTTGCAAATATTCGTAAGCAGGTGTATCGGGTTTGCGGGCAAAGCCGTCCTCTTGGCAGACAACTTCTGTAAAATACTCGTTCAATTGGTATTCATCTAGTAATTCCTCTACCAATTTACGTGATTTGTGAGTATAGATCACGTTACACTCCGCTAGTTTCAATACCTCTCGAATATAGGAGAATGGTTGTTTTTGTTGATTAGGTAGAGTTTGTTCTATTTCTACCATCTTTTGAAGTGTTTCGGTAGGATCTAGATCTAATGAAGTAAATGCATATACGGATGAGCGTTTCATCCTACGCAATAACTCCTCTGAACTTATCGTTTTTCCTTGTTCTTCGATAGCTCGGATCGCGGCTTGTATCATCGTTGGATAGGTATCCATGATGGTACCGTCAAAGTCCCATAAAATACGCATAATAGCCTCCTATTTCTTTGTATATGTATGTATATCTTGAAAAAGTATCCGTTTCTTTTATTTTAGAGTAGATTAGTAGCGAAATGAAGTTTTTCTAGACTTGTTACGATCTATCTCTATTGAAAAATTCATCTTTTTTTCATCTACATGCACACCACTACTTAGGTGGTTAGACTATTGTGTTTATAGTAATCTTTTTTGTAGTCTGGACAGCAAATATATTTCTGTTCCCGTCTTCTATTCCTTTTTCCATGTAGAAGCGACTTTATTTGCATATGGTCTAGGACTTCTGGGATTGTCTTTCATCTACAAAGTGATCAATGCAATGATATATAAGAAGCTACAGGAGGCAGATTGACAAATGGAAAACTGGATCACAGATTTTATGAGTGAATATGGATATGTAGGTATTTTTCTATTAATCGCACTAGAAAACATTTTTCCACCAATTCCATCTGAGGTGATCCTTACTTTTGGCGGATTTATGACTACCTCTTCTGATCTAAGCATACTAGGAGTAGTGATTGCTTCTACCCTAGGTTCTGTAATAGGAGCTTGTATTTTGTATGTTATAGGATTACAGCTAGATGTAGAGCGGATGGAAAAAATTGTGGATCGATGGGGTCATATTCTTCGTTTAAAGAGAGAGGATATTTACAAAGCGGACAATTGGTTTGATAAATACGGTATCTGGACGGTTTTAATCTGTAGGATTGTTCCGTTAATAAGAAGTCTTATCTCGATCCCTGCGGGTATGTCTAATATGAATTTTGGCCTGTTCTTGCTATTTACCACAATTGGCACGTTGGTTTGGAATATCGTGTTGGTCAATGTTGGGGCAAGTGTGGGGGATAATTGGGAAAGCATTGTGGAATACGTTGGTGTTTATTCGAATGTGGTATATGTATTGCTAGGTGTAGGCGCTATAGCAGCTGTAGGTTTGTTTTTAAAGAAGAAGTTTTAAGTAGATAGTGTATTTGATCTTAGTCCTATCTGATCTAGAAGTACAAGCCCATGTAATCGTAACGATGATTACATGGGCTTGTTTTTTTATTTATCCTAACTTATCTACCGATTTCGATGGCATGGTAGCGACTCTTCGCTGTACAAAACGTTCCATCCGCTTCATTGCTTCTCGAATTTTCTCCATAGATGTCGCATAGGAACAGCGGATAAAACCTTCTCCACTTGGTCCAAAAGCGGTACCAGGAACGACTGCAACTTGTTCCTCATGAAGTAGTTCTTCTGCAAACGTATAGGAGTCGAGTCCTGTTGCTTGAATGGAAGGGAACACGTAAAAGGCTCCAAGTGGAGTAGGACAAGTAAGTCCCATATGATCGAGTGTGCTTGTGATATACCGACGCCGCTGATCGTATTGCGATACCATTGCGTGACACTCGGCCAACCCATTACGCAGTGCTTCGAGAGCTGCTACTTGGCTCATGATGGGAGCACAAAGAGCAGTATATTGATGAATCTTGAGCATCCCGGTTAATAGAACTTTAGGAGCGGCAATAAATCCGAGTCTCCAACCAGTCATCGCAAATGATTTGGAGAAACCATTGAGATGAATGGTATGTTCTTTCATTCCTGGAATGGCTGCAAAGGATTCATGCTGTCCACGGTAAGTTAGTTCCGCATAGATCTCATCAGAGATGACGATTAGTTCGTGCTTGCGAACCAATTCAGCAATTTCTAGGTAGTCTGAATGGGTCATGATCGCACCTGTTGGGTTATTGGGATAACAGAGGATGATTGCTTTGGTGCGACTGGTTATTTTTCTCTCTAGTTCTTCAGCGCGCAATTTAAACCCATGTTTGGCATGTGTTGCCACTGGTACTGCAACTCCACCAGCTAATTCAATACAAGGAGCATAGGAAACATAACTTGGATCAGGAACAAGTACTTCTTCTCCTGGAGTGAGAATAGTGCGTAATGCGAGATCAATTGCTTCACTGGCACCAAAGGTTACTAAAATTTCTGAACTGGCCTCATAAGATAAAGAAAATCGTTCATGAAGATATTTAGCAATCTGCTCTAGGAGTTCGGGCATTCCCTGATTGGAAGTATAGCTTGTCATTCCTGCTTCCAAGGAATGTACTACTGCTTCACGGATGTGCCATGGAGTTACAAAGTCTGGTTCTCCTACTCCGAGTGAAATGGCGTCTGGCATCTGTTGGACCAAATCAAAAAAACGGCGGATTCCAGATGGTTGAAGGTTTTGTACTACAGGAGATATTTTGTCTTCTAGTTTCATATGGTTGCTCTAAGAGCGCACCTCCTCTGGTATTTGCCAATAAAAAGACTCCGTAAACCAATGTCGTCACGGAATCACCTGAATGCGACGGTCTGGTGGCGTTTCTTCCAAACGCACTCCGTCCTGTTTATATTTTTTCATTACAAAATGAGTGGTAGTACCGACCACAAATTCGAGTGGCGCCAGTTTTTCGGTCACAAAACGTCCTACAGCTTCGAGACTATCTACTTCTAGTTGTATAGACAAATCATAGGCACCAGACATGAGATAGACATTCTGCACCTCATTGTAGAGATAAATTCGCTTGGCAATTGCATCAAATCCATAGCCTTGTTGAGGTGTCACCTTCACATCAATTAGCGCTGTAACACGCTCTATCCCAGCTTTTTTCCAATCGATGAGGGCTTGTTTTTTGATGAGGATTTTTTCGGCTTTTAGCTGGTCGAGTATTTCGGTAATAGTCTCTTCAGATTCTCCTATCGTACGAGCTAGTTCAGGTACGGTGAAGTCTGCATCTTGCTCTAATAATGAAAGTATCTCTAATCGTATCGAATCCGTCATCTCATCCACCCCCTTGGAAAGAAAAGCATATCTTTTTTGCATTTTATCATAGAGAAGGGAGAGGAGGAAGCAGTGAGGTTGAATAGCATCTAAGAGTATGATGGCGGTTTCAAGAGGAATATTTTTCTTTTAAGTAATTTCCAACTGCATATAAGAACATAGGACCAAATAAGACTAGCAGCACGAGACTTATTCCTTTGCTTTGAGGAGTGAGTTCTGCTAGTAGTAAATAGAGTAACGCACCAAATACAGGAAAAGCCGTTAGAATTGCTACTGTCAATGGGGTTAGTTTTTGCATATCGAATCTCCTTTCATCGTTTATATATTGAGATTGTAGTATTTGATTTCGGAGCACTCTGTGAATTTGTTCTGATGAGATGGTTCATGAAAAAAGTCAGAGAGAATGTACAACACGATCGTAATCGATAAACTAGTTCAGAAACTATAAAAAGAACATTCTTTGATTAAATTATAACAAAATTCTAATATATATTGGGAAGGCTAAATCTGGAGTATGGCTCCAAAACCCCAGATTTAGCTATCGAATAATAGATTTATACTTTTCTTAATCACGAAACATATTTTTTAAGATAAACAATGCGTTTGCCGGTCGTTCAGCAATTCTTCTCGTAAAATATGGGTACCAATCTGTACCAAATGGGGTATAAACTCGTACACGATACCCTTCTTTTACTAGGTTGCGTTGTAATCCATTTCGTACTCCGTACAGCATCTGAAACTCAAATAAATCTTGCGAGATCTTTTCTTGTGCTAGCCAGATCTTCAACTCTTCAATTATTTTCTCATCATGTGTGGCGATCCCTGTATAGCAGCCATTTTGTAAATGTGTTTGAACCAAACGTAGATAATTCTCATCTACATCCTTTTTTTGTGGATAAGCTACTTCGGGAGGCTCCTTATAGGCACCTTTGACAATACGGAGATTGACGCCCTTTTTCCCGAGAGCTTCTACATCTTCGATCGAGCGATAGAGGTAGGATTGGATTACGAGTCCCACATGTTCTTTGCCATACCGTTCGAGCAAGGTGAGAAAAATATTCATGGTTTGTTCAAGGAAGGGAGTATCTTCCATATCGATACGGACGAAGTTGCTTGTCTCTTTTGCTTTGGCAACAATTCGATCCATATTGTCTAAGCAAAAAGCAGGATCTAGGGCTAAGCCTAGTTGAGTTAACTTGACAGAAACATTAGAATGTAAGCGCTCTCTTTTTATTGCGTCAAAAATTTCCAATACTGCGTTGGTAGCAGTGGTTGCTTCTTCTCGATTTTCGACACTTTCCCCTAGATGGTCTAGAGTGACGACAAGATTTTCCCGATTTAATGAGTGAACCATATCCAAGGAGGCGTTGAGTGATTCTCCGGCTACAAAGCGGGCAGCGCCCAGTTTCATTCCGTATTTCATGGCGAACGATTTGACTAGTCTATTACCAGATACAGATAAAACCAATTTCCGCGAAATGGACATTTCAATCCCACCTAACTTTTCGGTTCATAACTTTTACAATTATAGCGAAAAGATTAGAAATTAGACAATATCAAAATGTAAGCGATTGCAGAAAAATAGAGAACTGCGATACAATGACAAAGGAACTGACAGATTTGCTTAAGGGGGAAAGAAATTATGGTTGTAGATTTTAAAAATGAAGCATTCACCGACTTCTCCGTAGAAGAAAATCGTCTTGCTTTTCAAGAAGCATTGGAAAAAGTGAAATCGCAGTTTGGTCAACATTATCCTGTTATCATCGGTGGAGAAAAAATCGAAACCGTTCAGAAAAGAGAGTCACTGAACCCATCCCATCTAAGCGAAATCGTAGGGATTGTCTCAGAAGCAAATGAAGATCTAACCGAAAAAGCAATCCAAGTGGCATATAAAACGTTCGATACATGGAAAAAAGTAGATCCAGCAGCACGTGCTCGCCTTTTGTTCCGCACAGCACATCTCATGCGTCGTCGTAAACACGAATTTTCAGCATGGATGGTAGCAGAAGCTGGGAAAAGCTGGGTGGAAGCGGATGCTGATACAGCGGAAGCGATTGATTTTCTAGAATTTTATGGTCGCGAAATGATCCGACTGAACGATCGTCAGCCATTGACTCGTATTCCAGGCGAAGATAACGAACTGACCTACATCCCACTTGGCGTAGGAGCCGTGATTCCGCCTTGGAATTTCCCTCTTGCCATCACTGTTGGTATGACTATGGCAGCAGTGGTAGCTGGCAATACAGTTGTCCTCAAGCCAGCTTCGCCGACAAATGTAATTGCAGCCAAATTTATGGAGCTGCTAGAAGAAGCAGGAGTTCCAGATGGCGTGGTTAACTTTGTTCCAGGAGAAGGTGCAGCAGTCGGGGAATATATGGTGAAACACCCATTGACTAGGTTTATCTCCTTTACTGGGTCTCGTGCAGTAGGTTTGCGGATCAATGAACAGGCTGCCAAGACAGCACCAGGACAGAAGTGGATTAAGCGAGTAGTAGCAGAAATGGGCGGAAAAGATGCGATCGTGGTCGATGCTGAGGCGGACATCGAACTAGCAGTCGATTCCATTGTGAAGTCGGCATTTGGCTTTGCTGGTCAGAAATGTTCTGCTTGTTCCCGGGCGATTATTCATCAAGATGTGTATGATGAAGTGCTAGAAAAAGTGGTTGCCAGAACGAAGGAACTAAAAGTAGGTTCCACCTATGATCCAAGTATTGCGCTTGGTCCTGTTGTGGATGAAAAGGCGTATAACAAGATTCTAGAATACATCGAGGTCGGCAAATCAGAAGGTCGCCTTCTCGCTGGTGGAGCAAAAGCCGAAGGAAATGGGTACTACATTCAACCGACCGTTTTTGCGGATGTAGAACCACATGCCCGCATCTCCCAAGAAGAGATCTTTGGTCCAGTGGTAGCCTTCCACAAAGCAGACAGTTTTGAGCATGCTTTGGAGATTGCTAATAATACCGAGTATGGGCTGACTGGTGCAGTAATCACCAAAAATCGCCAACACCTAGAGACAGCACGGGAGGAGTTCCATGTGGGCAACCTCTATTTCAACCGTAAGTGCACAGGTGCGTTAGTCGGAACCCATCCATTTGGTGGATTTAATATGTCTGGTACAGACTCTAAAGCAGGCGGTCGTGATTACCTACTATTATTTACGCAACCAAAGATGGTTTCGGAAGCGTTCTAGAGAAAGAATAGACTTGGAATAAAATGAATCCGATATTGCGGCATTCCTCTAAGGATTGCCGCTTTTTTGGTATGATAAAGGAAGAATATTTGCAATTGGGGAGTCAAAAAAGAAATCTGTCTGGTTGAGTAATTCTATCAAGGAGAAAGAAAGTCAAGATAGGCTATACAAGAACATACCAAGTCTAGCTAGATTTTTGTTAGAAGAGTTTACATACAGACAGTTTCTAGAAAAGAGAACACCTAGGTGGTCTTAACCCCGTCAAGTAGACACTAGATAAAAGGCATCCTAAGCGGCGATCGCTTCCCGGAATTCCACTGGGGATCGGTCGCCAAGTTTTTTTTGGAAACGTTCCTTGTTGTAATATTCGATGAACTCAGCAATCATATTGCGTGCAGAAGTCTCATCTTTTGGTTCCTCTAAATAAAGTTTTTCTGTCTTTAGATGGGAGAAAAAGGACTCTATACAGGCATTGTCAAAGCAATTTCCCCTCCGCGAGTGGCTTCCAATGAAGCCACGTTTTTTTAACAATGCCGCATATTGTTTGGACGTATACTGGAATCCTTGATCAGAGTGAAGAAGAGTTCCATCCCCTGTTTCTAAGCGATAAACAGTGTCTAACACTAGTTGGAGATCGTTTCTCGAAGAAAGTTCCCACGCAATAATTTCATTATTAAATAGATCTGTTACAGCGGATAGATAGACAAAATGGTCTCCAATTCGTACATACGTGATATCCGTTGCAAGCTTTTGTCTGGGAGCCTCTGCATAAAAATTACGAGCCAGTATGTTAGAGAACACAATGGATGGCTTACGCCCCATAAAGGGGCGTTTTTTGCGGATAACGGATCGAATACCGAGTTCACGCATTAATCTACGTACTTTCTTATGATTCACCACTATTCCTTCCCTACGTAGAGCAGTTCGCATACGAAAGTAACCGTAGTATGGACGGAGTCTGTGAATTGCTAATATATGCTCTTTTAAGTTTGCATCATTCGAGCTACGTCCGGCGCGTTGTATGTATTTTTTCCATTTGTAATATCCTGCACGTGAAACCTTCGCAATCTTGCAAAGTTGCGTAATGGTATATTGTTTGGAAAGCTCCTCAATGATTACAAATCGTTGTCCTTTTTCCAAGATCCCTCCCCGTGTAGATTTGGATTGAGCTTTTTTAGATATTCTACTTGGGCCTTTAGATAAGCGTTTTCCTCCTCAAGACTATTAAAATGTTTCTTAATCCAGCGACCTCGATAATCTTCAAACGACTCACCAGCTTTATACTTTTCGACCCAATTTTGAATTTGAGTTCGACTTCTGATCCCGAGTTTCCTTTGTATTTCACTATAAGGCATCTCCTCTTCTAAGAAGAGGCGCACTGCCTCCTTTTTTGTTTCTTCCGAATATCTTCTAAACTTTTGTCCTTTCTTAGCGGACATAAAAATCCCCTCCGGTTATAGCAGTGTCTATGAGAACATGTTAACATGTTCTCTTTTTTCACTGTCTACCGTAAGGGGATAATACCATAGGAGGATTACATATGTTGGACCGATTAAAAGCTAGTTTGCAATTAGATGGTATGGTAGTCGATACCGTACTCCAAGTAGGAGACGCGATACAAGGAGGTAGTTTGGCAGGGGAAGTACAACTAACCGGCGGAGCAGCTGATCAAACTATCAATCGTTTGGAGCTTACACTTGTTTCCATTAACTCTGACTCAGCATTTTACCAAGCAACTTTATCACTTTCCGAGGATCCCATCGAAATCAAAGCAAGAGAGCATAAGAATCTACCTTTTACTATGGAGATTCCTAGTTGGTTTCCAAGTACTTATTATGGTAGTTTCCGAGGATCGCTCTTTACACATGTGGACATCGAGTTCTCTTTTGATAGCTCCGACATCGATAAAGTAGTGGTAGAACCTCATCCAGCACTAGCGTATTTAGTAGATCAGATGGAAAAGGAGGTAAAACTCAAAAGAAGAGTAGTAGAGCATGAAGGGAGATATCAATCTTTTCAATATGACCAACCAGAAGAGTTGGAGATGAAGTTAGCATCGATTTCGATCCAGTATCATGGAGAGGGGAAATTGATATTGGAGTTTAAACGACCAAAAGTGGACGAATTTGCACTAGAAGAATCCAAGTTTGATTATGTGATCGGTACACAGGAATGGAAAGAGAAGACAGGAGCTATTGCACGATTTGTAAAAGAGAAAATAGATTCCTAAGAGTTTAGTTCAGGAGAGAAATGAATAAATAATTGGGCTCATCAAAAGTTTCTATATGCTCCTCCAGATGACCTAAAAGAGAGAGTAAGGAGTAGTGGAAGATGCGCTAGACTTAGATGAGCAAATATTTTCGTATCAAATCACCAGAGAAGAGGTACGTAAAAGAGTAATCGTCTTTCAGAATATATCCGTATGAAACAGAGTCGTTGAATAGCTTATAGACTTATTTTTTAAATCTTATGAAAGGATCACAAAGGTGATTAATTGAATGACAAAAGTACAGAAAATGGTAATTTTAGTTTTTTTTAGCGTCTTCTTTTTACTCGCTTGTTTTGGAGTTTATGAAGAAATGGGATCTGCTGGGTGGAATGGCTTTTCCTATGCTCTTTTTGTTGTGCCCTCTATCACAGTTTTGGTGGGCTTATCGATATTGTACATCGGACAATATCAAAGTCTTGGTAAGTATCTTCGTGCGGTTTGGGTTCCTGTTATTTTAGCAGAACTAATCCTTCTTATTTCAGGAGGAATCCATTATAAAAACTTACTAAGCAGAGAGGCTATCAAATGGTTGCAATTTGTTTTTCAACCAGATTTTTTCACTCAACTAGGGTTTATTTTGATTTTGCTAATGTGTCTATATGGATTGGTTTACCTTATTGGGAGAGTTTCGTTAAAAAAGGAAGGCAATTGAAGAGATTATTTTGTGGATTCCTACTAATAGGAAAGAGGATCGAAGATGGAGTGTATGAAGAATCATCCACCACCAAGCAACAACTCCAATATGCTGGATATTTGGAGTTTACTTAGTATTGATTCTACAATAAAAGAATATTTTTCTGGGAATAAGCTGTCTCTATATAATATTTATCATTTTTTAGAGGAGTGCAAAAGCTTAAATGAGGACTGGGATGAAGCATGTACCATGAATCATATTAGTTGTTTCAAATTAAAACCAGGTAATGTGGTTGAATTTACTTTTATCTCAAGCAGAATTTGTTATGAAATTCAGTATGATGAATACCAACAGTTAATCCATCACTTAGAAAAGGTGATGGAGTTGTATAATGCGAGAAATTAAACTATTCGTAAGGACTTTTCACACTCAAAAATGAATACACGTCCGTTAGAGAACTAACGGACGTGTATGGTAGATCTAACCGTGGGGTGTTGTTACTTCTTCTGCAACTTCTTCTGTCGCATCTGCTGCTGCTTCTCCTGCTCGATCTTCTCGTTGTAGTGCCTCACGATGATGACGGAAGCAATCGCCACCGTCACGTTGGTGACACTTCCAAACAGCTCTCCCTGAAGTGAGTTCACAATCGCAGAGAGGGCGTGCAGGATTCCGATGAGACCCCAGAGGACGACTCGGGTGTGGTTCGACATATGGTATCTCCTAAGTTGGAACGGATGTTTTTGTTGATTTGGGTTAGATCTACTAGTTCCTTTAACATGACGTTGAAGGAATATATTTATTTTATAGAATATTAGTTACTTAATCAAATGGTTTGTTTTCTATTTTTTGAAATCTCTTTGTTCAATAAATGTCTTCCGATCTTTTTTGTATTTCTCCAATTTCTAGGCATGTCTTGCGATCTTTGTCCATATATTGGACTAAGATCGTAGAAAGGGGAGTGGAGAATGTGGAAGACAAAAAAAAATATGAAGATAACCTACAAGAAGACCTAATGCCTGAAGAGATGGAGATGGAAGACAAAATGGCGGATGACTTTGATGATCAGATGCCATTTGAGGGAGTCGAGTTCGCAGAGAACCCAGAGCCTCGTTGTCCTTGTATACTACTACTCGATACTTCCGGTTCGATGAGAGGTGAGCCGATCGAAGAGCTGAATCAAGGGCTTGCTAGTTTCAAAGATGAGCTGATGTCAGATGACATGGCGATGAAGCGTGTAGAGCTAGCGGTGGTTAGTTTTGGTCCTGTTACAGTGGAATCGGAGTTTCAGACAGCAGATCAGTTCCAAGCCCCATATCTAACAGCAGAAAATGATACCCCAATTGGAGCAGCAGTCGATCAAGCTTTAAAGATGTTAGAAGAGCGCAAAGAACAGTATCGAGAAAACGGAATTGATTACTACCGTCCTTGGGTCTTCCTGATTACAGATGGTGCTCCAACAGATGACTGGCGGCGTGCGGCAGAGAAGATCCAAGCTGCGGAAGATGCCAAATCGCTTATGTTTTTCGCTGTAGGGGTCGATCGTGCCAATATGAAAATTTTAGAGGAGATCTCTGTTCGGGAGCCATTGAAGTTAAAAGGTTTGAAGTTCCGAGAGCTGTTTAGTTGGTTGTCTCATTCTCTAAGTACTGTTTCTCATTCCCAAATGGGTGAAACAGTAACGCTGACAAGCCCCGCTGGTTGGGGCAAAGTGGAATGAGCCGAACTTGGCGATACCTTTCTTCCACGGTTATCGGAGTTTCTCATGAGAAAGATGGGACCTCTTGCCAGGATGCCCATCAATGTCTCCTCCTCCCTTCTCGGGAAGGGGAGACTCTCTTTGTTTCGATCATAGCGGATGGGGCTGGGAGTGCCACCTATGGAAAAGAGGGCGCAACTCATATATGTAGATATTTTTTAGAGCGGATTCAATCTTTTCTGGAGCAAGATTCCTTGCAACATATAACCGAACGCCATATTACGGACTGGTTAGAACAATACCAATATGAAGTATCCCTTTGGTCCGCCTGTTGTCGGATGGAAAGTACCAACTTTGCTAGTACCTTACTCGGAGCCATCATCGGGGAGAATCGGGCTATATTCTGGCAGATTGGAGATGGAGCAATCGTGGTAAAGCAAAAAGAAAAACCAAATGCATATGAGTTGATCTTTTGGCCACAGCAAGGAGAGTATGCCAACCAGACTTATTTTGCCACACAGCCTGAGGCTTGTGCTCTTCTACAGTTTACTTCCCTTTCTACCGAATTGACCGATGTAGCACTCTTTACAGATGGTATTCAACGGTTAGCTCTTTCTTATGAGGATCAGTGTGCCTATGCACCTTTTTTTCGCCCGTTATTTGAGTTTTTGCACCATCCAGATTGGAATTGGATTGCAGGACAAAAGAAATTGGATCTCTTTCTTCAATCCAAGCAGATCAACAAGCGAACAGATGACGACAAGACACTCGTTATTGCATCACGCTACCTGAGTAGGGGAACCGATGATGAACAAGCTACTTACTAAACATAAGTACACAGATCAGCAGGGGCGAGAGATCTGGTCGGGAAATAAGATAGGCGAAGGTGGCGAGGGAGCTGTCTATGAGATTCGGAACCGACCAAATGAGGTACTGAAGCTCTACCATCAAGCATCGAGAGAGCAAGAAGCAAAACTCTGGGCTATGAAGAGGCTTCGAACAGAGCGTTTAGCACAATATACAGCTTGGATTATCGATTTAGTCTATCAAGATGAGAGAATGGTTGGGTATACACAGCCTTATTTAATAGGATATCGTCCTATCCATTTGCTCTACACACCCAAAAGTAGAACGGAAACATTTCCCAAGGCGGGAGTTCGATTTTTGCTCCATACTGCTACCAACATTGCACGTGCTTTCTCTGCTGTACATGCAGCGGGACAAGTGGTGGGAGATATCAATCATGCCAATTTATTTGTTTCAGATCTAGGTCTTGTTCGTTTCATTGATTGTGATAGTTTTCAAATACGACAAGGAGAGAAAAGCTTCGCTTGCGGTGTTGGGGTACCTACTTTTCAAGCGCCCGAATGGCAAGCGCAACAAGTGACAGAGCGTACCGACCAGCAAGATGCCTTTGGTCTGGCGGTACTCTTGTTTCACTTGCTTTATCTGGGAAGACATCCGTTTGCGGGAATAGGAGACAAAAAGGAGAGAAGTATCGAAATAGCGATTAAGGAGCGTGATTTCCTCTATAGTAAACAAAACTCGTGCCAAAAAAGAAAGCTTCCACCTGGAATGATCCCGTTTTCGCTTTATCCAAAAGAGATTCAAACCTTATTTGAAAAAGCTTTTTTAAGCTCCAATCCAGCTGATCGTCCTACGGCAAAACAGTGGGTCCATGTTTTGAATAGTGCAATGGAGAAGATGAAGAGTTGCGAGGATCATCCAAAGCATTTGTACGCCAGCTATTATCAAGACTGTCCTTGGTGTCGGGTCGAAGCACGTTGTGGAATTTTGTTTTTTTCTCATGGGACAGGCTCTCGTCAAAAGGTTCGTCTTCAGTCACCAGAGGAAATTTGGGCTCCTGTAACGAAAGATGCTTCTCCTTTTCCTAAGCTACCTAGCCCCAAGGAGATCCAGGTTCGACCTTCGCCTTCGGTAAGACATTATGTGCAAAAAAGACGAGGTTGGCGAAATGTTCGGATAGGAGTAGCCATTCTCTTGACAATAGTTGCCTTACAAACATCGCTCTTTTTTGGTATACCAGTAGCTCTGTTTCTAGCACTGCTAGACTGGAAACCGCGTAAGAGACTCAAACATCTTCATCGAATTTATCAACTAGCAGAGCAAGATTGGGTGAATGCAGTAAAAGAGTTCCAACTAGATCCAGAAAGAACAGGACAACATCATAGACAGCAACAATGGAAGCGACTCCAACAAGAGTATCAATCGATTGAGCGTTTGAAGAAGCAAAAATGGAGTTCTGTCCGCAGGGGTAAGATTCGTACATTACGAGAAATACACCTACGTCAATTTTCTGTTCGTAATTCTAAGCTTTCTACATTAACGGAAGGAAAACTAGCTCTTTTAGAGCAAAGAGGGATTTGGACAGCAGCAGACATACGACCTGCCGCTTTAGAGAATATTTCGGAGCTTGGTGTTGCAACCAAGGAGCAGCTTCTTCAATGGAGAAAGAAACTAGCAGTGCAGTTCACCCCCCCTGAAACAATTGGAATTCCAGAAGAGGTAAAGCAACAGATTATGAGGGAAGTGGAATGGAAGCATCGTCTTTGGCAACGAAAAGCGATCTTGGCTCGAAATCAATATTTACAATGGCAAAAATCTGTGAGGCATGTCTCCGATCAACGATTACCCAGTTTAGAAGAGAAGGCAAGACGACTAGCTCAGGCACAGAAGGATTATTTATTTCTTTTGACCAAGAGATAAATTATCATATATTCCCAATTCAATAGAAAATGATGTAAAAATTATCATGAGTAGTAGACGACTATTCGTACATCCGTTATCATCAAGAGGACTAAATAGGGGAAAAAGGTAGGTAGACGATGCAGGAATTTATCGCTTCCATTTTGGAATTTCTCTCAGAATTAGGTTATCTAGGTATTGCCATCGGATTAATGCTTGAAGTCATTCCGAGTGAAATAGTACTCGCATATGGTGGCTATATGATCAGTATTGGAGAGATCGGTTATGTAGGAGCAGTTATCGCTGGTACGATTGGTGGAGTACTGGCTCAACTTTTCCTCTACTGGCTTGGATACTATGGTGGTCGTCCAATGGTGGAGAAATACGGAAAATACATCCTGATCAAAAAAAGCCACTTGGACGTTGCAGAAAAGTGGTTCGAACGTTATGGTACGGGTGTCATTTTTGGAGCACGGTTTATCCCAGTAGTTCGCCATGCAATTTCCATTCCAGCTGGATTGGCGAAAATGTCAGCAACACGCTTCACGATCTTGACTACGTTAGCGATCATTCCTTGGTCGATCGGATTCCTTATGCTTGGTGAACAGCTAGGCAGCAATTGGGCTTCCGTGAAAGAAGTTTCGGGAGAGTATGTTAGTGAGATCGCGATTGGTGTTGTAGTAATCTTTATTTTGTACTTTGGATTTCAGATTTGGTCTAAAAAGAAAAAAGAAAAACAAGCCAATGTTTGATGCTTTAAGGTAAGATAGAGGGGAAAAGGAGGCGGAGCAGCGTATGATTACTGGATGGGAATGGCTACTCATCGTATTCGTTGCATTGCTACTCTTCGGACCCAAAAAGCTTCCAGAACTAGGTCGTGCTATTGGAAAAGGGCTACGCGAGTTCAAACAAGCTACCTCAGGGATGTTAGATGAAGAGGACAAAGCAAAAAAAGCAGCATCTGAAAGTAAATAAATAATGCAGATCAAAAAAGAGCGTCCCCCTTCTATAAATAGGAGAAAGAGGCGCTCTTTGTCTTGAAAGGCTTGGAAAAATTAACGGATACCCGAAGCTAGCTTTCGATTGTATCTTTTTACCGAAATAAGTCCCCATATCATACAAATAGGATGAGTTAAGAAAAGAGAAAATCCAAGTGTGAAGAATGCTAAAATACCTTCCACTATGAACATGATAATAAATGCCGTAACAGAAGTGTACAACAAACCAAAACAACCTAAGAAAAAGGTCAAAATAAGAGAGACACCAGTACTTTTCATGGGAGCAATAACAATAGTCTTAGACATAGGAAAACTCCTTAATTTTCATTCGGAATGTTTTACAAATACAAATCCATTTACATATAATATCAAATTTTTATAAAAATTAATAATGATTATATTGAAGATTGTGTTCAGTTATATAGTTTATATGTTAAAAGCTCCCTACAAAATATGTAGGGAGCTTTTGGGTCATTTATCCTTTTTCTTGACTTGATAGATTCCTACGAATAGAAGGAGTGATCTTTTCTTGAAAATAAAATTTGCACTGTAATAGATAGAGAAACAGAATTCCAACAAGACTGAGAATACCAAATAAAGACCAGCCGACAGAGGTACTACTATCCGTTGCATAAGCACCGATAAAATTTCCCAATGACCCACCAATACCATAGGAAAGTCCATAAAAGACACCAAAGTAAGAAGAGTAATCTTGTGGTTTCGTTTGCTCAATCACAGCAAGGTCGGTTGATGGCATCGAGATCGTTTCACCAAACGTAAAACAGAGGAGACAAAGAAAAGCCCACCAGATAAAGCCTGTGACGGGTAGCGCAAATATGCTTGTTGCCATAATTAGCATACCGATCGTTATCATTTGGAAAGAGTGGTATTGAATAAACGTTTTACGTAGCCAGAACATGAGAAGATAACTTAAGAGACAGTTAACCGGAATGACTGCTTGCATCCAAAAATCACTTTGGGTAGTGCGGAAAAGCTGTACAGGGAATGTTACATAGAGTTGAACATAAAGCATCCAGTAGAAAATCATCGAAACGGTATAGAACAGAAATGGTTTGTTACGCAAGATCTCTCGATAGGTTTGCCAAGTGACCTTGTTCTGTTTCACTCTAGGAATCTCCTGATAAAAATACCAGAATCCCAAAAAGAGTAAACCAAATAAAATGGCAGATACCAAAAAAGTTGTGCGTTGATCGATCGACCACGAAAGCCCACCGATGATTGCTCCTAGCAACGCTCCAAGGTTGATCGCCTGATGAAAATAAGTGAATGCTGTTTTGCGTTCTTGTTCTCGTAATGATCCCAAGCTAGCACGCAGAGCAGGTTCTAACGAAGCGGACCCCAGTCCATAGAAGAGACTTACGAGGAGTAGCAGAGGAAAGGAGGAGAAGAATGAAAAACATATTAGACTGATAAGACAGAGGAGACAACTACAAAGCAAGGTGAGGGGAAGTCCGATCCGAGCAGTGACCGTTCCAGTAATGATCGGGAACAGATCGCTCAGGGTGATGAAAAGGGATAAAAGTATCCCTGCTTGCAAGGGGGACAAGTGCAATGTTTCGATCAGGTAGACCGAGAAAAATGGGAGAACTACATATCTTCCCATATTCAACCCAAGAGTTGCGCCAATCATCAGTCTCGCAAATAGCGGAAACTGCTTCAGGGAACGCATAAATCACCTCTCTAGATGTAGTATAGCAGATGTCTGACTAGTACAAAAAGAGTGTCTTTTCATTTCATAAATAGGGAAATACAATTTTCGGATTTCCCACATTTTCTTGATCAGTCACTTTATTCAGAGTAAATTAATTAGAAAATGTACATGATAGTCTAGAGGCTGTAGTGCGTATGTTAGCTCTGAGTGTCTCTTGCCCATGTTTTGTGAATCATTTGTTTATTTCTGTCATTAGGACAAACGAGTAATAAATATGGTAAGGGTAAATTGCTTTTAAAAGAGGTGTATTGATTGGCGGATCAACGAAAAAGAAAGTTTACCTGTACAAAGACATACCGTCCCTTTCATAGTCGATATGATCCATGCAAACCGATAGGGAAAAAATATTACTCTACTCCTCCCAACCTCTATATCGGATTTCAGCCTCCGAATTTGCCGCAATTTTCACCGCAAGAAGCATTAATGAAGGGGACGTTATGGCCTGCATTCTGTGACTACTACGAAAATCCGTATAAAGAGAAAGAGAGGGACAAAGGGTGAAACAGCTACCTCCAGAGTATTACCAGCGTTTAGAAGAGATTCAAGCTGTTGATTTTGTACTGGTAGAACTAACTCTCTATTTAGATACTCATCCAGATGACCAGCATGCTTTACAACAGTTCAATCAGTGCGCACATCATAGTCATCGGCTCAAACATGCTTTTGAAAAGAGATTTGGTCCGTTGCAACAATACGGAAATAGTTTTACAAATCCTGATTATTGGAGTTGGGGAGCGACTCCTTGGCCATGGCAGGTATAGGTTAAAGAGGGGGAGAAACCATGTGGATTTATGAGAAAAAGCTTCAGTATCCGGTAAGAGTAAGCACTTGTAACCCAACGCTTGCCAAGTATCTGATCGAGCAATATGGTGGTGCGGATGGTGAGTTGGCTGCGGCACTTCGTTATTTAAATCAGCGTTATACGATTCCAGATAAAGTGGTAGGGTTGTTAACGGATATCGGAACAGAAGAGTTTGCCCATCTGGAGATGATTGCGACGATGGTTTATAAATTAACAGTTTCTTTTTTGCTACTAATTTATTATAATTATCTCACAATTAGATCATTCAATAACAAGGAGTTGCAGAAATGGAAACAAAGAAAACCGTTGCTGTTTACGTCCGTAAGTCAAGAGAGGAAGAAACAGAGGATACACTGAAAAGACAACAAGCCGTTCTCACGGAACTTTGTGAGCGTAACAATTGGAATTATGACGTTTACACAGAAGTAGGAAGCTCTCAAGAGTTGGACAGACCAGAGCTTCAAAAAATGCTCTCAAGAGTTAAACTGTTTCATTATGACGCTGTTGTTTCATCTGACCAAGACCGTTTGAGTCGTAACGTTGGACACTTAGACCAAATCAAACAAACTCTTGTGAACGCTGGTTGTTTGTTTGTCACTCCGTCAAGAATTTATGATTTCAAAAAGGATGACGACGACTTTATTTCAGACATTCAAAGTGTTCTCTCAAAGCAAGAATACCAAAAAATCAAAGCTCGTCTCATTAGAGGAAGCAGACAGTCAGCTCGCGATGGTAACTGGTTAGGAAAAAAAGCTCCGATTGGTTACAAGTATAATAGAGATACCAAGAAGCTTGAGCTGTCAGAAGACTCTCCGGTCATTGAAAAAATATTCCAGCTTTATGTTGACGGACTATCGACAAAAGATATTGCGTACAAGTTCTCTAATGAAAGAGTAAAGACCTTAGTCAATATGACCTGGACACCAGCTGGTGTTACAAGACTCCTTTCAAATGTTGTTTACGCTGGTCACTCCCTCTATGGAAAGACAAACCAAAAGAAGATTGACGGAAAACGTATTACAGCATATACAGACGAATCTGAGCAAATTCTGGTTGAAAATACTCACGAACCTATTGTTTCCCAAGAGTTGTTTGACCAAGTCCAGCAATTAAAGAAAGAACGTAACTCAAGACCTCCAGCTCTCAAGCTCGGAAAACACAAATTCTCGGGTCTTATTCGTTGTGGTATTTGTGGAGCTGTTCATTCATTTCAGACAAGCAGATACAACAGAAAGAGAATTTCAAGTTGCCAAACAAGAACATATACAACTGGAAACTCTTACACTGTTTGTCCAAACAAAGGAGCGAACCTTTCAGAGTTCGAGGAACTGTTTTATTCCTACTTCTCACAGCATGTCAAACAACTGGAACAATATGTTGACTTGATCAAAGCGAACGGTACAAATGACGCTCCAGACTATGCTCAAGAAATCGAATCAAAGATAAAGCAAATTGCAAAGCTGAACAACGACATTAGAAGAGTCCAACAAGGTTTTATGATGGAGATTTTCACACAAGCAGAAGCAAGAGTTCAAATTCAACAGCTAAAGCAACAGATCAAAATATTAGAGGAACAAGTCAACGAACTCAAGGAATCTGGGAATGTCACAGAGTTGGACAGAGTGGAACTCACACTCGAAAAAATGAAACGCTTTTTGACACATGGAGACAAACTACCAGAAAGGGAAGCAAACACAATCTTGTTGGAATTGATGGAGACAATTGTGTATACAAAAACAGACAAAGAAATGAGTATCAAAATTGTAATGAAGTAAACTTTTTCAAAGTAATGGACAAGCTTTCTGTTCCTACTGTCTGGAACTGAATAGCTTTTTTCTTTGTCAGCTTTACCACTAACAAAAATTTTTTATATAAATTTCTCAAGGTTTCATCAAAAAGATACACCCATGTTCTTGGTGTGGGAGGTCAACGAGTCGTTTAAGGATATTTTGCTGGGGGTTTGTTTGAATGCATCAATTACTCTTGATCACTTTGATTAAAATACCTGCCAAAAAAGTGATCACCGAGCCAATTATCCCTATCACTATTGATGACACAAGAAACCATGAAATAAAAATTAAAAGAGAGTACGGAATGTTTACTTTTCCTGTGGCTGGATCGAAAAAATCCCCTTGTGGGTTATGATCAAAGGCATCATACAACGCCATAGTAGTCATAACCAAGCCCAGACCAAGTGAAAGGTTTAGAACCCAGCGGAGACCACAGCAAGGGAGTACCCACCCATATACCCCCTCTTTGAATTTTCTTGTGTGTGAAGTTTGCTCTTTGTGTTCGTTTGCTGTGTTGTTCATTGTATCCGTTCAAGTTTGTCAACTGTTAAACTGTCTGTTGTTTGTCAAGAACTGAACCGTTAAAGGGAAATATATTGTTTTTCTGTCTTGAAAGATTAAAAGAAAGATTCTCCAATCAAGCGGTTGGGAGCTTCGCTTAAGAAGCATACCTATCAATATTGAATTATCTCTATCAATATATTGAATGGTTTTAGAAAAAAGCTTCGCTCACAGCTGGAAGTTGTGGAAGCTGTGGAATTGTTTTTTAAGTCTTTCAATACGGTTATATAAAACATCATCACCAGCTCCAACTCACTCCATTGTGTGTGATAGGACAACTTGCCACCTACATACATTGAACGGAGGAGCTGGGGACATGAACAAACAACTGGAGGAGCTTTTGAAAGACAAACCGTTGACGTTCAAGGGAACAATTGAAGGCAAGGGAACGGTCAGAGTTTACGGTTCCCTTGACCTTGAAAAGCTTGTCAAACTATTATTGCAGAGCAAGTCAATTCAATGTTGAACGCTCTGATTTTTCTTTGCTATTAGTTGCTAAAAACACATAGTTTATAAATTGACTAAAGATGCTACTCCGCAGCAATTACGTGATGCGGGATTAGGAGAACACTATGCTAACCATGATGCGGCATTATTTTATCACAATGCGGCAGGTGTTCCTTTTACGGCTACCTATATTCAAGCAAAGGGAGATCCGATTGCTGACCTCTATGAAGATATTGCAGCAGAGGAAAAAGCAAGAGCTACATACCAGTGGCTTATTGACATGTCAGATGATCCAGACTTAAATGATGGTTTGCGATTCTTAAGAGAACGGGAAATTGTCCATTCACAACGTTTCCGTGAAGCAGTGGAAATATTGAAAGAAGAGCGGGATCGGAAAAAGTTTTTTTAGATGGTTCTGCATAATGTTTACCACTAGAAAATGCACAGCTTTGTTAGATGTTGGCTGACTGGCTTCAGCCGTGTAAACTCTTTTGAATATTTAGTTAACAATGAAATTTGTAAGGCATGGAAAAATCGACTGTTATGTAAATAGTCGATTTTTCCATGCCCTATTGTGTAGTAGTTTTGAGTAAAGGCAGAAAGTCTCATGTTGGAATTACTTTCCTTTATATGAAATCATTCTGAATGCTTGATTTCGTGTTTAATTTGTTCTATTCGTTTTTTCCCCCAGTCATACATCATCTCTACAATTGGTACTAAAGTCATTCCGAGTTCGGTCATGGAGTATTCGACTTTAGGAGGAATTTCGGGGAAAACCTCTCTATGAACTATTCCATCTTCCATCAATTCACGTAATTGGTTGGTTAATATTTTATGAGATATTTTTGGGAAAAGTCTCTGTAGCTCACTGAACCGATGTGGTCCTTCCACGCCTAAATGCCATAAAATTACGATTTTCCATTTTCCACTTATAATCGATAAGGTAAGTTCCTTTTCACAGTTAAAATCCTTATTTAATATTTTTTCTATAATTTCCTGCCGTAAGTTATCTGACATAGATTCTTAACTCCTTATTCTAAGAAACGATAGTTACCTATTGGTAACCTTCTTACAAAAAAGTGCATTCTTCCTAATGTAATCATTACAGGATAGAATTTATTTTGTCTTAAGAGTATGTTGCATCACAGAGGGTTAATGCAACAATTCTTTGCCTAGGGGCGAATCGATTTTTTAATTCAGGAGGCAAACACTATGAGTAAAAAAGCATTATTTATTATACCGCCAGAACGTTTTAATGAAGATGAATTGTTTCATCCAAAAGAAGCATTGGAAAGTGCAGGAGTTAAGGTAACTATCGCAAGTACCATAACAGGGGAAATAACAGGTGACTATCAAGGCGTAACAAACGCTGAAATGATTTTCTCTGATGCTTCAGTCAGTGATTATGATCTTGTAGCTGTTATTGGAGGATCAGGTACCAATGATTATCTATGGGGAAATCAAGAGTTACTAGATTACTTGAAACAAGCTCATGAGCAAAAAATTCTGGTAACAGGAATTTGTGCAGGAGCTGTTACGGTAGTGAAAACAGGGTTACTTTCTGGACGCGAAGCAACATGCTATCCAGTTGATGTACAGATTAACGAATTGAAGGCTAACAATGTAGAGTACGTTGTCCAACACGTTGTTGCTCATGATGACATAATCACAGGTGATGGTCCAGATGGTGCCAAAGAATTTGGTAAGAGCTTAGTCAAAGTTTTGAGTTAGTTCTTATTCTATTTCCATTTCTTAGTATCAAATGATGTTCCTAGAAATATGGAATCTCTATTGATAAGATTTGGATCGTTAAGAGAAAAAATCGCTACATCCCTTTTTGGGACGTAGCGATTTTTTAATGTTTAACAACAACGACGAATGCTTCCGCCACCGTATTTTTCATCATTACGTGTCCGATGGAATTCTTTTTCACACATGGGAGTCTCGTTCGGATGGTGTTCTTTTAAATGAGCAACATATGCCTCGTAGTTTGGGACACCTGCGATCGCCTGCAGATACTGCGAAAGTCCCCGGATCGCTTTTCGCAAGAATTCCATGAAAGATCAACCTCCAATCGAGGAAGATTGATTCGGGATATACGGCGATTCTTGGAGTGGCAGATCTCTTTTTTGTACTAGTTTTTGATACCAGACTCTCATAGAATCTCCTAAGATAATCAGAACTAGCACCATAAAGACCCCAGTAAGAACTGCGTCGATCTGATTGTTTAAGATAATTTGTTCCATCTGTTCGACCGATTTAGCAGGTCCAATGATATTTCCAGATTCTAGAGCCGTAGCATATTTGTTTGCAGCTGCTAAGAAGCCAATCGCAGGGCTTTCATCAAAGAGCTTTTGATATCCAGCGGTCATCGTGACGATCGTGAGCCATGTAAGTGGAACGAGTGTGATCCAGGAATAGACTGCTTTGCCCATTTTGATCAGGATTGTAGTTCCGACGGCAAGTGCTAATACGGCGAGCATTTGATTGGCGATTCCAAAGAGTGGCCATAGGGTGTTAATGCCGCCAAGTGGATCAATTACGCCTTGGTAGAGGAAATAACCCCAACCCGCGACGATTAATCCGCTGGCTAGTATATTGGCAGGATAGTAGTCTGTTTGTCCTAGTTTTGGAGAGATACGACTGAGTAGATCTTGTAAGACAAAACGACCTACCCTTGTTCCGGCGTCGATGGTAGTTAAGATAAAGACTGCTTCAAATAGAATGGCAAAGTGATACCAAAAGGCCATAAAAGCTGGGCCACCCAAGAAGCTAGAGAAGATCGTTGCCATCCCAACCGCTAGCGTTGGAGCACCACCTGTTCGAGAGAGAATAGTAGATTCGCCGATATCATCCGCTAGTTGATCTAAGTCTTGTGGAGTAATGGTAAAGCCCATATTGGTGACAGCGGCAGCAGCGGAGGTAGTGTCTGTCCCGATGATCGCCGCCGGACTGTTCATGGCAAAATAGGTTCCTGGTGTGAGGACACATGCAGCGATTAAAGCCATGATCGCAACAAAGGACTCAGTCAACATTCCTCCGTATCCAATTGCGGTAGCATGTGATTCTCGTTGAATCATTTTTGGAGTAGTACCAGAAGAGACCAATGCATGGAAACCAGAAATAGAACCACATGCGATGGTGATAAAGACGAATGGGAATAGGTTGCCAGAAAAGACAGGGCCTGTCCCATCAATAAATTTGGTGATTGCCGGCATGGATAGCTCTGGCATCACGATCAAGATCCCAAGCGCTAATCCAAAGATGGTTCCGATTTTTAAGAAGGTACTTAAGTAATCGCGGGGAGTAAGCAAAAGCCAAACAGGAATAACAGAAGCGACAAAACCATAAATGATCATCATCCATGTGATAGTGGTACCTTCAAAGGTGAAAGCAGGACCCCAAGTCGGATGTTCTGCAACAAATTGACCAGCTACGAGAGCAAGGATCAAGAGTACAAAGCCAATTACAGAGGCTTCCAATACTTTTCCGGGTCGCAAGTAGCGCATATAGATCCCCATCAAGAAGGCAATCGGAATCGTCATAGCGAGGGTGAACATACCCCAAGGGCTTTCCGCCAGTGCTTTTACTACCACTAAAGCTAGTACAGCAAGTAAGATGATCATAATGGCCAAGATGGCGATTAGAGCAGTAAAGCCACCAACTGGTCCGATCTCTTCTCGTGCGATCTCTCCAAGAGATTTCCCATTACGACGCATCGAGCCAAAGAGAATAATAAAATCTTGAACCGCTCCACCGAGCACTACCCCGATTACGATCCAGAGTGTTCCGGGAAGATAGCCCATTTGAGCTGCCAAAATGGGACCAACGAGCGGACCTGCACCTGCGATTGCCGCAAAGTGATGACCAAACAATACCCATTTATTTGTGGGAACGAAATCTTTTCCGTCGTTGTGTACTTCAGCGGGTGTTTTTCTATTGTCGTCCAATTCAAAAACTTTTCTTGCCATAAAACGACTATAAAATCGATAAGCGACAGCATACGTACAGACGGCAGCGGTAAGTAACCATAAGGAATTGATCGTTTCACCACGTTTTAACGCAAGAAAGCCAAACGCAGCAGCTCCAAGGATCGAGATAAGTGCCCAAATTACATAAGATAGCCATCGCTTCCCATTCATACGAATACAATCCTTTCATATTGAAATAATATAGAATAGTTGTAGATTATTTATTTAATAATATTTTATATTTGGACAATTTATATTAGTTTATTTATTATTTTTTCATATTATTGTAACCAATTTGTCTAATTAATGAAAGCGATTTCTAATAAAAGGGAATGAGCATGTTGAAATGTGCCTAAAACCGGGTATGTTTAACTTTGATTTATGCAACAAGCTAAAGGAATAATAAGAATTACATATTAGAGAGGGAATTGTTGTTTTTTTAATATAAAACTACTTGCAATATCTTTCTTGTTTTATTCTAGTGTGGAAGAGGAACGTTAGTACTAGTTACTTTCCTTTTGATATGGAGTGGAATAATGAATGAACACGATAGATCGCATTACTACTAAAAATATGACCATTGGAATTCAACTGCCACTAGATCAGATTCAAGGAGAAGAAGAACAAAAAAGACGAAGAGAAGAGGGAGTGCCTTTTCCTTATGGTGTTCCGGATTGGACCAACCATGCCAAATACGCAAAAATGGTGGATCAACTTGGATTTGCGGCTATCTGGATGAGAGATGTTCCTCTATATGACCCATACCGCTATGGGGATGCTGGACCTGTCTTTGATCCAATTGTTTATTTAGGATACCTTTCCGCGATTACTCAACAAGTGGTACTTGGAACGGGAGCGATTGTTCTAACTTTGCGTCATCCAATTCATGTGGCAAAAGCGGCTGCGACTATCGATCAACTTTCAAAAGGGAGACTGCTTTTAGGTATTGCAACTGGAGATCGCCCTGTAGAATTTCCGATATTTGGTGTGGATCGCAGAGATCGAGGAGTAGATATAGTAGAAAATGTGTCGTTCATTCAAAAGGCTTGGCAGGATGGCCCCCTTTTTGAGAATGGTGTAGAGCTATTACCTAAACCTTATCAAGATACCATTCCGATAGTAATGGCAGGACGTGGCTCACAGACGATTGACTGGATAGCGCAAAATTTAAACGGATGGTTTGATTATCCAAGAGGAATCGGTGAGACCAAGCGACAGATTGAGAAATGGAAAAAGGCTCTTACAGAGGCGAAGATCGCAGAGAAAAAACCATACCTATCTAATTTTCATCTTCAACTACACGAGAATCCAGAACATCCTCTTGAATCGCTTCGATTTGGGGGGATTATCGGACGTAATGCCCTCATTCGTTATCTTCATAAATTAGAAGAGATTGGATTAGATCATTTAGTTTTCCATCTAAGTAATTCAGAGCGCACGATTCCAGAGGTACTAGAAGAGCTAGCAGAATTTGTTTTACCAGAGTTTCCAACACATGAGATATCGAAATAATTTTTACGAGAGGTTTGACAAAATTAAATGTAACGATTATGATTACATTTAAAGCGAGGTGATTCATTGAATAGTGAATTTACGATAGCCGTTCACAGTTTAGCTTTTTTAGCCCATATACCTACTCATATGGCTTCAAGCGACCTTTTGGCATGGACTGTTTGCACGAATCCAGTTCGTATACGAAGAGTGATGAACTTGTTGAAAAAGAATGGATTGGTTCAAGTTCAAAAAGGAACTGGTGGTGGGTATATATTAAAATGTGAACCAAAAGAAGTATCATTAGGAGAACTATATAGAATTACATCCCCACGATCATTAGTTACTGATTGGCGATCTGGTGATCCTAAAATGGATTGTTTGGTAGGATCGCAGATTGGAGATGTAATGAATAACATATTTGAAGATGCAGAAACTAGTTACAAGAGGTTTTTGGATCAGGTTACTCTCCAAGATATTTTGGATCAGTTAGTAGAAGGACAAAAAAAAGGATCATGAAGTATCCTTTCTTTTTTGGATAAATTGTAACATGATCGATTACAGTTTGCTGTGATTAAATTTAAAGAAAAGGAAGTGTGTGAATATGTCCATAATTCAAATTACCGATTCAACCTTTGACCAAACTCTTCAAGCTAAAGGATTGGTACTAGTCGATTTTTGGGCACCTTGGTGTGCCCCATGTAGAATGGTGGCTCCTATTTTGGAAGAATTAGCAGAACAAACGAATGGAAAAGTAACCATTGCAAAATTGAATGTAGATGAAAATCCAGTAATAACGAATAAATTTGGGATTAGGAGTATTCCAACCCTTAAGCTGTTCAAAAACGGAACAGAAGTAGAAACACTCGTGGGTGTACAGCCTTTAGAAGAATTGAAAGACTTAGTATTACAACACAGTTAAAAGAGAGGAAGTATCTACTATGAATAAAAGCTTGTATCAAAGAGAAAATCTTCGACACTTAGCACAAATAGGAACTCTTGCACCAGAAGTATACCAAGCATTTCAATCTTTTAATAAGGAAGTTATGAAAGAAGGGGCACTGTCGGTAAAAGAAAAGGAACTAATTGCCGTGGCAGTAGCTCATGCAACAGAATGTCCGTATTGTATTGATGTTCATACAAAAAATGCTAAAAAAGCTGGAGCATCAAGGGAAGAACTGATCGAAGCAATATTCGTTACTGCTTCAATCGAAGCAGGTGGTGCTTTGGCTCATAGTACCCACATGCAAAACGCGTTGGATTCTGAGGCAGATGATGTATTATATCGCCGCTCCTACCTTAATAAAGTAGGGAATCTAAAGAAGTTAGCACCAGATGGATTTCAAGCACTAGTACATTTTACTAATACAGTAGTAAAAGCAGGAAATCTGAGTACCAAATTTAAAGAAATTATTGCTGTCGCTGTAGGGCATACAACGGAATGTCCTTATTGTATTGACAAGCACAGTAAATCTGCACAAAAAGCAGGAGCTACTCAAGAAGAATTGGCCGAAGCGATATTGGTTGCATCGGCATTACGTGCTGGAGGGGCTTATGCTCACATAGCAAATATGATCGAAAGTTACGGTCATGATTGAGATAATAGGAAATCGAAAATAGCATAAAAAAACTCTAAGCTAACGAAATAATTAATCCGTTAGCTTAGAGTTTTTTAGTAATTGATAGTTGGTTGATTATGAGAACTACTTATAAGTAGTAGTCTAGTTAGAAAATAGATTAGCAACTGGGCTTTTTTTGTTTATAGTGTACTCTTTTGCGAGTTCCAGATGACTAGCTCTGTTATAGGGGATGTTATGGGTTAGACTCAGATAGGAATTGGGACTTTTGTTTACCGCGTTGCTTAGATTCTAGTTTTTTTTATGCTATACTGTGAACATAATTTCATGGCAAGAATAACGTACTAGAGCCTGGTGGAGGTGAATAGTTTTGGCAATTAATCAGGAGCAAGTAGAACGCGTTGCTGCTCTAGCAAGACTGAAGTTAACAGAAGCTGAGAAAGAGCAGTTTACCGAACAATTGAACAAAATCCTGCAATTCGCAGATAAACTGAATGAACTAGATACCGAGAATGTAGAACCTACAAGCCATGTGTTACCAATGAAAAATGTCATGCGTGAAGATGAGGTACGAGAATCTCTAGACCGTGAAAAAGTGTTGCAAAATGCCCCGGATCAGCAAGATGGTATGTTCCGAGTGCCAGCGGTTTTTGAAGGATAAGGAGGAGAATGATGTCGCTTCTAAGAGAGAAGCTCACAGATCTCCATTCTAAACTAGCAAAAAAAGAGATTGGCGCAATAGACTTAGTAGAAGAGTCATTACGTCAAATTCAAGCAGTGGACAAAGATGTTCATGCCTTTTTAGCAGTGGATGAGGATGGAGCCAGAGCCAGAGCGAAAGAGTTGGATGCAAAATTTGTTTCTTCCAACACAAGAGGTTTGCTTGCTGCTTTACCAGTTGGTGTGAAAGATAACATTTCTACCAAAGGATTGACCACAACATGTGGTAGCCAGCTACTGGCTAACTTTCAACCTGTTTATGATGCAACGGTAGTAGAGAAGTTAGATCAAGCCGATGCCATTGTAATGGGAAAAATGAACATGGATGAGTTTGCAATGGGCTCTTCCAATGAGAATTCTAGTTTTGCTCCTGTACATAACCCTTGGAATTTAGCACACGTACCAGGTGGATCGAGTGGCGGATCGGCGGCCTCTGTTGCTGCTGGAGAAGTTTACTTTGCACTTGGTTCTGATACGGGTGGTTCGATTCGTCAACCAGCCGCTTACTGTGGAGTTGTGGGATTGAAGCCTACATATGGATTGGTTTCTCGTTATGGATTGGTTGCGTTTGCTTCTTCTTTGGATCAGATCGGACCACTCACCAAAAATGTAGAGGACTCCGCTTATGTGATGCAGGCGATTGCTGGTCATGATCGGATGGACTCTACTTCAGCTAATGTGGAAATTCCAGATTATCTTTCCGCTCTGACAGGAGATGTAAAAGGCCTCAAAATTGGGGTCCCAAAAGAGATGATGGGTGAGGGGATCGATGCGGAAGTAAGAGCAAGCATCCAAAAAGCCCTGACACAATTAGAAGAGATGGGAGCAATTGTCGAAGAGGTATCCTTGCCTCATTCGGAGTATGCAGTAGCAACCTATTATTTGATTGCCCCAGCTGAAGCTTCTTCGAACTTGGCTCGTTTTGACGGAGTACGTTATGGTGTACGCAAAGAAGGTCAAAACTTGTTGGATCTCTATTTAGAAACGAGAAGCCAAGGCTTTGGACCAGAGGTGAAGCGTCGTATTATGCTCGGAACGTATGCGCTTAGCTCTGGTTACTATGATGCGTACTATTTGAAAGCACAAAAAGTGCGTACGTTGATTCGGCAAGATTATGAAAAGGTATTTGCGGACTACGATGTAATCATTGGACCTACTGCTCCTACTCCTGCGTTCCGTTTTGGAGAAAAGTCAGATAATCCATTGACCATGTATGCCAATGATATTTGCACGATCCCTGTAAACTTGGCGGGATTACCTGCGATTAGTGTACCAGCTGAACCGGTCGATGGTTTACCAGTTGGACTACAAATTATCGGGAAACCGTTTGCTGAGTCCACGATCCTTCGGGTAGCCCATGCCTTTGAACAGGCTCGTGGTGAGGTTGCTTGGCCGAAGTTAGGAGGGGAGCGGGCATGAGTAAATACGAAACAGTAATTGGTCTGGAAGTACACGTAGAGCTTCAGACCAATACCAAGATCTTTTGCGGATGCTCTACTGAATTTGGTGCTCCTCCAAACTCCCATACCTGTCCAATCTGTCTAGGACATCCAGGGGTACTTCCTGTTTTGAACAAACAGGCAGTTAATTTTGCGATGAAAGCAGCGATGGCACTTAATTGTGAGATTGCAGAGCATAGCAAGTTCGACCGTAAAAACTATTTCTATCCAGATTCTCCAAAAGCTTATCAAATTTCCCAGTTTGATCAACCAATCGGTGAAAATGGTTGGATCGAGATTGAAGTGGAGGGTGAGAAAAAGCGGATTGGAATCACCCGAGTTCACTTAGAAGAAGATGCAGGTAAGCTTAATCATATTGAAAATGGCTCACTAGTAGACTTTAACCGAGTTGGTGTACCACTTATTGAAATCGTATCAGAACCAGATATGCGTACTCCTCAAGAGGCAAAGGCATATCTTGAAAAGCTAAAAGCGATTATCCAATATACTGGTGTTTCGGATGTGAAGATGGAAGAAGGTTCACTTCGTTGTGATGCCAATATTAGCTTGCGTCCAGTAGGACAAAAAGAATTTGGTACCAAAACAGAGCTGAAAAACCTGAACTCCTTCCGTAACGTAGAACGGGCGCTGGAGTATGAGGAAGTTCGTCAAGCAGAAGTATTGGACAATGGAGAAGTCGTAACGCAACAAAGCTTGCGCTGGTTGGAAGACCAAAATAAAACCAAAATAATGCGTTCCAAAGAAGAAGCGCATGATTATCGCTACTTCCCAGAGCCAGACTTGGTAGCCCTCCATATTGACGAAGCTTGGAAAGAAGAAATCAGAGCAAGCATTCCCGAGCTTCCTGATGCGAGAAAAGAGCGTTATACTGAACAGTATCAGCTCTCAAGCTATGACGCTAACATTTTGACGATGGCAAAAGAAACAGCAGAGTTCTTCGATGCAACAGTCGCACAAAAGGCAGAGCCTAAACTTGCAGCTAACTGGATTACTTCGGATCTGCTTGGCTATCTCAATCAAGAAGGCAAAGAGTTGGCAGATGTAAAAGTAACGCCAACGCTACTTGCGGAAATGATTGAGCTGATCCAAAAAGGAACGATCAGTACAAAGCTGGCAAAGCAAGTATTCAAGGAAATGTTAGTAAGCGGAAAAGCCCCTGCTACTATCGTGGAAGAAAATGGATGGGTACAGATTAGTGATGAAGGGCAATTAAAGGTAGAAGTACAAAAAGTCCTTGAGAATAACCCACAATCGATCGAAGATCTGAGGAACGGAAAAGATCGTGCGCTCGGATTCTTGGTCGGACAAGTGATGAAAGCAACCAAAGGAAAAGCCCATCCTCAGTTGGTAAATCAGTTGATTCGCGATGCGATAAAATAGAGTAACAGGAAGTTAGGAGAGAAGGCTCGTTCTTAGCAGGACGGGCTTTTTTCCAAAAGGGGGAGCACGTTTGGGTGCCATCTATGTAATTACAACGTTTCTTTTTTTGATTGCCGGTATTTATAGCCTTTTCTCCAATCAATCCTTTTTTGCACTGCACTATCTGCTAATTGCTTTGTATGTACATGCCTCCTTTTATGAACTAAAAGGACAACCATTCCCACGTCCGCTCTATATAGGGGTAGCATTCTTTTTGGCAGCAGATGCAGTCATTCAATTATTCTTTTTCCAACCATCGAATTTTTTAGGTGGAATCATTAGCTTTTTTCTTTCCTTCTCTGCTTGGCAATCTGCTCAAAGACAAAGACCAAGTCATTGATGAGGATTATTGTGAAAAGTTTCACCAAGTGAGAAAGGATAGATGATTTGGTGAGTAGAAGAGAAGTCCCTGTTCAATTAGGGGAAAAGGTAACTCTGACTATCACTGGGTTGGCTCATAATGGTGCGGGAGTAGGCAAATATGAAGGATTCACTATATTTGTTCCAGGAACGATACCAGATGAGACAGTTACCGTAGAAGTGGATCAGGTCAAAAAACAATATGCAACAGCGAAACTTCAAAGTTTGGATCTTGAACACCCACAAAGAGTGGTAGCACCTTGTCCTGTGTTTGATGCATGTGGAGGATGTCAGACACAACATCTGAGTTATCCATTACAGCTGGAGATGAAACGCCGTCAAGTCCGTGATCAGTTTGAACGGATTGGTGGCTTTGCTGATCTGCAAGTGGAAACTACGATCGGAATGGACGAAGGTGCGCAGTGGCGTTACCGCAATAAAAGCCAGATTCCATTTGCTTTTCAACAGGGTAAAGCAGTCTCTGGCTTTTTTGCACCGAACTCTCACGACATAGTAGAGTTTCCGGAGTGTATTATTCAACATCAAATGGCAGATGAAGTGATAGGTCGCATTCGGGAATTAGTACGCAAATGGAAAATACCAGCTTACGATGAAAAAAGACATCAAGGTGTCCTTCGGCATGTCATGATCCGTGTGGGCTTTGAGACGAATCAGGTAATGGTAGTATTGGTCACGAGAACATCTGAACTGCCACATCAAGCGGAATGGATAGAAGAACTACGAAAATTCCCGGAAATTCGTTCCATCTATCAGAATATCAACTCAGAACGAACCAATGTGGTATTAGGGAAGCAGAATCGCCTGCTTTGGGGAGAACCCACTATTACGGATCAGGTCGGCAAGGTATCGTTCTCCATCTCGCCCCATTCTTTTTTTCAAATCAACCCGATTCAAACTAAAGTTCTCTATGATGTTGTGAAGGAATACGCAGATTTGTCAGGGAAAGAGACGGTATTGGACCTATATTGTGGAACAGGTTCTATCGGTCTTTATCTAGCTGATCAGGCAAAACAAGTGATTGGTATCGAAGTAGTGGCTGATGCAATAGAGGATGCCAAGAAAAATGCTACAAACAATGGAATCACTCATGCCAGTTATCTTGTTGGAAAAGCGGAAAAAGTGATGCCACGATTGGTTCGAGACGGGATTTCAGCAGATGTGGTAATAGTGGACCCACCAAGAAAAGGTTGTCATGAGGAGCTTTTAGAAGCAGTAGCGGAAGTGCAACCGAAGAAGTTGGTTTATGTTTCGTGCAATCCGGCTACGTTGGCGAGGGATGCGAAATGGTTAGCAGAACATGGATTTGAGTTAACCAAAGTCCAGCCAGTTGATATGTTTCCACAAACGAGTCATGTAGAGACGGTAGCATTATTTGTAAGGGTAGATTAAAAATAGTTTAGATGTGGTTACATGTGTGAGCCTCCCTTCTAAAAAGGGAGGCTTTATTTATGAAAGACAATAAGTTAATAATCTTTAGGACGCTCTAAGCAACCCTAAAAAAGGAATACCGAGCAATGCCGTCGTTCATCCTACGATGGAAACTATGGGCTTTCAGCCGACAAAAGTCTGTAATTTTCCGGATGGTTTTTTTTACGATAATTTATTATTTGGGTACAACCCGCTTGACGGTTAACACCGGCTTACAAAACGCTAAATGTTTTCGACCTTCAGTACCTTGGCGTTTCTCGTCAGCTGTTTATCAGAGACGATCCAGGTGTGGTGCCTGGAATTATTCCTTCGGATGGCGATGAAATGAAGCTTACTGCCCGCATAAATTCGGAATCCTCTAGCTAGACTTGCGGTACAGAACCTGATGCATTCCCCGCCGGTTTGGTTCGGAAAAGAGATCTGCTGGAACACCTGCCGCTTCACCAGTAACGTCGCTCCTTGAACCATGTGGACAGGGCGCTGCTCCAGATCGCTGTACCGGAGCAGAAGCAACTTTTTACTTTGCAGATACATGTAGTGGGCACGTTTGCCTACAATATCAGCGTTGGTCTTTAGCATAGTTCGCATGCTATCTCCTAAATAGTCAGGGGCATAATAATCGTCATCATCAAATTTTGCAATATAACCGAATCGTGATCGCTTGACTCCGTAGTTGAGACAGGCCCCTAGAGAAACATTGTCCGGTAGACGGTAAATCCTAACGTTTTTATATGGTTTTGCAGCTTCGATGTAGTCTGTAAAATTCATGGTTCTATTGTTTAAAATCACAATAAGCTCTTTATTGCGGTATGTTTGCCTGCCGTAATTTTGAAACAAGTTATGCAGGAAGGAGGGGCGTTTCGTACACGTGATAATGGAGACGGCCTGCGATTGCTTCATCCCAGGGTGAGTCGGCACCTGTTTCATGACCGAAACCCCTTCGGTTTTCGCGATACGAATCGTTTATAATTCCGTACATGTGGGATTTTTTTATGGTGTGACAACAACTCTTTGTCGCTAATGATCCATGTGTGGTTGGCTGAGTTTTTTCTGCGGATGGCGACAAAATTATATTTGCCTGCCGAATACACCTTGTACCCCTCCATTTTTCCACTTAAGCAAAACAAATCGTCTTCGCCGATGTTCCGATTCGGAAATTGAATCCGCTTAAATACGGATCGTTTAAACACAAGCGTTGCGCCAGGTAGATAGGTGACCTCCCGATTCTCGTCCTGCGGAAACCGAAGAAGCAGCATTTTTGATCCGCGTAAATACATGAAATGAGCTCGTTTTCCGATAATATCGGCGTTCTTTCGTTTCAACGTCTGTAGCATCTCGGCCAAATAGTAGGGGGCATAGTAGTCATCATCATCAAACTTGGCGATATAGGGGTAGCTGGCTTTGTTAACGGCAAAATTTAAACAAGCGCCCAGCGTTTCATGCTCTGGTATGCGGAAAATGCGAACGTTTCGAAGTTTTTGGGTTAAACGGTAGTAAGGAGACAGAGAAGTGTCGTTGGAGTTGACGACAATGATAAGTTCTTTCTTTGGGTGCGCTTGCCGGACGTAATTTTGAACCAGATTCTTTACATAGCTTGGACGATTCGTACACGAAATGATAGATATACCCTGTCGTTGACTTAAGCTCGGGTTTCTTGGACCTGTTCCCATACCATCGCTCCTCCTTATTTGATCATGAGCAAAACTATTACTACTACAATATGTGAATGATAGAGAGCGGTAACGGTAGATGGACCATAAAACAGTAGGAGAGGTGCTGAAAATATGAGATTTGTTCAATCTACCAAAATATCAACACGGAGCGTACTAATATGGTACTAGGGGAGCAGAACTGCTTGCTTTTGGGAGAACCCCATTGGCAGTTCCAAAGTAAGAGACCGTACATGTTTTAAATTCTTGAAGTGATTTAGAATAATTTCATAAAAGCTCTGTATTGCTGAACCAATCCTGATTATAGAAAAGTTGGCAATGAAGCACTTTACAGGTTGATAAAAATAAAAGGTCCACGGTTCCTTTTAGGTACCGTGGATGTTTGCTTATCCTAGTATGAAATTTTTATTTGTCGATCCCTATGCTCTCGCCATTGGAATAATAATCCTGTCTCATCTCTATAGTCACTTTTTTTGCGAAGTTGATGGGAACGGAGAGGGTTTCCATGTTTGTCGAGAAAGATGATCAGGATAAACGACTCGAATGGTCTCATTCTTACAAATACTGGATCGACCGGTTCTGCATTGAACTTGGTGCAGATTACCAAGGTGTGATTTAGTAACATTTCTGATGAAAAAAATGTTTTTGGTGCTATGATGGTAAAAAGTTTTCTTGGATTTTCCCCACCTTGCAAAATATCAAAATAATGAGGGTTGTATGCTGCTATCTTGCTAATTGTTTTCATATCATGCTCCTCCTTATATTTAGGATGCTAAAGAGCCAGATCGCATCTGACCCTTATCGCATCCTAAGATAGGAGCAAGCATAGATAAGCAAAATTTATTATATCAAATAGTTGGACAATAAATTGTATCAAATATAAGTCGGTTAAAATAAAAGATCCACGGTTGCTTTTTGGGAACCGTGGATTTGCTTATCTAGTTTGAAATGTTAGTTTGATATTTTCAATTGACGTGCTGCATCATCACGCCAACTATATCTGATACCGAATTCATCTGTGTAAGTTGATTGGAGAATGATCGTTCTAGGGTTTTTGAACATCGCACCCGTCTGTCCGAAGTAACTAATTTCTACTCCAGACTTTCTGATTTTGTTAATATCTCTAGATTTACTTGTGATTTTGAGGAATAGTTGAGTACCATTTCCCAAATTGATGATTGTGATTCGATCTAAAAAAAGAACGATCGGATAGTACGAAAGGTGCTGCGCAGGAATCACATGCTCTACTTTCGGGATTATTCCTCTTCGAAGTTTCCCAAACTCCCTAGGCGTCACGATCGCGATACTGCTAATTTTGTTTTCAAACATACTTATCTCCTCCTTGTAATTTCTAAGATGCTAAAGAGACAAATGAATTCGTCTGTCCCTTAGCGCATCCTAGAAATAGAGGAGCAAGTAGATAAGCAATATCTATTATAACAAAGTTGTAGGATATTGAAATAAAAATAATTTTAATATTTAAAAATGACGAATAGTGGCAAAGTGATCTTCAAAGTAAGGAATTTTTTGTTTGTACGATCAATGAGAAATAGACCACCTCTGCCGTTTGTATGCTTAGTCCGCTACTAAAGAAAAATAAAATTCCACGGTTTCCAAAGGATCCCGTGGAATGGAGCTTATCTTAGTAGGATGATATTTTAATATGTGTCTTATGTTTGATATTTTTTAACCCGAATTCCAAACCAGATTTATCTCTAAATTTTCGGTGCAATATGTGAGAACGGATACAGTTTCCGTTCCAATCAAAGAATATTAATTTGATCCAATGCGTATTAAATTTCTCGAATTTGATTATGTGTGTTTTATAATATCCATTTTGTAATTGGGTGCGGATCATTGCAACCTTGTTTAGATAATCATCTTGGTTATGAAAGGAAGTCGGATCTTCTATTGTGTTCAATCTGTAAGCCGAGTTTCTCGTGATTAATTTCTCAAATTCTTTTGGCTCATAAATGCATATTTCTTTGATTTCCATACTTACTTATTCCTCCTTTTAATTATGTTTAGGATGCTAAAGAGTTAGATCAAATCTAACCCTTATCGCATCCTAAACAGGAGGAGTAAGCAGATAAGCTATGTTTATTATAGCAAATTTGTAAGTTGTCCGTTTGAAAATTATTTGAATTATCTGGTTTAAGATGAAAAAAATAAAATTCCACGGTTCCCAAAGGACCATGGAATTACTAATCAGTTTGGTCGCGCTATTGAAAAATGATTATCTGTTTTCGTCAGTGTGCTTTTTCTGAACCATCCTGCTATTTTTTCAAAATAACTTATAGGCTCTCTATAATACACCGGTTTAAATCTAAGTCCATAGTAGACTCCTTTCTATAAACATATCTTAATGTAAGTACTAATATATATACCCGAACATCTATGTATATGTATCATATAAGAGTGATCCCCAAGTCTAATTGGACTCGGGGACGTTGTTTATCTTATGCTGATTTTCTTTTGGCGAAATAAGTCTTGATAGTATTTTATTCGTAGGTTTGCATATTCCATTTCCTGACCAATGTTTAAGCAAATTCCATGATCTAATGCATTTCCTTCATCATCTATTGCGTTAATCCATATATGATCTCGTTCTGATTTTGCTAGCTTTGTCTGTTTCGTAACACGTAGTGCAATGTTTGTTGTTTGACCATCTACTATTGTATGTACGACACTTACTTCATATTCTAGAAAATCCTTTTCTCTATTTGTTGCTTCAACACTAAAATAGTCAGGTAATAATGCTCCGTGAATAAAATCTTCTAGATGATAGAACTCAATTAAATGAATCATACTTACTCCTCCTCGTGTTTTAGGATACAAAAATGGTCAGAACTACCATCTGGCACTTTTTGTATCCTAAAATGAGGAGCAAGAAGATAAACAAAAAATATTTTACTATAAGGACAGAAGAATTCTACCTATTGAATATGATAAAAAATAGAATTTATAAAAAATAAATCCCCCAGTTCCGAAGAGCTGGGGTTTCTGCTTATCCTACCGATATTTTTAATTTACGATAGCTATCACTACAATGTTGAAAGTACAGACCATTGAGATATAACTCGTTATCAGTTCCTAAATACATACCATAGTCCATAACAGATCCATCCTCATAGAAGAATGTGAGCCAGAGGCCTTCTTGGTATGGTTTCATTTGTACGATGACTTGTTTGGTTTGTTCTGTACCTGATTGGATATGAACAATCGCGATGTGATCTAAATAAACCGTTTCTGCAAAGTATGATTTTGGAGTTATGATGGTCATTAGTTTATCTGCAAATTTCCCTTGTGCGAGCTTCTTGAACTCTCCAACATTGTAAATATCAATTTTTCGAATGTGTTTTGGTAACATGCTTACTCCTCCTTGTATTTTAGGATGCTAAAGAGACAGATGTTGTATCTGCCCCTTATCGCATCCTAAAAAGGAGGGAGCAAGTAGATAAGCAATGTCTATTATAGCAAATGAAGAAGGATCTAAATATTAATATTATTAGAACATCTTTATTTCAAGCATACTTATGACCACACTTTCAAACACTACCAAAAAAGAAGGAGTGTGGAAGTATGAATTGGAAAAAATTCCTATCTGTTGTAATGGCGGCAATCGCTTTTCTTTCTTTTTCAGGATTTGTTTCAGCAAAAACTCCTAATGCAAAGGTACGTTTCCTCCATGCCTCTCCCAATGCCCCAACTGTTGATGTCTACATAGATGGCAAAAAAGTAGTAGATAATGTCCCTTACGCTGGTGTCACCACTTACTCAGATATAACGGCGGGAGACCACAAGGTCGAAATATACCCAGTAGGGACAAAAGAGAAGGCGCTGTTAAGCAAAAATGTAAAAACAGATGCTGGACAAAGATACACTATTTCCATAGTGGGACGGGTAGATGATCCAAATAATGATTTGTTATTGGATTTATTAGTAGCTTCGGATCAACCTACTCATTTACCAGGTAAAGCACAACTTCGTACCGTTTATACTTCACCAGATGCACCCGCTATCTCTGTCTGGGAGAAAAATGGTCCTGTTTTGTTTGAACGAGTAGGATTTAAAGAAATTTCCAACTACCGTGCAATGGAGCCCAAGACATACAATTTAGAAATTCGGTTAGTGAATTCCGAGACGACTTTGTTAGAAATACCTAATCTGCCACTAAAAGATCAAGATGAGGTCACTCTTTATGTGTTAGATGTCAAGGGTGATCCAAAGCTACAAGTGATTGCTTTGAATGAAAAAGGAGAAGTTTTACGAACCTTACCTACATTAGGTCAAGTTGCAGGAGAGGCGTTACCAAAAAAGAACGATTGAGCAAAGAAAATATAGATGTTGGAAGGGTACTTTGAGAATAAAGTGCCCTTTTCTTATGGGAGTGGTTTAATCGATCTCAAAAAAGGAATAGAAGAAGTACAGGAAAAGGTAATAATTAATACAACAGCTTGGTTCCTTTTTAGGATATATTAAGATACATCAAATAAACCGTTTGCAAAGGGTGGGAGCACTGAGGTGAGCACATGAGTATTCTAATCTGTCTCGATCCAGGGCATGGTGGTACAGATCGTGGTGCCATCGGGTTAGAGCTAATGGAAAAAGATGTTTGCCTGGATATATGTTACCGTGTTGAACGAGAACTACAAAATTATCAGGGGATTCAAGTTACCTTAACTCGTTCCTATGATGTCGATGTTACGATACAGGAGCGAGTAGAGTGGGCGAACTCCCATAAAGCGGACTTATTTTTAAGCATTCATACTATTACTAGATTAAAAGGCTTTACTTCTTATGTGAGTGTTATTGCGGGTTCTCATGACCGTAGATTGCAGTGTTGGCTACATAATCAGCTAGCTGGAGCACTGCGCTCTTATGGAATTTGTGATCAGGGGAAACGAAACGATACCGAAACCCCAAATGGCTTGTTATATGAATTGCGACACACCAAGATGCCAGCAGTTACTATCGCAGCATTGAACTTATCAAATCCAAATGAACATCAATTGGCTGCAGACTATCTATTTCGTAGCAGATATGCGAAGTCGATCGCAGATGGATTGGCTAGAATTTATCAATGTAGTATGCGGGGTAATGAGCGGACAGGACATGTTTGTACATGAAAAAACGACGGGCGATGTGCTCGTCGTTTGTTTTTGTGTGTAAGTGGTAGAATTTTTTGATATTATGAAATGCAGATAGGGGGAAGTTTGATGTCAGATGAACAGAAAAAACAGAGTAATAGAAAAAATACAAAACAGTTGATTATGAGCATTGTTTCGTTGGTATTGGCTTTGCCGAATCTTCTTTTTAACTACTACATAGCACAAATGCTTTTAGGGGTGGGCGATCCAGAGCATTATAAAGCAGCGACAGTTGGTTTTATACTGCTTCCATATGCATTAACTGGAGGTCTTATAGCAATTGTCATTGGGATAAAAACATATAAGTATGTATCTAGTAAAATAAGTCTAATAATCAATGTATTACCTCTAATTTGGTTATTAATAGGTTTTATTTTTGATCGATGGGGCTACTGTAAAGCAGAGTTGACATAAAAAAAGAAAATCTACATAATAGTAGACTTTCCAGATGTGAAATCTAAGTAGAAGGATAGAACAAGCTGTCTATCAATTCTCTGAATGATTCTCTTATATAGGTGACGACATAGTCGGGACCGTCCTCATAATGAGCTTCCCAGTTGATAAGCACAATAGAGGGCGATTCATTTGATTCCCGATAGTCAAAGCAATACCATTTATTCTGCCCATCCAACGCAAAGGGGACAAACCCTTTTGGAAGTGAGGGATCAGAATCATCTGTTAGGTACATTTCTCTAAATGCTCCCATTATATGATTTGAATCTTCAGTATCCCCTTCTTCCTTTGAAACAGACAACAATTGGTCAAATGTGTAGGGCTCACCATCTACATTAATGTATACGCCAGGAATACTTCCTTGATAAACCTTCACCCATTCAACATAATCTTTAGGTAGCTTTTGACCAACAAATCCCTCAATTCGTTTAATATCCTCGTCTGTTGCAGGTTGTTTGACTGTTGCCCACTTAACCATTCTTATCCCTCCTATTTTCCCCAAATACGATGACCACCAGTATGAGGTTTCCCTTTATTATGAATAGCACTATAAACTAATTGCATTCTGCCAGTTTCTTGATGATGGTGCCATGTATAGTTTCCAATTTTATAGTGCCCTTTTTTAGATGCTCCTCAATTAATTCACGCTCATCTTTTGGGAATTGGTTCATGAACTCCTGTTTCAACTTTGAATTCTCTTTGAAATGATCTCTTAATATTTGGGTTGCTTGGCTTGTTTGGGTAGGGCTTGCACCTTTTATTTGGTCTGGTTTAAGATATATTTCAGCTTTAACATATTTTGAGAAGTCAACAAACCCATCTTTATCGAATGGAATTCCCTTATCATTGTTACCACCAGCATGTTGACTACCTAATAATTTCACTTCTTGTCCATCAGGCAAAACTGCATACTTAACGTTTCTATCCTGCTTATCTTTTCCATTTTTTATCTTAAAGTTTTGATCTGGAACATCATACTTTGGTTTTTCGGTCTTGAACTTCGTTGTTACTTTACCTGAATTCGTGGACTGGCTAGTATTATTATCTCCCGAATTACTACCACTGGACTCATTCGAATCATCATCACCGGATTCATTCGAACTCCCATCACTGGATTCATCGGACTTATTTCCACCAGTAGAGCAAACCTCTTCGTTATTGTTATTGTTATTGCCATTCTTCTTCCCATTCTTTTTCCCACAGGCAGGTTCTATTACAGTATCCCAAGCCTTCTCTATTGCCGGATGTGGACTTACTAAGCTTAGTAGCCGAGATAGGATAGATAATTCTTCTCCTGTTTCTGGATCCACTCCGAAAATGAAAGCTTTAATGTCATTTCCTTTAGATACGAAATAATCTTTTCCGAATCCAACCAATGTTTCTATTGGATTCTCTTTTAGATCATTTAAAAATACTTCCAGATCGGAGAATAGTTGTTTTACCTCTTCTGATTTCTCATCGAAGTAACCACCAGGATCTGTTACAAGCTTCGTAACCGTATTTTTGATATCCTTAATGATCGGTTCTTCGGCTATGTAATCGATTGGATCATCCCAAAATCTGTCCCAATCTTTTTCTACTAGATCCAACGATTTTTCAAGATCTTTTTTTACAGTGCTACAGTTGCTATCTGAAAAAATGCCAACTATCCCGTCACAAGCTTTGTGGAGCAAACCTTTCTCTTCTTTGTTCGATACGGAAACTGGATTGTTTACTTTGGGGACAACCGGCTCTGTTTTCTTTGGTTATGCCTCTCTTACGTCAGAGTCCTCGAAGTCGTTCTCTCTGTGGCAGGTCAAACATACCGTTTTTCTCTGCAAATTACTGATAAATAAAAAACTGCAGGAACATATTCTCCTGCAGCAGATTAGATCAAACTATGATAGATCACTATGAAATCTCCCAAACCTCACATACCCTGGAACAGAATAAACTCCAATTCTTAGTTTATATGCTTCATAGCTACTAATAATATAGTTATATTGCATCTCAATTGGTAAATTATCTAACATGAAAGGGATCGCAAGTCCTTCGAGTAATAAATATTTTCCGGCGTCGATCCATTTACCATGGAGGGATAAGTGGAGATAGCCTAACAGTCTAATCCATGTTGCATCGATAAAGTCTTCATGTAGTTCTATCTTTATGTTATCTGCTTGGTGGATCAGTTGATCTAATCTATCTCTTGCTTCGATTGCATATAATTGGGGGTTTTGGTTCTTTTTTTGTTTATATAATTCTGGAGTGTTTATCCCGATAAGACGCAAATAAAATGTATATTTATTTCTTTCAAACTTGATCGTATCTCCGTCTACTACTTTTACCTTTTTAGGAGAAAACACTTCTTTCGATTTAAAGTTTTTCCGAATCCTTTGATTTATTACCGTTTTGCTTTTCTTTTTGTTCCCCAATGTAATCGCCTCCCGGCTTGGGTAGTACAGCCGAGAGTCCTCAAGCAAGAGGGATCTGGCTGCCCCTCGTACTCACTAAGAAATGAACACGAGGAGCAACCAGATCCCCTGCAGTATAACGAACTAGTGTAAGTTTTTTATATTGATCCTGTTAATTCCGTATTTTCTGTTTATAAATCTTTCGGAGAAAATAAATGCTGCAGGAACCAATTCTCCTGCAGCAGATTAGATCAATGCTATCATATGTCCTCATTAAATCTTCCGAATTCTGTTACGTATCCTCGTATAGAGTAGACTCCTAAGCGAAGTCTTTCTGCTTCATATGCTAGATCTTGATACTCCAACTGTTCTTCCAGTGTAAGTCGTTGCTCCATCATATAAGGTACTGCTAAACCTTCTGCTAATAAGATGTGACTTACATTTACGAACTCTCCATCTTTCTCTACAAATAGGTAACCTAGCAGTCTGATTCCGGTTCCATCGATGAGTCGTTCATGGAGAACTATTTTCCAATTGCTTGCTTCGTCCAATAACAATTGACCTAATCGATCTTTTGCTTCTTGCGAGAAGGGTTGAGGAGATTTGTGTGCATTTGCTGAATAAAGTTCAGGAGCATTAACCCCAGTTATACGAAGGTAAAATGTATGCCCATACATAGGAAACTTAACGGTATCACCATCCACCACTTCTAAACTCGGGGGTGAGAATATTTGCGATGGTTTGAAATGGTCTGTAATAAGTGTCCTAATTCTAAGTTTCTTTTGACTTGGTTCTGTATTTAGATTTCTCTCCATAATAGTCGCCTCCCGGCCAATTAGTGCAGCCGAGAGTCTCCAAAAAGCAAAAGAGAATCTGGCTGCCCCTCCTGCTCACCATAATGAACACGAGGAGCAGCCAGATCTTCTTTATTATAACAGGAGTTGTCTTTCGAAACTGTATAGATATCTTGATTATTTCATTTCTGTAACTATTCATTTTGGAGTGAAACTTGTTATTTTTTTAGCTGTGTTAAACACACTTTGTAGCAGGACCTACAGAGATCTTCATTTACAAAAATGCTTTTGGTCTTTTTTTATTGTGGTGCTATTTGTGATACGATAGCGAAGTAAATCAATCCTCGAATGGAGCTGTTAATGTATGAAGACAGGTTATATCTTATTAGAAGATGGGAACAAAATGGAGTTAGAATTTTATCCGGAAGCTGCTCCCAATACTGTTGCGAACTTTGAGAAATTGGCAAATGAAGGCTTTTATGATGGCTTGAATTTCCACAGAGTTATTCAAGGATTTGTCTCTCAGGGTGGATGTCCGCAGAAAAGTGGATATGGCAATGCAGGATACACCATTGCGTGTGAGACAGCAGGTAATCCTCACAAGCATGTAGCAGGATCTCTATCGATGGCTCATGCAGGGAAAGATACTGGATCTTGTCAGTTTTTTGTTGTTCATGAACCACAACCTCATTTGGATGGCGTACATACTGTATTTGGTAAGGTTACGAATGGTTTGGAACATGCGTTGAATATGAAACAAGGCGCAGGTATTAAAGAGATTAGAGTGCAAGGATAGTTTTTATAGCAGGGATGGAGTAGTCGGGCTCTCCATCCTTGTTTTTTTATGTGAGATCAAATGTAGCACTAGACTAATTCCTGACAGAATAATAGAACGGAATCAAGTGAACTAAGTAAACGACTTTATGGTCATCTTAAGGTCAGGATGTTTAGGTGGTTGAAAATGATGTGGAGAATATTCCAAAAAGAATTCCCTAATCACTTTTGATCACTAATAGAAAACAACCGTTCACTGTCCCAATGGATCGATGTATTTTTGATGGAACTACAACTTTGAGAAAGTACCCTGATGGATTCAGATATTCCAGATACTCCCTAATAGTTGCCAAGTGTGTCAGAAATATGAGATAATCCAATGTGCTAGAAAGAGAATGTGCGGATTTTAGCAAAAAAAGAAGGAATATAGCGCGTTTTGTCGAACGTATGCTTTAATACATCAAAGGGTACCTCATCGGTTGAGGAGGATAGAGATGCAATTACATAAATTAAATCCAAAAGAGCTCGAACAATTATTTCAAGCGGTATTGAAGCTTGAAACAATTGAGGAGTGTTACCAATTCTTTGACGATCTCTGCACGGTTGGTGAAGTAAAGTCGCTTGCACAACGTCTGGAAGTAGCGAGAATGCTTCAAGAAGGAGCTACTTACAACCAGATTGAAGCAGAGACAGGTGCAAGTACTGCGACCATTTCTCGTGTGAAGCGTTGCTTGCACTATGGTACGGATGGCTATAAATTGGCCTTAGAGAGACTTGCTGAAGACGAAAAGGCTGAGTAAATTCCCCGCGATTTTTGCGGGGTTTTCTATTGTATGAGACTATTTATTTATGAAGGAACAACCATTCAAAGGTATCTTTGTTAAGGTAGAAAGTGTGGTTTATGATGAACAGAGAGATCTTGAAAAATTGGCGGCATGTGATGAAGTTAGATCCAGCTAAACCGTTAACCGATACGCAGATAGACCACATCCTGCGATCTGGGACAGATGCTCTTATGATCGGTGGAACTGATGGGGTCACGTATGAGAATACCAATAATCTATTATCCCGTTTGGCATTAGGAGAGATTCCACTGATCCAAGAGATTTCTACTTTGGAATCAGTGCATCCATCTTTCGATGCGTATCTAATTCCCTCTGTGCTCAATACATCTGATATACGATGGGTATATGGAGAGCATCTCGAAGCCATCAAGAAGTTTGGAGAGTACATTCCTTGGGAGAAGCTATGGTGGGAAGGGTATGTAGTTGGCAACCCAGAAGCCAAAGTGGCGAAAAAAACGAACAGTGATTGCTCGCTGACCCCAGCGGATGTGACGGCTTATGCTCGATTAACAGAACATGTGTTTCAATTTCCGGTCTTTTATGTAGAATATAGTGGAACATACGGTGGGACACAATGGTTACAAGCGGCGAGTAGATCACTGAATCGTACGTTATTGTTTTATGGTGGGGGAATCTCGAAAGAAGCTCAAGCTAAAGAAGTAGCAGCATATGCCGATGTAGTTGTCGTAGGAAATGTAATATACGAAGATCTAGACCGGGCATGTGAGTCAGTTCAATGGGTGAAAGAGACGAAAAAGCAATAGGGTCAGGATCTTTTTCCGAGGATGGTATAGCACAGAGGATTTTGTTCTAGGAAGCTATTAAAAATAACGAAACGAGTCTAGTTGAGGTTTTATTCAGTGATGGGGATATCAAAGCGAAGCCATTTCATATTTTGGTTTGCTTGTTTTATATAAAGTTATCAGAAGAAAGAGAGGGAGACTAAGTGAGTTTGGATACAAAAGATTTATTAACTGGTTTAAATCCAGAACAGAGATTAGCAGTAGAAACAACAGAAGGACCTGTACAGATCGTAGCCGGTGCCGGGTCCGGGAAGACTAGGGTTTTGACCCATCGAGTAGCCTATCTATTGGAGAAGGGGATCCATCCTTGGAATATTCTCGCGATCACCTTTACCAATAAAGCTGCTCGGGAGATGAAGGAACGTATTGGGAAATTAGTGGGGCCCAAAGCAGAAGAGATCTGGATTTCGACATTTCACTCTATGTGTGTACGTATATTGCGTAGAGACATTGACCGTTTAGGCTATTCTCGGAACTTTACCATATTAGATTCAGGAGACCAGCTTTCTGCGATCAAACAGATTTTGAAAGAAGAGAATCTCGATCCTAAAAAGTTTGAGCCACGGGGATTACTACACCGGATCAGTTCAGCTAAAAATAGCCTGACTAGCCCGGAAGTGATGAAACAACAGGCTACCAACTATCTAGAAGAGGTAGCAGCTCAAGTTTATACACGTTATCAAAAGAAACTCCGTCAGAATGAAGCTTTGGATTTTGATGATCTTTTAATGGTGACTGTTCAGCTTTTTCAACAGGTGCCAGAAGTGCTGGATTATTTTCAACGGAAGTTCCAATATATCCATGTAGATGAATATCAAGATACCAACCATGTTCAATATACGTTGGTCAATCTACTAGCAGCACGCCATCAAAATATTTGCGTGGTAGGGGATTCGGATCAGTCTATCTACCGTTTCCGTGGAGCAGATATCACCAATATCCTTCATTTTGAACGCGATTACCAAAATGCCCGACTGATCAAGCTGGAACAAAATTATCGTTCTACTAAAAATATCCTTAAAGCAGCCAACCATGTCATTGAGCACAATACAGAACGAAAGCCAAAACAGTTGTGGACCGATAATGACGAGGGAGAGCAGATTACTCTTTTTGAAGCTGGATCAGAACAGGAAGAAGCTTTCTTTATAGGGGAAATGGTTCAAAAAGGTATCAAGGACGGACAGAGCTATTCTGATTTTGCCGTGCTATATCGAACCAATGCTCAGTCCCGGGTAGTGGAGGAGCTATTTGTAAAAGCAAATATCCCTTACAACATCGTTGGTGGAATTAAGTTCTACGAGCGCAAAGAGATCAAAGATGTGCTAGCTTACTTAAATCTCATTATGAATCCAAACGATGATCTAAGTCTTGCACGGATTATCAACGTTCCACGCCGGGGGATCGGAGCAACTACACTGGACAAGCTACAACAATATGCCGCAAGCCAAGGCCTCTCTGTTTTTCAAGCGATTGCAGAACGAGAACAGGTCGGTCTTACTAAACGTGCGATCGGACCACTAGATGATTTTCGCTCGCTCATCCTCAACTTGCACAATAGCGTAGATTATTTCTCCGTAACAGAAATGGTCGAAGAGGTTCTCACCCGAACCAACTATCGGGAGGAATTGAAAAAAGAGAACACATTGGAATCGCAAGCAAGACTAGAGAATATCGAAGAGTTTTTCTCCGTGGCACAAGACTTTGAAAAACACAATGAAGAAAAATCATTGATCGCGTTCTTGACGGAACTGGCCTTGATCTCGGAGCCAGCTGATCTAACAGGAGAGACAGAAGAAGAAAGACCAGATGCAGTTCAGATGATGACCCTGCATAGTGCCAAAGGATTGGAGTTTCCATTTGTTTTCTTAGTTGGAATGGAAGAAAATCTTTTCCCACACAGTCGCTCGATTGACGATGAAATAGAGATGGAAGAAGAACGCCGTCTTGCCTATGTAGGAATTACGAGAGCGGAGAAGAAGTTATTCTTAACCCGTGCCAAGCTGAGAACTATCTTTGGTAATACCAGCACCAATCCACCATCTCGCTTCCTAAAAGAGATTCCTTCCGAGCTTTTAGTATATGAAGGGAAACAATCCCCAGCTGCTACTACTGCACGTGCTAGGCAAGTGCTACCTAAGGCATCATTTCATGCGAGTGGTCCAAAGGAGTACAATTGGTCGGTCGGAGAAAAGGCTCAGCACACAAAGTGGGGTGTAGGTACAGTTGTTATGGTACGTGGGGAAGGCGAAGACATAGAGCTAAATATTGCATTTCCCGAGCCTGTGGGTGTCAAAAAACTATTGGCACGTTTTGCTCCGATTGAGAAAGTACAATCTTAAGTTAGGTAAGCAAGGTTCATCCCATAGATGAGGTGATAGGTTTGACGATTGAGCAAGCCAGAGAACAAGTGGCAACTCTCCGCCAACAGTTAGAAGAATACGGTTATCAATATTATGTGTTAGACCAACCCGTAGTCAGTGATGCAGAATACGACCAGTTGATGCAACAATTGATCAAATTGGAGCAGGAGTTTCCTGAATTGGTCAGTTTAGACTCTCCTACCCAGAAAGTGGGTGGCGAGCCACTGCCTTTCTTTGAAAAAGTAGAGCATTTGTCTCCCATGTTAAGTCTCGGGAATGCCTTTAATGAGGAAGATTTACGGGAGTTTGACGAACGTGTGCAAAAAGCAGCTGCTGGTGAGCCTGTTCGTTATGTGTGTGAGCTGAAAATCGATGGACTTGCGATTTCACTACGTTATGTGGATGGTCTATTTACACTAGGGGCTACTCGTGGTGATGGAACGACAGGGGAAGATATTACAAGTAACTTGCGGACGATCCGCTCGATTCCACTACGATTAAAAGAACCGATCTCGTTGGAAGTTCGAGGTGAAGCCTTTTTACCAAAGAAAGAGTTCCAACGGATTAATGAAGCAAAAGAGGCAAATGGGGAGCCTTTGTTTGCCAATCCACGCAATGCCGCAGCTGGCTCTCTTCGTCAACTTGATCCCAAACTAGCAGCCAAACGAGCATTAGATATTTTTCTCTATGGATTGGGAGAAGAGGATCTCCAAGACACGATCGAAAGCCATACCGAAGGGCTCAACTATCTGCAACAGATTGGGCTCAAGATTAATCCGGAGCGTCGAACTGTGAATTCCATCGAAGAAGTGATGGAGTATATTGCGTACTGGCAAGAGAATCGTCCCAATCTTGGTTATGAGATTGATGGGATCGTAATCAAAGTGGACGATTTTGCCTTGCGTAGAAAAATGGGGACTACCATTAAAGTTCCCCGTTGGGCGATTGCGTACAAATTCCCGGCGGAGGAAGCAGTCACCAAACTAATTGATATCGAGATTCGAGTGGGACGGACGGGAGCAGTCACGCCAACTGCGATCTTAGAGCCAGTTCAGCTAGCAGGTACAACAGTACAACGTGCCTCTCTCCACAACGAGGATATTATCCGTGAAAAAGGGATCAAGCTGGGAGACTATGTCGTTGTTCATAAAGCAGGAGATATTATCCCTGAGATTGTAGCAGTAAAGTCCGAGAAGCGAACGGGTGAGGAACGGGACTTCCATATGCCGACTCATTGCCCGGCATGTGAGCGTGAGTTGGTACGGTTGGAAGGGGAAGTAGCCTTACGTTGTATCAACCCATCTTGCCCAGCACAAAGTAGAGAAGCGATCATCCACTTTGTCTCTCGTGGAGCAATGAATATCGAGGGGCTTGGGGAAAAGGTGGCTATTCAACTCTTTGATGAAGGGTTAGTGAAGAACGTAGCTGACCTTTATTATCTACAGCGTGATCAGTTGCTCCAGCTAGAGCGAATGGGTCAAAAGTCAGTTGATAAATTGCTAGAGTCGTTAGAAAAAAGTAAGTCCAACTCTTTAGAACGTGTATTATTTGGGCTTGGAATACGTTTTGTAGGAAGTAAAGGAGCCAAAATCTTGGCCTCTCATTTGGAAACGATCGACCGCCTGATGGAGGCAACGGAAGAGGATCTGGTTTCCTTAGAAGAGATTGGACCCAAGATGGCACAGAGTGTCGTTGCCTATTTTGAACAATCAGAGGCACGACAATTAATCGAACGATTACGGAAAGCAGGAGTCAACCTTACGTATCTTGGAGCGAAGAAGAAATCAGAGCAGATAGGAGATCACTTTTTTGCTGGGAAAACGGTGGTTCTCACTGGGACACTCCATACTATGTCTCGCAAGGAAGCAGCTGAAAAGCTAGAGGTGGTAGGTGCTGAGGTAACGGGTAGTGTCAGTAAGAATACTGATTATCTGATCGCCGGTGAGAAAGCAGGTTCCAAGTTGACCAAAGCGGAGAAGCTGGGAGTCTCTGTATTAACGGAAGAAGAGTTTTTAGAGAAGATGCAAGTATAATCGATTAAATGAACAGCTCTCTAGGAAAAGGGAATCCTAGGAGCTGTTTTTTCTTATAACGGAACAGCTTTCTGTATCTAGTAGCTCTCAAAGCGGAGGTTCTTCTCCATCATCTAGATCAGGTACAGGTGATAGGGAAACTAGGAACACAAGGGTCAAGTGAAGGATCAAACCAAGACGATAAGATCATGATTCCGTACTTGACCTTGACCAATCAATTAACGGGAAATCAAAATCCTAGTATGATTTATGCCTCTGAATGTCCATAAAGACTGGTGCTTAACTAGCACCAGTCTTTATTTATCTCGATCAGATCGTGGGTTATTTCATTATATTGATGGATTCTGGAGGCATCCTTAATTAGGTGTCCAACTTCCAATTGGAGAAAATCAAAACAATAGACAAGATCAAGCAAATCGCTGCAGGGATGATCGTAACAATAGGTTGATCTGCTCGGAAAATATGGGCATGAATTGCACCTAGCATAAGGATGATGAGCAATACTCCTGAGCCAATAGTTAAGTATCGATTCCAAATTCCACCAATCATTGCTATTGCTCCGATAATTTCAATAAATCCAATTACCGACATAAACCACATTGGATATTGGTAGTGTTGCCAATGTTCCACTTGAAAAGGTATATGTAGGACTTTTATGAATCCCCCTACCAAGATAAAAAGGGATAGGATCACTTGCAGAACAGTGTAGATCAATGAATCTCACTCCTTATGAGAAATCTGCTTAGAATCTAATGTGAACATACCATGCATAAAAAGATTGACTACTTGTTCGGCTAGAATATCAGGACTTTTCGTACCAGGTAGCAAATATGAAACCGTAAGGCGCTCCATCATTCCGATAAGACACTCTGCTACGGTTGCCATCTCTAGATCAGGTCGAAAATATCCAGCTTGTTGTTCCACTTCCAAGTTTTCTTTTATCAAGCAGACTAATTCTTCTTTGATTTGTCCAGCCTCGGGGGCTAGAAAAAGCCCAATACGAGTTAAATCTGGATCTGTAATTAAAAAACGAAATACCGATTCTACCGCTAACAAAACTCGTTTGGAAACATCCTTTGGCTCGATTCCTGGCTCTAAACGAAGCATCTCTGTTAACTTTCGTAAGCCCGAGCGAAAGTTGTCTACTAATTCATTGAAAATGGCTTCTTTGCTGGAGAAGTACAGGTAGAAGGAAGGTTGTGTTAATTCAGCTTTCTTCACAATAGTGCTAATTTTTGTCTCATGAAAACCTCCATGAGCAAATTCTTTGGCAGCAGTTTCAAGTAATCTTTTTCGACTTTCTTGTCCTTTTCGTCCCTTCTCTCGTGACAATCAAATCAACTCCTAGAAAATACATATGAATAAAAAATAATACTCAAAAGTAACGTTACTCATGAGTATTATTCCAGAGGGACATCTTCTAGTCAAGCACAAATGAAATATTCAAGCATAAATTTTCTAATATTCTAGATGCACTGGATATTTTTAGTGAATGATAAATTTGCTCAGAAAAAAACCACCTATCTAACATTGGATAGGTGGTTTTTCCTAAATTAAAAGCCTCTTTCGTATTGTTTTGGGGCTATGTTTCGGGCATTACCAGCCACTTGTTCGATTGCATGTAGCGCCCAGTATGGATCATGAAGCATACCACGGCCGACTGCTACCAGATCAGCATCTCCATTACCAATTACTGACTCTGCTAAATGGGGATTATCCAAAATTCCTACCGCTATTACTGGAACTTGTAACTCTTCTTTTAATCGACGTGCAAAAGGAACTTGATAACCGGGATAATTACCTGGTTTGGTTTTTCCAGCCGGTCCCTCTCCACCAGATGATACATCAAACATATCGACACCCGCATCCAAGTAACGGCGACAGATCTCGATCATATGATCTTCCTCATATCCGCCGTCCATGTATTCTCTTACAGAGACTCGCATGATGATTGGCATTTCCTCAGGAACAACCTGTTTGATTGCTTGGATTACTTCTACTCCAAATAAGGAGAGATCCTTGCCATATTCGTCTGTCCGATTATTAATCATGGGGGAGTGAAACTGGTGGATAAGATAGCCATGAGCACCGTGAATCTCGATTGTATCGACACCTGCCTCAACAGCTCGTCGTGCTGCTTCTTGGAACTTCTTTACCATCTCTTTCACTTCTGCTGTGGTGAGGGCACGTGGGACTTTCCATTCCGGAGTTACGGGGATATTGGAAGGTCCAACTGGTTGAGCGGCATCTTCCGCTTTTCTTCCAGCATGTGCTATTTGAATCCCTACTTTTGCTCCATATTTATGTATTCCTTCTATTATATTGCGAAAAGCTGGGATATGATCATCAGACCAAATTCCCAGATCATAATCTGTTATACGGCCGTCTGGTTCCACATCGGTCATCTCGATCAGAATCAGACCCGATCCTCCTACTGCTCTAGAAACATAGTGAACCAGATGCCAGTCGTTGGGGATACCGTCTTTTGCTTCAACTGAGTACTGACACATTGGTGGCATAACGATTCGATTTTTTAGTTGTAAACTTTTTATCTGAAAAGATTCTGCTATCTTTGCCATTTTGTACTTTCATCCTTTTCTATTGGTTTATTGATTTACTTGACGGAACAGTGGTACGTTCCGTTCAATAGTAGTATTCCCGATTTATCTAACATCTGCTTACCTAAGATTTCTATTCCCATTGACTTCGTTCTACAAACTTCTTTGGGAAATAGCTTATTTCCCGGGAAATCACTCTAATTAGACAAAAATTAACGATGATAATTAAAATTTTGATAGATCATGTCGCATAATGAACATAAAGCCAGAGGTTTTCCCCTTTTGAGATGCGACTATGAGCGGTAGGGAGTCGAAGTAGATCCATCAGGACAGGTAGGACAAGCAGAAGCGGGAAAACCGGCGCCGCGCCTATTTCTTACTTTGATTTATGTAAACAAGCTATATGATAGAAAAACATTTTATTAAAAAAACGAAATTTGGGCAAAAATCGTGTATCATATGTAAAGGAACAAACCTTGGTTTGGTCTTTGGTATATTATGCGATGTGAGAGCTGTTGGTTTTTGCCGACTCGCTCTCTTTTTTTATGGTAAGAAAGGAAATAAGAAATTTTTATGGAAAAATTAGGAAATAAATTCGTTTGTTAGAAAGGCGATTTCCATGAAGATGGACCCAAAATGGCTCCTCATTTCTTTTCTTACGATGAGCTTTGCTACTTTTTATACTGAGGAGCTACCAGCGTTTAACCATGAAGTTTCTCAACAAAACATTTATCTTTTTCCCTATGCGAAAAAAATAGGTACGAGCATTCAATACACACAAGCTGTCAACCAAGTTCAGATCGAGATGGAGTTGTCACGATATCCCAAAAAGGAAGGTATTATCTGGATAAAAGTCTCTCAGCAGGATAGAGATGAAAGCATCCAACGTTTTTTCACTGTTCAGGGAGGGCGCTTTTCGCAAGCTATAGATTTACCATTTGGGGAGGGTCTCTATGAAATAGAAGTTTTTGCTTCCAATTCGACTACCTCCTATTATCCCCTTGCGAAATGGACGATCTCGCATTCTGGGAAACGTGGTCTTCCGATTCAGACAGGCCTAACAGCTATTCGTGAAGGGCTGAGTTGGGAAGTTCCTACTATGAATCAGATGAATGAATCGACATTTCCTATCAAGATAAAGGTTGCGAATCCAACTCTATCTAGCATCTTGCTTCAAGTTCAAAAAGGATCGCAAATAGCGAAACGACTTCTCTACCTGAAAGGTGGCAGTCTCGAATTAGAAGTCCCCTATTTATTTGGAGCGGGAACCTATCAAATTCAGTTGCTCGCACCTACCGAGGCTGATTCAACTCGTTATGAAGAGATGATCCGATTTTCACCTCAGACGACAGCCGATTTTGTGGCCAATCCAATTCAGTTTTATCAACCAGCAGAAGAGATTGGGCTTGATATTTTACAGCCAACAGTAGGAGGGGAGGAGATCGGAGAAAAATTCTTAGTGGATGCGGTGATGCACCGCCCTGTGGATCTCCAGGCAACTCCTTTTCTCGTGTTAGAAGTGAGCAAAGGGAAAGATCGTTCCTATTCTTATCTCCCGATAAGAGAGAAAAAGGTATCTGAGCAGGCAATTTTGCGCTTTGGAGAGGGCAAATATACGATTCGTTTGTTGAAACCTGATTTGCTGATGACACCTACTAATCAACTCCACTTACTTCCACTTGCAGAGTGGATTATAGAAAGTAAGCAAAATCCAGACAAACGAGATCTGCTTCCGCAACAAGGCATAGAATCAGATCATGCCGAGATTATTAAACTAGCTACCATGATTACCAAACATGCAAAATCAAGCCGAGAAAAAGCGTATCGAATCTATGAGTACGTGGCAACTCATATTGCCTATGATATGCAAAAAGCATCTGCTCCCATCTTTGATTGGCGATCATCGGCGATTCAGACTCTTCAAGATCAAAAGGCTACTTGTCAGGGCTATACTTATTTGGCAGTTGCCTTGCTACGAGCTTCTCAGATTTCAGCTAGAGTCGTAGAAGGGACGGTAGTGGGAGTACCACATGCTTGGGGTGAAGTCTGGCTAGACGGGAAATGGGTTCCCTTCGATGCAACATGGGGAGCGGGATATCTCACTCAATCAGGTATTTTTCATGCTGATTATAAAAAAGAGTATTTTGATCCATCGGAGACATCCTTTCGAGACCATCAGAGACTACGAGTAGTTTATTAGGTCTCATTCTGGTACATTGAAGGAAACGATCCTAGTAGACATACAACAGCTGAAACGTGCGGAAGTTTCACTTGATCAAAAGGAGATATCGAGTTGTCAGAAGCAATATTTACCCATCAAGTAACCTCAGATGAGAATGGTAAGATGTTACAACAGGTCTTGCAGAATAAATTCCGTTTTTCCCGCAAAATGCTTCGTCGTCTCAAGTTAGGGAATCTTGTCACAGTAAATGGAGAAGTTCGTTATTTTTCTTCTCGAGTAGCAGAAGACGATCAGATTGTCATTCAAATGGAACCTGAGGAAGCAGAGTGGATTGAACCAGAAGAAATTCCGATTAATGTGATCCACGAGGATGAAGACTTGATCGTTCTGAATAAACAAGCTGGATTGGTAGTCCATCCAACGAAAGGTCACCCTACTGGTACGCTTGCCAATGGGTTGCTCTGGTATTGGCAACAAAAAGGGGAGAACCGTAAAATCCGACCCGTTACAAGGTTGGATAAAGATACATCCGGTATTATGGTACTTGCCAAACATGCTTATGCTCATGGATTTCTCGCACAACAAATGAAGAAAAAACGTTATGAACGATATTACTTAGCAGTGACAGATGGAACTCTTCCCCAAAAGGAAGGAATCATTGACTATCCGATCGGGCTACGAGAAGGGATGGGGATCCAGCGGGAGATTATTTCCGTTGAAGAGGGTGGAGATCATGCCATAACTCATTTTCGTGTCGAAGAGCAGTTTGCCCAAAATACATTGGTACGTCTGTGGTTAGAGACAGGGCGTACTCATCAGATTCGGGTCCATTTATTGGCAATGGGATATCCCATTATTGGCGATACCCTTTATAATCCGAATCCTCATCCACTAATGAATCGCCAAGCATTACATGCTACGAATCTAAAATTGCAACATCCACGTACAGGTCAGTGGGTTAGTTGGAGCGCACCATTACCAGCAGACTATGAATATTTGTTACGAGAATTACGAGGTAACAAGGAGGGAGTCTAGATGGAGCAACGCGTAGCTTGGGTAGTAGGTGGAGTAACAGGACTGGGTGTTCCCGTGATCAAGATGCTTGCCCAAGAGGGATATAGTATTGTTTCCAATTATCGCAAGAGCGACCAAGCTGCCCGAGAGCTAGAGCATGAGCTTTCTTTGCAGGGAGTAGAATCGCTCTTTTTACGTGGAGATGTAAGTCGTTATGAAGAAGTACAGCAGATGATCGTCCAAGTGATGGAGCACTTTGGACGAGTCGATGTATTGGTCTGTACAGCGGGTCCCTTTACCTTTCGTCCAGTAGCGACCATTGACCATTCCTATGATCATTGGCGTCAGATGCTCGATGGCAATCTCTCTAGTGTTTTTTGGCTAACTAGTGAATTAATACCTGGTATGCGCGAGCGGGCTTGGGGAAGAGTGATTACCTTTGGCTTTCGTCAAGTCGAGCAAGTACCAGCAAGTGTTGGATTTGGTCCGTATGCAGCAGCAAAGACAGGGCTTGTCTCTCTCACTCGTACATTGGCAGAAGAAGAGGCGAAACATGGGATCACAGTCAATATGATCTGTCCAGGAGACATCCGCCATCCATTCAAAGAAGGAACCATTCGCGAAGCAAAACAAGCAAGGGAGAAAAACAGTGTCCGGCCGGGATCGGGGGAGGATATTGCTCGTGTTGTACAATTTCTCGTCCATCCCAATTCTGACTATCTCTCTGGGATGATTATTCCAGTAACAGGTGGTTTCAGTCCTGTCTATTTTCCAGTAGAATAGAAAGGGATCTTATTGTAATATTGTTGTAATATTTTCACCGAATTAAACGTGACAAGATTTTTCTTTCCGTTATAATGTTTGCATGTGTCGATTCGTGCATTCTATGAATAAGAAAATATTTCTTCATTACAATGCACTAGATTTCATAGAATGTAGAGAGCAAGAAGAGAGCATTTGTCAAGTTGCGCTCCAACACTTTCTGCGATATGGTATGGAATGCACAAACGCGAAGCGCGGCGAAATGGTTCAAACGGATGTAAAAATAGGAGGTAATAGATCAGATGAATGATCGATTCAGAGGAAATGGGAGTGGTGGGAATGGTAGCCAATCCAATGGTGATAAAGCTACCTTCACACCACGAACTCGTAGTCAACGAGTAGGCCCATCTGGTAACCGTTCAAGTAGAGTTTCTCGATCAGGTACTCCGACTAGCCCTTGGAAACGATTTTTTAATAAAAAATGGTTTACAGTAGTCGGGATTACGATTCTGTTACTAATTTTAGGTGGGTGTAGTGCTCTATATGCTGCAATCTCATCAGATCAAATTGATATAGATAAAATTGATCAGATTGACTTCTCTTCTACGGTATATGGAGCGGACAAAAAAGAAGTTACCAAAATGGGTGCACTACGTGAAAAAATAACATACGAAGAATTATCAAAATACAATAAAGACCTGATATTGGCCGTTGTGAAAACAGAAGATGAGCGTTTCTATGAACATAATGGGATTGACTTCTATGGTCTGGGTCGGGCTCTAGTGAAAGACGTTATGTGTCTTTGTTTTAAAGAGGGTGGTAGTACCATTACCATGCAGGTTGCGGGTAATATCTTGCAAGAGGATCGTAGTCAAACGATTTCACGGAAATTAGCCGACTTTGCTGGAGCATGGGCGTTAGAAAGTAAAAAAACTAAAGAAGATATCATCATGGCTTATTTGAATTATATCCCTTATGGAAACAACGTACAGGGAGTTCGATTAGCCTCTAAAATTTATTTTGGGAAAGATCCTGCTACGACGAAATTAGAGCCACAAGAAATTGCGATGTTAGTCGGAATTCCAAACGGACCAAGTATCTTTAACCCTTACACAGGTAAAACTGAAAGGGCAAAAAAACGTCGTGATTGGGTTCTGCAGAAAATGTCAGAGACTGCTCAAGATTTACCGCAGATTATTACAGAAGCAGAAGCGAAGAAATTAATGGAAACACCTTTGGGTGCAGATAAAAAGTTTTTAACTCAATATAAACCAGATAGATCCAAATACAGTGCCTATATTGATGCAATGAAGGCAGAAGCGAAGACATACTATGAATTGTCTGCTGAGGATTTGGAAAATGGTGGGTACAAGATCTATACAGGGATGGACCAGAAAGCGCAAGATGCAATGTTGGAAACAATTAATGAAAACAACAAACTTCTTGGGGATAAAGATCGATTAATGGATGCTGCTGCGACGATGTTAGATGCCAAGACTGGTTTAGTGAAAGCAATTAGTAGTGGAAAACAATACAAAACTGGATTCTTACAGTATGGAACGTATCCAATTCAGCCGGGGTCTACTATTAAACCGCTAGCAGTTTATAGCCCGATTATGGAAAAGGATCCTAAAAACTTTCATCCGAATACCATTTATAATGATAAAAATGATAAATCTACTTATTCCTACAATCCGAATAACTACAATAAAAAAGAAGCTGGGCAAGTACTTCTCAGAGAGGCTTTGGGAAGATCGTTGAACTTGACACCAGCACATATTTTAGAGAAAAACATCGGAATAAAATACTCCGCTGAAAAAGTTCGAGAACTTGGGATCAAGTTAGAAAAGAACGATGAGAACTTATCTCCTCTATCTCTAGGTGGTTTCACAAAAGGGATTTCCACCAAAGATATGGTGCAAGCTTACTCTGTCTACCCGAATATGGGCAAAGTGAAAAAAGCTCATTTCATCATGGAAATCCGCGATAAAGCGGGTAACAAAGTCGAACCAAAAGTAGACTACAAGATGGATAAAGACGGTTTCCAGATTGATGAAGAGACAGAAAAAGCAAAACAAGTTTTTAAACCGCAAACAGCTTGGTGGTCTATTGAGATGATGCGAGATGTTTTCAAAAAGGACTACGGTACAGGTAAAAAATTTGATATATCAGGATTAGATCTAGCTGGGAAAACTGGTACCACACAGGAGTCCGCAGAAGGTTGGATGGTCGGATATACCTCTGATACTGTGTTGGCGGTCGCCGTATTTAATACCCGTGAAAATGGAAAAAGCGGGGACTTTGAAATAGGTGACGAAAAAGGTAAAATTTGGCGAGAGATTATGGTGGAATCCGGGATTAAGAGTAAAGACATGCAAAAACCAAGTGGTGTACAAGATCCACCAGCAGCTTTCAAAATAAACGACCTGAACCTTCAATTGAAACAAGAAGGGGAAAACGTAGTCGCTACTTGGAACAAACAAGATCCTACTCGGGTTCAATTTACACTAGAGCGTTCTACATCGAAAAGTGGTCCATGGGAGTCAGTTCCAACTAGTGGAAATAAAGCTGTAGACCCATTCCCATATCAGAATCTGGCCAACGACAGTGGAAATATCATCGACAATCTGTTTGGTAATGGGAATGGCAATGCCAAAAAGACTTATTACTACAAACTGACTGCGAAAGATACGCAAGCTACCACGGATCCAAATGACCCAACCGATAATGGTAGTATGTCAAAAGAGGTAATTGCGTCAATCGAGGTTAAGCTCAACTCGAATGGTGATGAAGATAATCAAAAAAATCCTGACTGCTCCAAAGAAGAGAACAAAGATCATCCACAATGTAAGGATGACGGCAATGGCGGTGGGGATGAAAAAAAATACTCGAGAGCTGATTGTACTAAGCTTGTGATTACTGCTGGAATTAGTGGAGATCAAAGGAGAACGTGTGAGAAAGACCCAAACAAGTTTTTTGAAGAGAATCCACAGTACAAAGAATACGTTTATGATACCAATCAACAGTCAACTTTACCGGCTACTCGGCGTAATCTAATTGCATAACCACATATGTTTATCCAAACTCCCTTTCATAATAGAAAGGGAGTTTTTCTTTTGCTTCTAACTTGTCCTGCACCATCATAGATTGAAGTAACAGGAGTAGGACAAGGGGAGATAAAGATGAAAAAGGTCTGGCTCGCCTGTCGGATCGGGTTTACATATGCAGGGACTATTGTAGGAGCGGGATTTGCTTCTGGACAGGAAATTCTTCAGTTTTTTACGTTATTTGGTTCATTTGGTTTTTGGGGGATTCTCCTTAGTACGTTTCTGTTTGCATGGCTTGGTCAACGCATATTGCAGTTTGGAGCGCGAACCAAAGCAAGCACTTATGAGGAACTAAACCGATATCTATTTGGAGAGAGAATTGGACGGCTGATCAATTTAGCTGTGGGAATTATGTTGTTTGGAGCCACCACTGCGATGATGTCAGGAGTTGGATCTCTATCTTCTGAACATCTGGGGATTTCTTTTCACTTAGGAGTCTTACTCACAACATTTCTTGCCTTCTTTGTGCTGATCCGTGGTATTGAAGGTATTATCTCCGTTAATTCCGTTGTAGTACCTCTTATGTTTGGCTTTATTCTGATGATTGGTTTTTATGCATGGCTGAATGGAGAATGGACGGTCATTATGCAAAAGGATGTGATCCAAACAGGGGGCTCGTGGATCACTTCAGCCATTTTATATGTAGCGTTTAATCTGGTAATGGCACAAGCCGTTCTTGTACCACTGGGAAGTGCGGTGGAGAAGGAAGAAATCTGCAAGTTAGGGGCCTGGATTGGTGCTGGTTTGTTAGGGATTATGTTACTTGCTGGAGACTATGCGTTACAAGTGAACTTAGAGCAAGTGATCAATAAAGAGATTCCTATGGCCTATCTTGTGTATCCATTTGGTTTTTGGATCAAGGCAGCTTTTCTCCTTTTAATGTGGTCTGAGATCTTTACTACCTTGATCAGTAATGTATTTGGACTGACTGCCAAGTTACAAGAGATCTCTACTATTCGCCCAGTCCATTGGATGATGATTATCTTTATTCTTGGCTATGCTTTTTCTCTAATTGGGTTCCCTACTTTGGTAAAAGTACTTTACCCTGCTTTTGGATACTGTGGTCTGTTATTGGTTGGGATGATGTTATTCCGTAATATTCCTACCAAATGAAATGGAACTTCGTAAGTCACTCAAAAGGAGTTCATAAGCATCAGGGTCTTGGAAATGCTCTTTCGTCCAAGCCTTCTCTATATAGGAGACTAGTTCTTCTGTTGAGGAGAAGAATTGTCCTGTTGTATCCGCATTGCGTACCCAGTAACGGTTGTTATCTTCATCCGAAACTACTTCACAAGGAATCCAACTCAGATGAGACATTAGTTCACGTTCCATGAGATCATCTCCGTAATGTCCATTGATTCAACTAACCATCAGAGTAGAACAAAGAGAAGATCTCTGCTGATGGAAGTTTTGCTTTACATTAGCCTGTCCGATGAACGCTATTTTTATGGTAGGGAGGTGAGAAAGAAGTGGAGTTTTTTCTGTTACTGATCTTGGTCTATCTAGTGGGGGCAATTCCATGGGAGAAGTGTCTTGGCTCTTCTTTTCGCAGAAACTTAATTCTTTGGGTGCTTCTATTCGACTTTTTCTCTGCTGCGATTGTAGTTCTTCTTATATGGTGGGGCTTTGGCTTTTTTGCAGCACATCTTGCGGCGATCTTGGTCGTATTGGGCCAGATGTTTTCGTGTTTTTGCAAATTTCGTGAGCGTAGTGCTTATGCTGTAGCAGCAGGAGCTCTGCTCATCTTAAGTCCCGTACTAATCTTGGCTGGTCTCTTATTTTATCTACTTAGTCTACTGGTGACGAGATATATTATCCTTTCCAACTTTTTAGCTACCATTGCTGTGATTATTCTCTCGTTTGTATTGGCGACTCATGTGACTGTGTGGTTTCTTATTATAGGACTCGGTGCGTTATTGCTATTTCGACAACAAAAAAACTGGCGAAAGCGTTGGAGGAGAAGGAAGATTTTCTAAAAGATCCCTTCTCCTCTATTGTTATGCGATCCGCCAGCTAATCTCATATCCTGCATGACTGCGAACTTGAAGTACGCCAGAGTCCAATATAAGATATTGCCCTTTTGTTCCGAGTATGGTTCCGGTGACGACCGGCTCTTTGGTTAGGTTATGCGAGACGATCTTGTCCGTTGAGACTTGCCCGGTATAGTGAAAATGTCGGGGCTCTTCGTCTAAAAGCAAATAGTTTTTTGCCCAATCCGGTACATAAGCAAAAGCTCGTTCACGCTCCCAGAGAAGATCGAGATCGTTTCCTTCGTTTTTGAGCATTTTCCGCCAATTGGTCTTGTCAGCAAAATTCTCAGAGAGATGATGCTCTATCATTCCAGCCAGTTTACGAGTAGGTACTTCTAAGATTGGGATCGCGGAGATCGCTCCCTGTGATAGCCAACGATTCATTTCTTGACCTTTTCTTGTAATCCCCACTTTTACCCCACTTGTCAGTGCTAGATAGACTATATGTGGCTGCATACAGTAACTCTCCCCAAAGGAGGGTTCTCGACAAGTTCCATGCTCAAAATGACAACGCTCTGGTCGCACGAAGCAAATATCGTTGTTGGCAGTAGTCGTAAAACAGGGGTAACAATATCCGCTTGCATAGGTCTTTCTTATATACTTTCCACAGGAGATACAGAACTTCCGACCGGTATGCGTAATCTGAACCTCTGCGCCAAGATAATCGTCTAAGCAGATTTCTTCTTTTTTGGTCTGTAAAAAGGAGCGAATGGGTTGCTCCATCTCATGACGGAGCGAGTGCAACAGATAGTTTTTGGTCAAGATAACTCCTCCGTTTCCTTCTATAGTGAACATGTCTATTGTACTGGAAAAAGGTTAATCTAGCGATGGAATTCCGCTAAGAACATGTAAAATATGGATGGGATAGTTAAATAGTTGTTACATTAGTATGAATAGTAAGTCGATAACCTTTTTTTCGATAGATTATTTCTTTATAATGCAGAGTATCGCTACCTACAACCAACCTTTACCCAGTGAGATCGATCCATCTTGGGTGATCTGACTGGGTAAAGGTTGGGGAATACTCAACCTTCCCAAATAACTTATTATTTGGAAGGGGAATGTATTATGTTAACAATGGATTGGAAGGACTCTTATTACAAAAAAATTACCACTGACACAGTAAAGAATATGGAGAGCAAAGAAGTACATCAATATTTTACGACAGTAATCGAGGCATTAGATACAGTTGAAAAATTAGAGCCAATCGCTTATATAGAATTAAAAAAAGCAAACCCAGCAGTTAATTTTGAACTGAATTTAGATATGATCTACTACAATATGGAACAACTTGTAATACAAGAAGTAGCTAACCTTGCTCAATATAAAGACCAGCAATTAATTGAAGAAGAAAAACAACCACTAGCCCTCTTAGTAAATGAAGCTGTCCACATGTTAAATAAAAAAGCTGGACTAGACCGAGAGGAATCAAGAAAAGTAAAACAATACTTTCAAAACATGATATACCGTTAATATCTCGTAGGCAGCAGGACGACCTTTTATAAAAGGATCGTTCTTTTATTTTGTCTTGATTATGAAAGTAGTTTAGAAAGCAGTGGGATTTAGAGTTCAAAAGTTTTGTAAATTTACAGACAGAATACTTCTTTTCTTTGCATCGCTTCTCTATAATAAATATGTGCTACCTACACCTAATCTTGTACCCAGTGAGGTCATCCATAAGGGTAATCTGACTGGGTACAAGGTTGGGGCAACTCAACCTTCCCAACATTATTAGAATATGGGAAGGAGAATGTACGATGAGCAAAAACAAAGGATTCAATGGATCAAGTAAGGATCAGAACAAAAAAGGACTACAACTTGTCCCAAGAGAGGTCATTTCCGAAGAAAACGTAGTCCAATTAACAAAAGCGAAATCCGCAATTTCAAATCTAGAGATTACACCAGAAAATACACTTGCTATCGATTTGTCTAAGGTCTATCAAACATTTACAGCATTGTTGTTAGACCTAAAACAAAAATGCAAGGAAGAAGAAATTCTCCTCGATGAGGATCTCTTCTATTATGAAAATCTAGTAGAAAATCTAATCACAGTTGGTCTCTATCGTATAAGAGGAATAGAAGATATAACATTAAAAAACAAAGAAAAAGAAAAATTTACGATTGCAGTTACTAATATTTATTTTCTCTTAACCCAAGCAGCTGGTACGATGTCATTTGACGCTAGACAAGAGTCCAAAGATTATCGCCAGCGAATCAATGAGTTTTAGTAGGCAGCAGAACGACCTTTTAATATAAAAGGGTCGTTCTTTTATTTTGTTTACATTTGGGATAGGAGGTTTTCAGTTATGAATTGATTCGATACGATATTTTTAACCGTTTATAGCCTAGGAAAACTGACAGGAACTAAAATTGATATCGAGAAGAGGGATGTTCTAATTTTTACTATTCTATTAGTAGAAGATGACCAAAATATAAACCGCTTACTTCAATCCCACCTCCAAAAGTATGGTTTTCAAGTGAGGGAGGTAACTAATTTTGAACAAGTACTTCAAACATTTCATAGAGTAAAACCTGATCTGGTATTGCTAGATGTTAACTTGCCAATGTATGACGGATTTTACTGGTGTCGTCAAATTCGCTCTTCTTCTAATTGCCCGATCCTGTTTCTCTCTGCTAGGGATGGCATGATGGATCAGGTTCTCGCATTGGAAAACGGGGCTGACGACTATATTACGAAGCCTTTTCATTATGAAATTGTAATTGCCAAGATTCGAAGCCAGTTAAGAAGAGCATATGGAAGCTATGCCGGTGAGCGTACGATTGAGCTACAAGGGCTTTTTCTTTATCCAGAACGGTTGCAGATCACGCTTGGTGACAAGAAAATAGAGCTAACTAGAAAAGAGAGTCAGCTGTTGGAGATGTTGATGGAACGACCTATGCGAGTAGTAAGTCGAGATCGTCTATTGGAAAAGTTGTGGGACGATCAAGTGTTTATTGAGGAAAACACGCTAAATGTACATATTGCACGAGTACGAAAAAAACTACAGGAGATCGGGATTTTGGAGGCGATTGAAACAGTGAGGGGTACAGGTTATCGAATGAAAGTTACGTGGGAAGATCCAATATGAAATTATTTTTACGAGAGCAAATTCCGCTTTTCGTGATGTTTCTCATCCAAATGCTCCTTATTCCCACACTATATTATGTAAACGGAGACCATGATCTGGACATATATGTCTATTCTCTTATCCTAAGTAGTCTTTTGTTGCTAGTTTATCTAGGGTTTCGCTATTTCACCTTACGGAACTTGTATCAACATTTGTCCCAGCCACTGGCTACATTAGATCAATCCATTCAAAAGACAGGCTATGCACCACTTGCAGAAGCGGTAGATGACGTTTTGCATTCTCAATATTATCTTTACCAAACAGAGATACACCAAATTAAAAAAAAATTAGAGGATCATGTGATCTTTCTTCATCAGTGGGTACACCAGATGAAAACACCTGTGTCTGTGATCCAAATGACGATGGAAGAAGAAGGAGATGCGGTTTTTGACCAAATCCAAGAAGAAGTGGATCGTCTCCAAAAAGGATTAGAATTGGTGATGTATACTTCACGATTAGAGCAGTTTCAACATGATTTTCAAGTGGAAAAAGTGATGTTAAAAAGACTTGCCCAAGAAGTCGTATCGGAACATAAACGCTTTTTTATTCGAAAAAAGCTTTTTCCTATAGTAGAGATGGAAGAAGAGACAGCCGTCTACACAGATGAAAAATGGCTCGCTTTTTTATTAGGACAACTAGTAATCAATGCCATTCGTTATACGACAGAGGCTGGTAGAAAAGTTTGGATAACAGGGCATTTACGAGAGAATCAGGTTGTCCTAGAAGTAAGAGATCAGGGAGTTGGTATCCCAACCCAAGATCGAAAAAGGGTTTGGGAGCCATATTATACGGGGCAAAATGGCAGGCGATTTTCTGAATCAACAGGTATGGGACTCTATCTTGTATCAAAAGTATGTAGGCAATTGGGGCATCGAGTAGAGTTGGAATCCACTGTTGGCGAAGGAACGATGGTACGAATTCTCTTTTCGGGTAAATAGCCAACCTTAACGAGATGTAAGGTTGGCTTCATGTAATCTGATAGTAAGGATAGGTCAGCTCCAGTAGAGTAGCAATATAAGCCCTACACTAAATTATTGAAGCGAAGAGATTCTGGACCTTCAGATGGAAAGAAAGGGAGTAATGAAAATGGAAGTGCTACGGATTAAGGAGCTGAACAAAGTTTATCCCGGAAAGGTAACGACCCAAGCGCTAAAAGATATTAATTTTACAGTGGAGCAAGGAGAGTTTGTTGGAATTATGGGGGCATCAGGTAGTGGAAAAACTACTCTGCTAAATATGGTAGCAACCATCGACTCACCTAGCTCAGGAGAAGTTTTTTTGAAAGGAGAGAACCCTTATACCTTAAAGAAAGAGAAACTTGCTGAATTTCGTCGCCGGCAGCTAGGTTTTGTTTTTCAAGATTTTAACCTATTAGATACACTTACCATAGCGGAGAACATCGTGTTACCACTCACTTTGGACAAGAAAAGTGTAAACGAAATGAACCAAAAGTGTCTGGAGGTAGCAAAAAAACTAGGGATTGAACCAATTCTGGACAAGCGGACCTTTGAAATATCAGGAGGACAACGTCAACGTGCAGCAGTCGCTCGTGCTATTATTCATTCTCCTGCTTTGCTTTTGGCAGATGAACCAACAGGGGCACTTGACTCCAAAACGTCTCGTGATGTGATGGAAATGATGGAGAAGATTAATAAAGAAGACGAGACAACGATGTTACTCGTGACACATGACCCGCTAGCCGCGAGTTACTGCGATCGTATCCTCTTTATCCAAGATGGAACGTTATATCGTGAAATTCATCGTGGTACTAGTCGCCAAGTTTTTTTCCAAGAGATCATCGATATGCTCTCGTTTTTGGGAGGGAATGCGCATGAGCTTTCGAAAGTTCGCGTTTAATAACGTTCGACGTAACGCTTCTGCCTACAGTGCTTATTTTTTGAGTAGTACCTTTGCGGTGATGATCTTTTTTACCTATGCAATGTTTATCTTTCATCCTGAAATTGGACGGTCTCAAATGGGATTGCTGACCAAAAATTCGATGGAATCTGCGGAGTATCTGATTTTCTTCTTCTCTTTCTTGTTTGTTCTATACTCTAATAGTGCGTTTCTCCATGCGAGAAAAAAGGAATTTGGTATTCTCACGATCTTAGGAGCTTCTCAGAAGCAAATAAATGGTCTTGTTTTCTTAGAGAGTATGTTCATTGGTATGGCTTCCATTCTATCCGGGGTTGGTCTGGGAACCATCTTGGCAAAGTTTTTCTTGACTTTGGGAGCCAAGGTGATCGAGATGCAAGAGCTTCCCCTGTATTTTCCTTGGAAAGCGATGGGGTTAACTGCATTAGCATTTGGTGTGCTTTTTCTGCTGATTGGGATTCTCACCTACTTTGCGTTACGGAAAAATCAGGTGTTAGAGATGCTACAAGGGTCCAATAAGCCAAAGAAAGAGCCTACTAGTTCGATCTTTTTCGTTATCTTGTCTCCTCTCCTTTTTCTAGGTGCGCTTTATATGATGGATCAACTGGAACTGTCTATGCGCAATATTGCGATCTTTCTCGCACTAGGGATTTTGGGGACTTATTTTTTCTATACACAATTCACTCTTTTTGTTGTACAGAAGCTAAAACAGAATCGCTTCTTTTTCTGGAGAGGGATCAACCTGATCTGGATTTCCGAACTTGCTTTTAAAATCAAAGATAATGCACGGATGTTTTTTATGGTGACGATCATTATGGCGGCTGCTTGTACTACGGTTGGGGTTGTCATCACATATAGTAGTCAGTATGATCAACAATACAAGACGAATCCGTTTGCCTTTGGTCTCGTAATGGACGAAGATCCCCAGACAACAGAACAACACATCTTTTTAGAGAAAAAATTACAACAAAATCGAATTGATTTTACAAAGGTAGAAATTCCATTTTTCTTGATTCCACACAGACAAGATAATTATGTGCCTCTAATCAAGGAATCAGAATATAATCGAATAGCAAATTTATTGAAAGGAAAGAGCTTCAAACTAGTATCAAAGGAAACGATTCTGCTAGTTTCAGGGACGCTCGAGGAAAAAGAACGATCTAAGCTATTTAGTCAGAAAGAGATCTCGATCAAAGGTGAATCACTTCAAGTATTGGAACAGCTAGATCAGTCTTTTATTCAGTATGGATATATGGTTTTAGTTTCGGATAAGTACTATGAAAAGCTAAAACAAAAGGTAGGAGAAGAAGGTGTGGAAGACTCGGTAGTTTCATATTATATACCGAGTTGGAATGGCAAAGGACTCCCTACTAATCAATCAGAGGAAGTTCAGTTTGGTAAGAGCTTGGTAGAAGAGTGGGAGCAAAAGGGACAAGCAGAGGGAATTCCATTTAGAATGGATATACGAGGTACCACTTATATTTATAGTAAAGAACGCCTCAACCTCACTAGCTTTATTGGAACGTTTATTGCAGCGGTCTTCTCTATCTTTACGGCTAGCTTTCTCTATTTTAAACTTTTTATCGATCTGACCCGAGACCAGCAGATGTATCATTCTCTCTCCAAAATTGGTTTAAGTTTGGAACAAATGAAGCGTTCTGCCTCCAGACAGATTGCGTTCCTTTTCTTTATTCCACTTGTAATAGCTGCTTTTCAAACCTGGATCGGTTTATCTTTATTAGAAGATCAGATCAATAAAGGAGATACCTTTTATCCAGTCTTGATTGCGATCGGTTTGTTTGCAGTAGCGCAAGTTGTTTATTTCTTAGTAGTTCGGGCTCGATTCATTAACTTACTAAAACGGGTGATGGTATAATAGAAAAAGAAATCCCCTCTTCCGATCACCAGATTGGAAAGGGGATTTTGCTTATTTTATGGTTGGGAGATGCTCTTGGTAAAACTCCACAGTATACCCAATCGCCTCTTCTAACATAGGACTTATCGTAATAAGGGGATGACTGCTACCAAAAGTATGATCGCCACTTATAATGAGCTGTAGATCAGAATGAGGAGCGATGCGATCCAATCGTTTGGCACCTTCCACAATTCGTTCTTTATCTGCAGTTCCTACGACTGCAAGTACTGGACGGCTATCTAATGCAAATCGATTGAGAAAGGCAAAACGATCTTGGTTGGCTTGGATATCCTCTATCACTTCTTTGGTAACAGGGAGTTGTTGCTTCGTACGAACGTTCTCGATATAGGCGACTCCTTTTTCCATTATCTCCTGGATGGTCTTTTCTTCCCAAAAGAGCACTTCGGCAACACTATTCCAGACGACCGCACAATTAATAGACGGATCATCTAATGTATAAATAAGAGCATTGGCTCCTCCTCGACTATGACCGAAGAGACCTACTTTGGTAACATCGCAAAGTTCCGCATATGGTAGATCACCATCTCGTAGAGCTTTTAGAACCGTAGCGATATCTTCTTGTTCACGTGAGAAAGTGTTGCGACCAAATTTGTCTAGATTGGTTACCTCTTCATCTGCTTGATCGTATTCGACGCCATTCATTGAGAAGTTAAAGCTGATTACTACATAGCCTTCTTTTGCAAGTCTTTTGGCCAAAGTAGGGAAGAATCCCCAGCTTTTAAATGCCTTAAATCCATGTAGGAGCAGGATGACGGGAGCTTTTCCTTGTGGTTTAGTCGGAGCTAAGATATCTCCTGTGATTATCCGATTGTCTTTCCCAAGTTCCAAGCGAAACACTTGTTTCACTTACGATCCCTCCTGTTAGTCGAATTGTATAGGCTTTCACTCTACTATATAATGAAAAGGAACGAAATGAGTTAGAAAAGGGTCTTTTTTGGAGAAGTGTATTCTAGTATTCTCTAAAAAGCGAAGAGGGAAGCCGGTGTAACTCCGGCGCGGTCCCGCCACTGTAAATGGGGAGGACGATGTGATAGACCACTGTCCGCTTGGATGGGAAGGTACATCATTCCTATGAACCATGAGCCAGGAGACCTGCCTTTTTCTGATCAGCCGTTCTCCTTCGAGGAAAAGGAGTGGCGCGCACAAGAGTTGGTACATACAGCACTTGGCATGCCTCCTACCTTGGTACCTCGAATAGGTGTCAAGGTTTTTTGCTGTGAAATGAAATTAGAGGAGGAACCAACCAGATGAAAATCCGTTCTCTTTGGATTAGTATGATGATGGTGCTTTTGGTTGTGATGGGTGTAGCTTGTCAGCCAGCTGCTGAGCAAGATAAAAGTTGGTCCACACCAAGAAAGCCAGATTCGATTAATTATCCTATTTCCGTCGTCGATCAATCTGGACAAAAACTGACGATAGAGAAAGAACCACAGCGGATTGTTTCGCTGATTCCAAGTAATACGGAGCTTGCCTATGCGCTTCAATTAGATCAAAAGATGGTAGGCGTAACTGCTAACGACGATTATCCAGAACAAGTGAAGAGTCTACCTAAAGTAGGAGATCTGAATATTAATATCGAGCAGGTGATGGCTCAAAAACCGGATCTCGTGCTCGCTTCTCCATTAAATGGGAAAGAGACCATTACCAAACTCCAACAACTGGGAGTTCCCGTATTGGTGCTAAATGCAGAGAGTTTAAAAGAGGTATATGCATCCATTAATATCTTATCTCAAGTAACCAACCGAACTTATATAGCAGATCAAGTAGTAGCCAATATGCAGGCGAAGTTACGAAATGTTGCTGCGTTATTAACTCAAGTTCCACAAGAAAAACGGTTAAAAGTATGGATGGACGATTCATCGTTTTATACACCAGGTTCTGGAACACTCCAAAATGAATTAATAGAACTTGCAGGCGGAAAAAACGTGGCAGCTTCTCAAAAAGGGTGGGTTCAAGTATCAGCAGAGCAAGTGATTGGTTGGAACCCAGATGCGATACTCTTCACATATGGAGATCCTAAATCAGTAGAAAGTCGTCCGGGATGGAATCAGATCAAAGCCGTACAGCAAAAGAAGTATATTACAGTGGACGCTAACTTGATCAGTCGGCCTGGACCTCGGGTTATAGATGGAGTGGAACAGATGGCGAAACAACTATATCCGGAGCTCTTCCGATGAGTCGGCAAAAGCTTTTATTATGGAGCGGAGGAGTTATCCTCTGCTTTTTCTTTGTTTTTTTCCTTTCGATGATGATCGGGAGTGAATTTTACTCAGCTCAACTAGTAGGACAAGTAATTCTCCATCATCTAGGATTTCCTATATCGGAGCCAAACTTCTTAGCAGATGTGATTCTTTGGAAGTTGCGATTTCCTCGTATTGTCTTTGCTGGGGTAGTAGGAGCTGCACTGGCTATTGCGGGTACTATGTATCAAGGACTACTACGTAATCCACTCGCTGATCCTTACATTCTTGGTGTTTCCTCGGGTGCTTCTGTAGGAGCAGTGCTTGCTATTTTGATGGGTTTAGCTACATGGGCTGTTGTCGGAGCCTCTTTTGCAGCTGCTTTAATAGCACTTTTGATGGTGTTACTCATTGCTGGAAAACGACTAAATACCCACACGCTAATCCTTTCAGGGGTAGTTGTGCATGCTTTTTTTGGTGCAATTCTTACCTATGCCATTTCGCAATCAGATGAGGAATTACCGAGAATTCAGTTTTGGCTAATGGGGAGTTTTACTTTACGAGATTGGAATGATGTGTGGATCCTGACTCCTGTGTTACTTCTTGCTAGTGGGATCGCTTGGTCCCTTAGTCGTGAGCTCAATCTCTTTTCGCTTGGTGAACGCACTGCAGCTAATGTCGGTGTCTCTGTGAGACGTATTCGTCTCATTTTGCTTCTGACTGCCTCCCTTTTGACAGCTGTTTCGGTTGCTGTATCGGGTATGATTGGCTTTGTAGGACTCGTAATCCCTCATGTGCTTCGTTTAATCATAGGAGCAGATCACAGGAGACTATTACCTTTAGCAGCGATAGCAGGAGCGATTTTTTTGATTGGAGCCGATACGATTGCTCGTTCAGTCCTGTCTCCACGAGAGTTACCGATTGGAGTGGTAACCGCTTTTCTCGGTGCACCATTTTTTGCCTTTCTTCTACGCCAAAATCGGAATCTGGATTAAAAAGGATGAGTCATCATGCTAGAAGCTCATAACGTTACCTATCTTCATTCAACAGGGGCAGGAGTTCGAGAAATAGATTTTGTTGCCAGAGTAGGGCAGACAGTGGGAATTATAGGCCCTAATGGTTCAGGAAAAAGTACTCTACTTCGCTTATTACATCAAGAATTACGACCACAATCCGGAGAGGTTTTGCTAGATAGCAAGCCGTTGTCACAACTTACAAGTAAAGAACGGGCAGTTCAGATTGCAGTCCTCACACAAGAGGGACTAACCGAATTAGGTTTTTCTACAGAGGATCTCGTTAAGATGGGGAGATATCCACATCAGAGTCGGTGGTCTTTGTGGGAGGAGAAAGATCAACAAGTGGTAAATCTCTCTATGGAAGCCACCGATACGACCCATTTTCGCGATCGATGGCTCCATTCCATGAGTGGGGGAGAGAGACAGCGAGTAGCCATCGCCAAATCCTATGCCCAAGAACCTGCCTATCTCCTATTAGATGAACCTACCACTTACCTCGATTTACGTTATCAGTGGCGACTGTTGCGTATGTTACAAGATTGGAAAGAGCGGCATCAAAAAACGCTGATTCTTGTGCTGCACGATATGAATCTAGCAGCTCTCTTTTGTGATCAAATCTATCTGCTTCAAGCTGGAAGGTTAGTGGCAGTTGGAACCCCTACAGAAGTGCTGACCCAGTCTGTATTAGAACAAGTCTATGAGACCCGTTTGGAAGTGATTGACCATCCTACGTATCATGTACCACAAATATTATACGGAGAGTAACAAAGTGGAGAGGGGAATGGTTAAATGAAGATCTATACACGTACTGGAGATGAGGGCAAGACTCATGTAGTAGGCGGGCGTGTGATGAAAGATGATGTTCGAGTGGAAGCGTATGGTACAGTAGATGAATTAAATGCGTTTCTCGGGGAAGCGATTAGCCGACTTACAACAGACCGCCATCAAGATCTTATCCAAGATTTGACCGACATCCAGCATGAGCTATTTGATGCAGGTGGTGATTTGGCCCAAGTGGGAAAAAATCGCCAATATCGAGTATCTGCTGAGATGACAGCACGATTAGAAAAATGGATCGATCGCTACGATAGCGAATGTTCCCCACTTCAGCGGTTTATCCTACCAGGAGGGACTGCACTGTCGAGCGCATTTCATATTTGCCGAGTGGTGGCAAGGCGTGCTGAGCGTCAAGTAGTCACTCTCTGCCAAGAACAAGAGACCAACGAGGAAGTTCGTAAATACCTTAACCGATTATCCGACTTTTTCTTTACTATTGCCAGAGTAGCCAATGTCCGAGAAAATGTACCCGATGTAGAATATAAACGAGGTGGACAAGTATTTCGTACGGACTCTACCGATTAAGAGAAAGGATGTTTTGATGCTACAAGTTTATCTATATCCGAAATGTGGCACCTGCCGCAAAGCCAAAAAATACTTAGAAGAGCATGGTATTTCTTTTCAAGAGATCCACATTGTAGAGAATCCTCCAAGCAAAGAAAAACTAGCAGAGATGGTCCAAGCTAGCGGTCTTCCGCTCCAAAAATTCTTTAATACGAGTGGACAAAAATACCGTGAACTAGGACTTTCTCAAAAGTTAAAAGAGATGAGCGATGAGGAAAAGCTGTCCTTACTGGCTTCTGATGGAATGTTGATTAAGCGACCACTTGCTACAGATGGAACCAAGGTAACTGTAGGTTTTAAGGAAGAAGAATATCAAGAAAAATGGGCATAACCGTGGAAGAAGACTGCTTATAATGGTGGTCTTCTTTTTTGTGTCTGTTTCATGACTAGGGAACCGTAATGTCTTATTTAGGATCATAGTTAATAGAAGAGAAAAGGGGGGACTCTGTTGCAAGAGATCGAACAGATGGTGGTCAAAGCACAGCAAGGTGATCAACATGCCTTTGCTGAGTTGATTCGCTCAATACATAAAGTATCATACCGGTTAGCCAAATCCATCTTGGCGAAAGACGAAGATTGTGCGGACGCGATGCAAGAAGCGATTATTAAAGCATATCAGAATTTAGAGCAGCTACGAGAGCCCAAATATTTTAAGAGTTGGTTCTCTAAAATCTTAATCCATCAATGCTATCGCCTTCATAATAAGAGGAAAAAAGTAATTTCCTTACAGGATGCTCAGCAGGAGATACCTGTCCAAGAAGCCTATGAGAGAGTAGAGTTCCGAGATTTGGTTAGTAGATTAGAAGAACCGTTCCGACTGGTTGTGACGCTCTATTATCTCGAAAAATATTCCCTTCAAGAAGTAGCGGACTTACTCGAATTACCATCTGGAACGGTCAAGTCACGTCTCTATCGAGCGAGGCAGATGCTACAGAACTTTTTAGAGGCAAAGGAGGTTCACACGATATGACATCCATGGAGAAAAAATTAGATCAATCCTTTGATGAGTTGGAGCAAGAAGAGATTATGGTACCAGCTGTTTTTCTGCAAAAGATGGAGGAAACATTAGAGAATCTGCCACCAAAGGAAACAGGCAATGGAGTAGATCTACCTAAGAAAAAGAAGCGCAAATGGTGGGTGTACGCAGCATCGGTAGCATCTTTTCTAGTAGCTGGGTTTGTGACGACATACAGTATATCGGCGGATTTCAAGGAGTATGTGAAGAATCTATTTCCTGTTAATGATTCGGGTTATCAAAAGGCACAGCAGGAAGGTTTAGTAGAATCTCTCCAATTAACTGCCACTGATAAAGGTTATACCATTGAGATCAAAGAGTTATTAGTAGAAGGGCGGCGTGTCTCCGTAGTCTATGAGATCAAAAATGAAAAAGGAGAGTCTGTCCCATACTCTGCTTTATTTAGCGCGGTGAATACACAATGGCATGCATATATCGTAGATCCTCAAACTAAAAAAGAAAAAGAGATTTGGATCAATGATATACAAAATGCTAATAATAGGAAAGGAATTGGAACAGGATTGCTCACACTAGAGTCGCCAACTGAGATACCAGATAAAGCGGTTTTTAAATTGGAAGTAAATCATTTGTGGAAAGAGGGTAATTATGTAAGTCCGAAAATTGCAGATATTGATGTTCGAGGTACATGGAATTTTTCTATCCCAATTGATTTAACTAAAGCAAAAGCAAAACAAAAGACTGGAATGGGATCGGAAAGAATACAGTTGTCTACTGGAGAATTTTTTGTGGAGAGTTTAGAATTATTGACTAGTCAAACTGTATTAAAAACAACTTTTGTAGGTGAGGGTGGTGAATCACCAGAAACGAGGGAGATGGCGGAATACCAATTACTAGATGATAAAGGGAATCTTTTGTTTTCTAATGAGAATTGGCATATTTTGCAGAAATATCATAATAATGATTTTCTGAAAAGTCGTGTAGGCGGAATGCATATAGACAAAAAATATGTAGATACATATGAATTTGCCATCTTTCCACCATCTTCTTACTTCACATATCGTCTTCATGCTTTATGGATTAAGCAAATGTTGGATCAGAAAGTCCTCTATCAACCGAATACTCATTTCCAAACAGAAGCAGGCAATTTTACTGTTGGATCATTGCAAAAAGGAAAACATGGTACAAAAGAGCTTGTTCTACAAGGAGAGATAAAAGACGGCTATGGTGATATGAAGTTTCATTTCTATGACCAGAATGGAAAGTTGACTGGGTATGCAGAGGTTATGCCTATGCAATTGTTGCATGGCAACGGGAAGGCAGTTATTTCTACCTCCATTCCTAACAACGACACTAAAACTACTACAATCATGTTGGATTCGATTGCGAAACGGATCCCAATCAACAAAGACATTAAGATTGTTCCACAACCAGCTAAGTAAACTATCGCCTCCACTCATATCCCGTGAGTGGAGGGTTTTATTTTTATCATGTTAACTTCAAAATAGGATGAACCTTTTTAGTATGAAATCGCTCTAATAAGTAACGAGCAAAATTCCCGACTTAGTTAATACCCATTATCATTTTACAGAAGATACACAAAAAGAAGGGATGGTGTTGAATTTATGCTTCGATTTTTAACCCAAATCGCACCACATTTTTTGGATCCAGATCTGGATATGGTACAAGGTTATCTTCTGGTAGGTTTGCTAGAGGCACAAGAAAATATTCTTATTCTACCAACCAAGATAGAAAATACAGATCCTAATTTTTCAATTGGTATGTAATTTTCGGATTCTCTTAGGATAAGACTAAATATAGCTTGTTGCATTAATCCAAGTTAAACGTAGGCGCGCCGCCGGTTTTCCCGCTTATGATCTGCTCCAGCTCCCTATCGCTCATAGTCGCATCTCAAAAGGGGAAAACCTCTGTCTTAGGGCTAATTATGCAACATGCTCTAAATATTGAAATGACAAACATCCTAGACTTAGCCTCGTATATTGTTCTTTTCCCATGCCTGCCGAGCCAATGCGAAAGTCCCACATAATCCTGCATTATCGCCAAGTCCTGGTGCTACGATATAGGAATCAATCTTCTTTAAGATACGGTCATTCTGAATATATCCATTTAGCATCTCTAATACATGATGGCGAATAAGCGGAAAAAGTTGCTCTTGGTTCATTACACCACCACCGAGGATCACTCGTTTGGGAGAGAGGAACAAAATAGCGTGTACGACCGCTTGCGCTAGATAATAGGCTTCGATCTCCCAGACGATGTTTTCTGTTGCTAGTTCATCTCCACTTTCTCCCCAGCGCTTCCGGATTGCTGGGCCTGATGCCATGCCTTCCAAACAATCACCGTGAAATGGACAATTTCCTTCAAATAGATCTTGAGGGTGGCGCTTTACAGGAATATGCCCCATTTCTGGATGTACCAGCCCATGTATCAGTTTTCCTTCCGACAAGACTCCCCCGCCAATTCCAGTACCAACAGTTATGTAGATGCAGCTATCTAACCCAACAGCAGCTCCCCAAGTAGCTTCTCCTAATGCGGCTACGTTCACGTCTGTATCCCAACCCATTGGAATCGAAAAATGTTTTTTCATCTCTGTTAAAAAAGGATAATTTGCCCATCCTGATTTGGGTGTAGTAGTAATCTGTCCATAAGTGGGGCTCTTCGGATCAGGGTCTATAGGACCAAACGAACCGATGCCAATCGCTTCTGGATTATGCTTTTGGAAAAAAGCTACACCTGAGCGATTGTCTCCTCAGGAGAGGTAGTAGGAAAACTGACCCGCTCTAAAATCTCCCCGTACTCATTTCCTATACCACAGACAAATTTGGTTCCTCCTGCTTCAATGCCACCTAAAAACATGATGAGATCTCCTCGTTTTCTCTTAAATAGTATTGGTAGGATCTAAAAGTCCATTATGTTTTATTCTATTGTATGTCTCCTAAAAAGAGCCGTCTAGTTGACAAGGCAAGCTGTACATTTCTCCCACTTGTTAATATTTAAGATTGATTGTGTCACCTTTGTGAGCACAGAACGTAACCCCCTCGTTCTGGATCTAATGTATAAATAGATAGGATTAGAGGAGGGGAGAATTTGGCGAAACAAGAGCTTCTTGTAAAAAGAGCCCAAAAAGGGGATCAGTCAGCATTTGTAGAGCTGATCGATCAAAGTGAGCAATCCCTATACCATGTGGCAATTGCAATCCTAAAAAAGGATGAAGATTGCGTTGATGCTATACAAGATACGATTTTAAAAGCCTATCAAAAGTTAGTTCAATTAAAGAAACCCAAACATTTTCAAACATGGCTAACCAGAATTTTAATTAATCAATGTTACAAGATCTTCAATCAACGAAAAAAAGTAATCAATCTCTCCGATACAGCTAAGTCAATGTGGAAGGACATACGTTCCGTATTGAATCTCCACATATTAAAGAAATAGACGGATACCAGTTTTTAAATGTAATTAGTACTCCAAGTAATGAATTTAATAATATGAAAGTCCGATTCTATGATGCAAAAGGAAATGAGACTGCAAGAGGAACATTACGTGGAAATATATCAGATAGCATGATCCTGATTGACAGTACACGTAATTGGGATAGTACAACCACTATGGTGATCGAATTGATATCTAAACGTTATCCTGTCAATTGGGAGACCAAGATCTACCCGCAACCGGCCAAATAGCTTGTTATTATACAACCACAGGGGTAAGCTCTGTGGTTTTTGTCTATTTCTTGAAGCCGTGAACGATTTCCCTTTTGTATGACTCATAGTGATAGCAAAAGTAAAAGGGGGTTCTCCTTTGATAGAGGTCGAGCAGCTAGTAACCAAAGCTCAATCAGGCGATCATCACGCTTATGCTGAATTAATTCGCTCCATCCATTCTATATTGTATCGGGTGTCCAAGACTATCTTACGAAGTGATGAAGATTGTGCCGATGCCATCCAAGAAGCAATCTGGAAAGCATATCAAAACTTAGATCAATTGCAGGAGAGGAAATATTTTAAAAGTTGGATCATCAAGATTCTAATCCACCAGTGTTACAAACTGAGTAAGAGACAAAATAATGTGATCTCTTTACAAGAGACCAAACAAGAGATACCGGTTCAAGCTCCTTACGATCAGATAGAACTACAAGAAATGATCGATCGATTAGAAGAACCATACCGCTTGGTAATCTCGCTCTATTATCGTGAAAAGTATACGATGCGTGAAATAGGAGAGATGTTGGAAGTACCGGAGGGTACGATCAAATCTCGGCTCCATAAAGCGAGGCAGATCCTACAGCGTTACTTTGAAGCAAAGGAGGCGTACTCTCTATGAAATCAAATCCAAAATTAGAACAAGCATTGGAAAACTGGGGCAACAAAGAAGTGGAAGTACCGGATGTCGTTGTTCAAAAGATGGAAGATATGTTAGGGAAGATTGCGGTGGAACAAGAGAAGAAAAGGAAGGGAGAAAGGGAGCTGGAAGAAAAAGTAGTCGCAATGGATATGGTGCCAAAGAAGCGAAAAAGATGGAGGTATGCAGTAGCGGCAGCTTCATTTATTTTAGCTGGACTAGTGACAACATACTATACTTCGGCTGCTTTTCAGGATCTGGTTCATAAGATACTACCAGTGACATTAGATAAAGGCTTCCAAAAAGCGGATGAAAGCGGTTTGGTTGAGAAGAAACGTTATCAAGTGACGGATAACGGAGTTACGATCGAAATACAGGAAGTGATGGCAGATCAAGGTATGATCAAAATTGTCTATGATGCTTGGAAAGATAATGGAGAGAAAATTGGGGCAATTTCGTTAGATGCTGCTTTCCTGAACAGAAAAAATATTCAAGCTCATGATGCAAAAACAAAACGTCTGGTAGTTGTATTCCTGAAAGGCTGGGGGGTAGCTAATGATAGTGAGAATAGAGATGGAAAGGTATCTCCTGATCAACGAGGGATCATTACATTCCAAGTGGAGGATACCGATGTTCAAAAAATCATTCTAAAACTACATGTTAAGCATATTAGGCCGGAAAACGGAAAACGAGATTTAATAGAGGGTGATTGGAGATTTACCATCCCAATCGATTTCACGAAATCTCAGACATTACAGAATATAGCAAGCGGAGGAACATATCAAGCACCAGATGGGAATTTTTTGATAGTATCGAAGTTGGATCTGAGACCAAGTCACACTATTTTAACGACTCGCAGTAAATATGTGTTGAATCCCAATGGATATAACTACCCATTTGAAATTTTAGATGATAAAGGAAATGTAATCTATTCCAATACCGATGATCAGGATAATGACAAACAAGTAGATCGACCAGTGTACATGAAAGGAGGTAGTGGAGACGAAGACCCAAAAACTGGTGATATGGTATTTGAAGGGGTTTTTACACCATTTCCAACATCTTCTTTCTACACTTTCCGACTAAAAGGTAATTGGTTACCTGTTACGATAGCGAAGACTTTCCCCCTACAAAAAGGAACCAAAATGTCGGTTGAGGGAGCCGAACTAGTGGTTCAAGATTTGTATATTGGCGCAGATGGACAAAAAACAATAAAGATTAAAGCCAACATTCATGATGGATATGACGCTGCTGTTGTAAGCATTGGCAATGAGAATGGTAGAATAGGACCATTTGTCATTAATAAAGCAAAATTGGTCAACGGATCTATTGAATTTAACTGGAAGCCAGAATATGAGACTCCTCATTCATTACTGCATGTAGATCGAATTAGTAAAGGAAATCTGATAAATTGGGAGACGAAACTCATCCCACAACCAGCAAAATAAACACAACCCGCAGGCATTGATTGCCATGCGGGTTGTGTTCTTTATACAGTTGGAGCTGGGAAATAGATTGGTTCGGTAGGAGCGATCCAAAGGGTACCTGTTCCGCTGAAGGTTTGGAGGTATCCTTCTCCACTAGTAGCAGAGCCGAGCAAAGACTTAGCAGAACGTTCTACTGTAAAGGAGATGCCACCTGTACGAAGAAGGGCAAAGTTGCCATCCACTTGGACACGCTCGTTGTTCAGTTGTAATTTCATAATTTCATTTGCCGGAACTGGAGATTTCATGATTGCGATCCCAGTGCCACTTAGTTTCGTTTGGAAGAGACCTTCTCCACCTTTGAGAGCAGAAGAGATACTTTTTTGCATAGCAGTTCCCACTTCTACGGTTGCTTCACAAGCAAAGAACATCCCTTTGTCTACGATAATTTCTTCGTTTTGTAAGTGATAGACAAGATAATGTTCAAAAGAAGGCTCTAAGTAAATTTCTCCTGTTCCTACATAGGAAGGTTTAAAAGCTGACTCATTGTTTAGCATAGAACCAGCAAGTTTCCCCATCAGTCCGGAAACACCGCCAACATCATTCTGACTTTGAATGTGTCCTTTCAAGAACTGAAGCGCACCAGCTTCCATGATGACTTTCCCATTATTCATCACGATCCGGACTTGTTTTAAGCGCCCGCCAGCACGTTGTTGGAAGTAATATTGTCCAGCTTGAAGAGGAGCATATTCTAGAATCTCAAATGAAGCAGTAGCACCTTGAGCGGAGTCAATTACACGAAAAGGTGCATTGGATGTGTTTTGAGAAGGTTGGTTATTAGGTGGTTGTTGAAACGGATTTCCAAAAGTTGAATTCACGTTCGTTCCTCCCGGATAATTGGTGAGCTTGTGAAGTATAGGGAGATAGCTGCTAAATACACAAGCTACTATTGCCTATATTATAACATTTAAGAGAAGTTAGAATGAGAACAACATTGCTTCGCATTAAAAATTTTTCTAGTTTACAATAGTGGCTTTGTCACAGAGCAAAGTAGTATAAATTTTATAATCCTGCAAAATACTGAGATAGAACGAAACAAGTAATTGATAAATCTTTTCAGATTAGATTAAGTATAATATTGCATTGACTTTAAACTGGGACAGATGGTACGCTATTGGTTGTTCAAAAGATACCGCTTCTTTTAGAAGCAAATACGTTTTATACATATAGGAGGAATTAGTTCCATGGCTACACGTCTTGTTGGTACACAAGCACCAGACTTTACTCTAGATAGCACTAAAAATCTAGAGACTCTTGCTGAAAAGGTAAGTCTGAAAGACTATGAAGGCAAATGGCTCGTTCTTTTCTTCTATCCAATGGATTTTACCTTTGTATGTCCAACTGAAATTACCGCGTTAAGCGATCGATATGATGAATTCCAAGATTTAGACTGTGATATCTTGGGAGTAAGCACTGACACCAAATATTCTCACCGTGCATGGATCAACACCCCACGTGAAGAGAACGGTCTAGGTCATATCAACTACCCATTGGCAGCAGACCCAAGCCTCAAAATTAGCCGTGAATACGGTGTTCTTCTCGAAGAAGAAGGAATTGCAATGCGTGGTCTGTTCATCATCGACCCTGAAGGTACCATTCGTTACCAAGTTGTTACCGATGACAACGTTGGTCGTAGCGTAGATGAAACGATCCGTGTATTGTCTGCTCTACAATCCGGTGGACTCTGTGCAGCAGACTGGAAACCAGGTCAAAAGAACCTGTAATCATAACTGACCCACAAAGGGTTCCTTAAATGAGAAGACCTAGCCCTTGTGTTAGGTCTTTTCTTTCCTTTGAAAGTAAATCTATTTAGGAGGTTATCTATATGCCAATGCGATTACGTACCCCAATGCCTGAGATCAAAGGCGTTACCAAATGGG